>CAZSOQ010000013.1:0-39657 GCA_964608495.1 uncultured Armatimonadia bacterium | reverse complement strand
GGGGACTGCGCCCCCTGCCGGGCCTCAAACTGGCACGTGGGTTGCCGATATCAAGGTCACGCCGCTGCACTCGGCGAGCTGAGGCCGCCGTTGTCTCCCGGTCTTGCGGCCGCGCATGGCCTCAGTGACGAGGACCCCATGAGAGTCTTGCTGGTGGATGGCGATTCCCGCCACGCCGCTCTGGCCGCCCGGGCGCTCCGGTCGGAGGGACTGAAGTGTGTCACCTCTGCCGGCGACGACGAGTGTCTGGCGGCGCTGGCCCACGAGCAGCCCTTCGACGTCCTGGTCGTGGCGAGCGGGCCCGACGACCCGGCGGCCTGGCGGCTGCTCAGGCGCCTGCGCCGTGCTGGGCACGTCCTGCCCACGATCGTGCTCGCCGACCCGCACGAACAGCGCCCGGTTGCTTCCCTGGGGTGGGAGGGGACCGTGGAGTGCCTGATCCGCGAGCCGGACCTGTCGCACCTGCAGGTGCTACCCTACGCCCTCCGGCGACTGTGGCAGGCCGTGCTCGCGGCGAGGGGCAGGACCGCGCCGGGCGCCTGGGTACCCGCCCCCGAGGACGGCTATGGCCTGACGCTCACCGATTCGCTCACGGGCCTGTACAGCCGGGCCTTCCTCACGGAGGCGACGCAGCGCGCCTATGGCGCAGCCCGCAGGTACAGACACGCGCTGGCCTGCGCGCTCGTGGACCTGGACCGTTTCGGCCAGGTGAACGCCACCTTCGGCCATCTGGTGGGCGACGAGATCCTCACGAAGGTCGCGGCCCTCCTCCGCGGGTCCTTCCGTTCCGGGGACCTGCTGTTCCGCTACGCGGGCGAGGAGTTCGCCGTGTTGATGCCCCACACCGACGCCGTAGACGGGCGCCGCGCCTGCGAGCGGCTGCTCGAGCGGCTGCGCGCCCAGCCGGTCCCCACCGCCGTCGGGGCCATCCAGGTCACGGCCAGCGCCGGGGTAGCTGCCTACGTCAACGGCAACTTCCTCCGGCCGGAGGGGCTCCTCACGGCTGCCGACTGCGCCTTGTACTCGGCCAAGACCTCCGGGCGCGATCGGGTCGTCGTGGCCGAGGCCATGGCCCGCCCGCCGCAGGTCGTGGCTGCCGTGGCATGACCGGCGCGCCGGATCGCGGCCCTGTCGCCCTCCCGGCCTGTCGTCCCCGGCCTTCGCCCTAGCGCGTCTCTTGCTGGACCAGGGGCAGGACGACCGTGTCCAGGTCCTCCTCGGTCTGCACCGCCTTCGGCACGCGCAGCAGATACCAGCGCTCGACGTGCTCCAGCTCATCGCCGGTGTCGAGCACGGTCAGCGGCCCGACCGTCTCCACCTCCAGCATCTCGCTGTTCGTGTAGGTCTCCACGCAGCACCCGTAGTCCGGGTACGCCGCGCCCGGCACGAAGTCGTAGCGCTTGACGAACAGGTTCCGGTCGCGCAGGTAGGCCATCCACTCCTCGCTCGCCCGCACCACCCCGATCTTGAGCGGCCGCTGCGCCCTTTCGTCCTGGCGCAGCGTCGCGTACCAGCGCCCGAGCATCAGCCGCGCGTCCGTGCAGTCCGTATAGGGCCACAGCACCACGCCGCGGTTCGGCAGCAGCCCTGCCGGGTCATCGCTGCGGGGGAAGGGCACCACGCACTTGCCCCCCGGCGCCATCACCGTCAGCGCCCACGCCGCCAGCTCGATCGGCCACTCGCCGTCGTTGCGCAGCCTGTGCGTCACTCGCACCGCCGCCTTGTCCGCCGACACCTCGATGACCATCTGCTTGCGCATCCCCGTCCCCGGCTCCGTCGGCTGGGTCAGCACCAGGCGCACCCCCTGCACCTCCGCCTGGATGGGCGTGTTGTCCAGCCCGTAGGAGCGCGGCTTGCGCTCCGGCGAGTGCCACAGCCGGTGCCCCCCGTAGATGTTCCATTCGTCGCCGCCTGTCGTGCCTACCTGCTCGGCGTACTCCTTCAGTTCGTTTCGCTCGCCCACGAAGCCGAAGCGGATGATCCGGGGCCCCACGTCGGTCGTGGCCACGAGGTCCACGATGCCGTTGCTGACCCGGTAGCAGTTGGGCCAGCCGGCATAGGCGCACTTCTCGATGTTCACTGCGGCGACACCTCCTTGGGGTAAGCAGCACAGCAGAGCCAAGGCGGCCGCAACAGCAGCCGTGGTCAGAATCCAACCGCCGTCTCGTACCTTGAGCATGTCCACACCACCCGGGTAGTTTGCCGGCCACCGGCGCCCGCGAGCGCGGCCTATCGCCCGGCGAACTCACGGACGAAACGCCCGATGACCTCTTCGGCTAGCTCCAACACCCGCTTCCCGCACTCCGCCGTCGCCAGGCTGGGATCACCGCTGATCCCCTCCATCGCCCCCGCCTTCGGCGGCCCTGCCGGGTAACCCGCGATCACGTACTGCCAGTACCAGCTATGCCCGATGTCGTAGGGCGCGAACTCCAGCGGCTGCAGCCGCGTTCCCACCACCGCCTGCTCTATCTCCACCAGCTCCGGGTGCAGGTAGAGCTGCAGGGCTGTCTCCACGTCCCCGCCGTGCCAGTCCGCGCAGCCTTCGGGGTCGCCGCGAGCCCGCATGAACTCCTCCTGGGCGAAGACCTCGAGCAGGGCCGTCCACATGAAGGTCACCACACGCGAGCCCTGCGGCAGGCCGCGCTCGGGCCAAAGCCGCGACTCCAGCCGGTTCACCCGCCGCACCACGTCCGGGATCATCCACTCCGTCCCGCCCCCATGCCCGTTCACCAGAGCGATCCGCCGGAAGCCGCCGAACAGGTACGACTCCACCACATCCCCCAGCGCTTCCTTGAACACGTCCTCCCTCAGCCGGATACTGCCGGGGTACTGCCCCGGGTCGAAGGGCGAGATGGACCACCACACGGGCGCCGCCACCACGCACCTGGGCTCAGGGTCCACCCGCCGCGCCGTCGCCAGGCACACCGCCAGACAGTTGTCTATGTCGGTGTGCAGGGGCGCGTGGTCGCCGTGCTGCTCTATGGTCGCGACGGGCACCAGGAGCACGGTCGCCTCCGTCGCCGCTTCCCTCGCCTCGTTGCGCGTCATGTAGGGCAGGAAGAGCCTCTTGTCCGTGTCTCGCCCGGGTTCCAAGGCATGCACCTCACCTGTCCCGAAGCTGACAAGCCTGCGCCCCACTTCCGCACGAACCCGCCCAATCCTGCTCCCGCCACGCGCCCTCGGCCGCCACGGCACCCGGGCCCGCAGGTCCTCCCCGGCCCGGCGATCCCCTCCGGGAAGGAGTCCAGGCCTACCAGGCGAACCGTGCGCCGGGAGGTATGTTACATGGCCAACTACTTCATCCCCGGCGACCTGGACGCCGGGCTCAGTACCGTCCGCGTGGCTGACGCCGCGGCCGACGAGCTGATTGACTTGTTCATCTGGCGTGGAGGCGTGGGCGAGGAGATGTCCATCGAGACCAAGGGCAAGGAGTTCGGCCTCATCGTGCTGTCCGGCCTCGTGGACGTCACCTGCGGCCAGCAGAGCTTCCACGAGCTCGGCGGCCGCGCCGGCGTCTTCTCCGGCCCCGCCACGGGCCTGTGGTCGCCGCCCGACGTGACCCTCACCATCCGCGCCCTCAGCGCCTGCGAGGTGGCCATCTGCGCCGCTCCCTCCACCTCCGAGGGCGGCCCCCAGGTCGTCACCCCCGCCCAGGTCGTCAGCAAGCGCGCCGGCAACTGGAACTGGGTCCGCGAGGTCCAGACCATCATCGGCGACAACGTCTCCCAGGCCCAGCGCCTCGTCATCGGCGAGACCTTCAACCTGCCCGGCAACTGGTCCAGCTACCCGCCCCACAAGCACACCGTGGACGACTACCCCTTCGAGGTCCGCATGGAGGAGGTCTACCACTACCGCGTCAACCCGCGGCAGGGCTTCGGCGTGCAGGTCCTCTACAACGACGATCTCAGCCTCCGCGAGGCCCACATCGTCCAGGACTGCGACACCGTGGTCATCCCTGCCGCCTATCATCCCATCGTCGCGGCTCCGGGATATCAGGTATACTACCTGTGGATGCTGGCCGCCTACACCGACAGGCGCATGAGGCCCAGGGACGACGCCAGGCACGCCTGGGTCCACGCCGCCGGGCAGATGGCTCGAGGGATGGGATTCTGAGCCGACCTTGCCCCCCGCCGCCACGGGCTGCCGTCGCCCCTCACCTCTCGTCGCCCTCGGGCACGAGGAGGAGGCCTGCGGCCCCACGGCGCCAGGCCTGGAATCCCCCCGGCTCTCTTCGACGACACTAGCCGGCCCCTAGGGGCCCAAGGAGGCATGGGAACATGTCCCACGACTGGCTGCAGAGGATGCACCTCGGGGTCGTTCACTTCATGCTGTACCCCGTCATCCGCGACGAGGGACCCATCGCCGAGAGCTTCGAGGCCCTCGCGATGGACGAGCTCCTCAACGTCATCGAGGTGCGGCGAAGCGAGCAGCCCGGCATGCACGCCCGGCTTCGTGCCATCGCCGAGACGGCCGGTGTGAAGATCGGCGTCGGCGCCCAGCCGGGGCTGCTGCTCAACAAGCTCAGCCTCAACAGCCCCGACGAGGCTGCCCGCCGCGCCGCGATCGAGGAAGTCAAGAAGTCCATAGACGCGGCCTACGAGCTGGGCGCCCGCATCTGCGCCGCCCTCAGCGGCCCCATGCCCCAGGGCGAGGACCAGGTCCGGCGCGAGATGGACCTGCTCGTGGATTCCTGCGCCGAGCTCGCCCGGTACTCCATAGACAAGGCCCAGCAGTACGACTACGTGGTCTGGCTCAGCCTCGAGCAGTTCGACGACAACGTCGAGAAGCACTGCCTGATCGGCCCCAGCGCCCTGGCCGCCGAGCTGGCCGAGCGCGTGCGCGAGCAGGCCGTCAACTTCGGCCTCACCATAGACCTGTCTCACATCCCGCTCCTCGGCGAGGACGCCGCCGAGCTCGTCGGCACCACGCTTCCCTACATGATCCACGTCCACGTCGGCAACTGCCTGCACGTGGACCACGGCGACCCGGCCTACGGCGACAAGCATCCCAGGTTCGGCTATCCCGGCGGCGAGAACGACTGGCCGCAGCTCAAGGACTTCATCGAGATCCTCACCTATGCGGGCTACTTCGGCCAGGAGGTGCCCACCCCGAAGCCCGTGGTCACCTTCGAGGTCGCGCCCATCGGCGCCGAGACGCCCGAGCAGGTCTGGGCCGGCACCAAGCGCACCTGGCTGCGCGCCTGGGCCGAGGTGGGCGTCGAGGAGCGGCTCGAGTAGGGTTGCCCCGAGGCCAAGAGCCCGTGCCCGGGCCCTCGCGACGGCCAGGCCAGGGCGCCGCGATCTCGCCGGCCGCGTCGGTCGCGCTCCCTGCGGACGCCTGCAGGCACGGGCAGAGGCGCAGGTCAGCAATGAGAACCGTCGTCGCCCCCGATTCCTTCAAGGGCTGCCTCTCCGCCGCGGACGTGGCGGCCGCCATCGCTTCCGGTGTCCGCAGCGCCGATCCCAACGCCGACATCCTTCAGGTCCCCCTCGCCGACGGCGGCGAGGGCACCGTGGACGCCCTCGTCGCCGCCACCGGCGGCCGCCTCCTCACCCGCTCGGTCGAGGGGCCCCTCGGCGAGCCCGTCCAGGCCGCCTTCGGTCTCCTCGGCGACGGGCGCACGGCCGTGGTCGAGATGGCCGCCACTTCCGGCCTACCCCTGGTGCCCCCCGATCAGCGCGACCCGACCCGCACCAGCACCTTCGGCACCGGCGAGCTCATCCGCGCCGCCCTGGACGAGGGCGCCGACCGGCTCATCGTCGGCATCGGCGGCAGCGCCACCACCGACTGCGGCTGCGGCATGGCCCAGGCCCTGGGCGTGAGGTTCCTCGACGCCTCCGGCCGCCCCATCGAGCGCGTCACCGGCGGACGCCTGCGCGACGTCGCCCGCCTCGACCTGCGCGACCGCGACCCCCGCCTGTCGGCCGCCCGCGTGCGCGTCGCCTGCGATGTGGACAATCCGCTCTACGGCCCTCGGGGCGCGGCCCACGTCTACGGGCCCCAGAAGGGCGCCACGCCCGAGCAGGTCGAGGAGCTCGACCAGGGCCTGCGCCACGTGGCCGCGGTGATCGAGCGCGATCTAGGCCTGGCCGTCGCCGACAGGCTCGGCGCGGGTGCCGCGGGCGGCCTCGGCGCGGGCCTGGTGGCCTTCTGCGGCGCGACGCTCGAGCCGGGCGTGAACATCGTCCTCGAGGCCGTGGACCTGCCCTCCCTCGTCGCCGGCGCCGATCTGGTCATCACCGCCGAGGGCAGGGTTGACGAGCAGACCGCTTACGGCAAGACTCCCGCGGGGGTCGCTCGCGTCGCTCGCGCCGTGGGCGTCCCCGTCGTGGCGCTGGGAGGATCGGTCGCCCTCGACGCCCAGGCGCTATACTCGGTGGGCTTCGCGGCCGTCTTCAGCATCCTGCCCGGCCCGATCACGCTGGAGGAAGCAATGCAGCCCGAGAGGGCGAAGCAGTTCCTGCAGGCCGCCGGAGAGCAGGTGGTCCGTCTCGTCCTCGCCGGTCGAGGCGGCCGCTGAGAGCCCCGGCATCGGGCGCCTCGGAGCACGTTCATCTGCTCCCGGCGCCTCAGGCAGCCGCCAGCGCGGCTGCACATCTCAGGTCGAGAGCGAGGAGAAGCCATGAAAGTCGGAATGTTGACTGCACCGATGCGGGACGTGGGTATCGAGGACCTGGTCAAGTTCGCCCAGAGCGCGGGCATCGGCGGCCTCGAGATAAGCGCCGCCGGCAAGTGCGCCCACTTCGATTCCGGCGACGCGGACCTGGCCCGCAGGGTCGCCGCCGTCTGCGCCGATGCCGGAATCGAGATCACCTCCCTCGCCGCCTACGTGGACGTCACCTCCAGCGACCCGGCTGCGCGCCAGGCCAACCGCGACCTCCTCGGCAGGCTCCTCGAGCTCTGCCAGGTCATGGGCGTGGGCATCCTCTGCTGCGCCGCCGGTCTGCCCCCGGCGGGCAAGTCCAAGGAAGACACGATCCGCGAGGATTCCGCTCCCTTCTACCGCGAGCTCGCCAAGCGCGCCGCCGACCTGGGCATCAAGCTCGCCCTCGAGAACTGGGGCGCCACCAACATCCAGAACCTGTCCCAGTGGGAGCTGATGTTCGAGCTCGTCCCCGACGACAACTTCGGCCTCAACTTCGACCCCTCTCACCTCGTCTGGCAGGACATTGACTACCTGCGCGCCGTGGACGTCTTCGGCAGCCGCATCTTCCACACCCACGCCAAGGACACCGAGATCGTCGCCCACCGCAAGGCCTGGGTCGGCAGCCAGGCGGGCGGCTGGTGGCGCTTCGTCATCCCCGGCCTCGGCGAGGTGGACTGGGGCGTCTACATCTCTCGCCTGCGCAAGGCCGGCTTCAACGGCGTTCTGAGCATCGAGCACGAGGACGGCGCCGTCGGTCGCGAGGAAGGCTTCATCATGGGGGCCAAGCACCTCCAGCAGTTCATGGCCTGATCCCGACCTGGCGCCCCTTCGCTGATCACCTGGCCGGTTCGGCGAGCGGCCCCGGCCGGGGCCGCTCGCGCCCCGCCGGCGGGAGGGACTGCTATGGCAAAGCGCATACGCATCGTGGCGGGGGACGTGGAGGCTTACGCCCTGCTCAACGACACCCGGACGGCCCAGGGCATCTGGGACGCCCTGCCCCTCGAGGCGCGAGGGCAGACCTGGGGCGACGAGATCTACTTCGGCATCCCCGTGGACTGTGGCTCCGATGTCCCCCAGGAGACGGTGGACGCCGGCGACCTGGGCTATTGGCCCCCCGGATCCGCCTTCTGCATCTTCTTCGGGCCGACCCCCATGAGCATCGGTGACGAGATCCGTCCCGCCGATCCCGTCACCGTCTTCGGCCACCTAGAGGGCGACCCCACGGTCTTCCGCGGCGTGCGTGCCGGCACTCGCGTACGCATCGAGCAGGCGGGCGACTGAGCTCGCGTGCACGGCCAACCACCGAGCCGGGCTGATCGTCCTTGAGGTCCACCCCACGCCGGCCCTCGCCGCGTTCCCTTTTCCCTCCTGCGACTGGGCGCAGGAAGCCCGGGCGGGTGTGAGGGATGAAGCTGCTGGCGCGTCTCGTGCTGCTCGCGACCGGCTGCGTGCACCTGCCCGCCACCTTCGCCGGCCGCCTCGCCTCCCAGCTCGGGGCCGACCTGCCTCGGGTCCTCAAGGCCGAGGCCGCCGGCGCCCTGGTGGGCCTGCTCCTCGGGGCGATGATCTTCAGCCTCGGCCGGCGACGACGGCCGGCGGCGCTGCGGGCTTTCTCCGACCGACTCTGCTGCTTCCTGGGGCTGCTCTGGCTCGTCCTCGCCGTCCTGCCACTGCTGGGGTTCAGCCCTGTCTTTCTGTGGCTGGGGGGCGTTGTGTTCTGGCTGCTGATCGTCCTGACGGGCGCGCTTACCTACCTTCTCGCCCCTGCCCAGCGCCGCGGCTTTGACTGGCCCGACGAGTAGCCCCGTCCCCTCGGCGCCGGCGGGCCGAACATCGGTGCCCCGCGCCCTCTACTGCTGCTGCTCCCGTCCTCGCCGCCGCTTCCACAGCGTCCACGCGCCTATCCTCATCAGCCACCCGACCATCAGCGCCAGGGCCCCCACGGCCACCGTCCGCCGCGCCGCCGGCGTCAGACCGGGCCCCTGCCCCGCCGTCAGGCTGATGTACACGCCGATGAGGAGCATCGTCATCCCCACGCCGCTGAGCACCGTCCCCACCAGCGACAGGGCGGCCAGGCGGTCCCGCGTGCGCTGCAGCAAGGCCGCTATCTGCTGGGCCCGCTGGGCGTCGCGCCACACCAGCAGCACCCACAGTGCCAGGAAGGCCACGACGTAGACTATCTGCGTGCTATCGTCCATGGGCCTTGAACCCGCCGCATTATCCCCGCTCGCCACCACCGCGGCAAGCCCTGCCCCCTTGGCCCCCGGCGCTCCCACGCCACGCGGGGACACGAGCGCCACGAAATTGACGCCGCCCCCTCGACGGAGGTACACTGAAGTGGCCAGGGAAGCCCGGCACGTGGGTCGGGATTGCCCGCGCCTTCCCGGCCTTTTCCCTTAGTCCCATTGCTATCGTGACGGCCACGGGCCCGGGGCTCCGTGACCTGGCAGCCCCGTCCGTGGATCCCTATTGGCGCGCGTGTCGAGGACAGAGGCATGGACGACATCCCGAAGCCCGAACAGCAGGCGGCCGGCTTGCGGCTTGAGCTGGAGCCCGGCGAGTTCGAGGCCCTGGTTGGCCCCGGCGATGCCCACCTCCGCCTCATCCAGAAGGTCACCGGCGTCCACATCCTCGACCGCGACTCCGGCCTGCTCATCAGCGGCGACGACGCCGCCGTCGCCGTCGCCGCCCGCGTCCTCGAAGCCCTTCTGGCCGCCGTCAGGGACGGCCGCCGTCCCTCCTCCTCCGACGTCAAATACGCCCTCCGCATGGTCCAGCAGGACACCGGCGCCGATACCCAGATGCTCGTCACCCAGCCCGTCCTCGTCACCCATCGGGGCAAGCCCCTCTACGCCAAGACCAGCGGCCAGAGCCGCTATATCGCCGCCATGATGCAGCACGAGGTCGTCCTCTGCTACGGCCCCGCCGGCACCGGCAAGACCTACCTGGCCATGGCCCAGGCCGTCGCCGACCTGCGCGACGGTCGCGTCAGCCGCATCGTCCTCACCAGGCCCATCGTCGAGGCCGGCGAGCACCTGGGCTTCCTGCCCGGCGACCTGGGCGAGAAGGTGGACCCCTACCTTCGCCCCCTCCACGACGCCCTCCAGGACATCCTCGGCCCCGACCGCTTCCGCCGTCATCTGGAACGCGGCACCCTCGAGGTGGTCCCCCTCGCCTACATGCGGGGACGCACCATCAACGACGCCTTCATGGTCCTCGACGAGGCCCAGAACACCACCTCCGGCCAGATGAAGATGTTCCTGACCCGCATGGGCTTCTCCAGCCGCGTGGTGGTCACCGGCGACATCACCCAGAGCGACTTGCCCGAGGGCCAGACCTCCGGCTTCGTCCACGCCCTACGCATCCTCAGCACCGTCGAGGGCGTCGCCTTCGTCCGTCTCACCGGCAGCGACATCGTCCGCCACGACCTCGTCCAGCGCATCGTCGAAGCCTACGAGCGCGAGCAGGCCGACGGCGGTGCCAACGAGCACCATCATGCCCAAGAGGGATAGCAGCAACCAGCACCGCGGACCCCTCGTGGTCTTCGGCCTTGCCATCACACCGGGCGTGTGGCACCGCGCCCTGATGATGGTCGTCGTGGTCGCCGCCCTTTCCGTCACTCTCTGGGGTCGCCTGCTCCCACAGCGCGTCAAGCTTGAGCTCGGCACACCTGCCCCCAGGACCGTCATCAGCCCCCGCAGCGCCTTCTACTACGACACCGCCCGCACCGAGCGCCTCCGCGAGGAGGCCCGCGCCCGCGTCCCGGACCAGTACAACGCCAACACCAAGGCCCGCGAGCTCGCCCTGCGCACCGTGGACGACATCTTCGCCATCCTCCGCCGCGCCCGCCAGGAGGCCCAGCTCCCCGATCTCGCCGCCAAGCTCGAGTGGATCCACAGCCAGTTGGACGTCAAGCTCACCGACCGCACCCTCCTGCTCGCCCTCCAGGCCCAGCCCGGCGCCCTCGACCGCATGGAAGACGCCGCCGTCAAGGCCGTCCGCGCCCTCATGCTCCTCAAGATCCGCGACAACACCGACGACCTGGAGCAGGCCCGCAGCAAGGCCCGCGAGGATGCCGGCCGCCTCGCCATGGAGCGCAGCTACCAGCAGGCCGTCGGCGAGATCGTCGGCCTCGCCCTGTGCCCCAACCTCATCTACGACCCCGAGGCCACCCTCAAGGCCCGCGACGCGGCCGCCGCCGCCGTCAAGTCCGTCCGCGACTCCGTGCAGCCCGGCGAGGTCCTCGTCTACGAGGGCGACACGGTTACCCAGCGCCATCTCGACGTCTGCCAGGCCCTGGGCCTGATGCAGCCGCGAATTGACTACCTGCGGGCCCTCTCCATCCTGCTCCTCCTCTGCGTCCTCGTGGCCGGCTACGGCTACTTCGTCCAGCGCTTCGCCCCCAGGTACTACGAGGAGGAGAAGTACCTGCTCATCGCGGCCGGCCTCACCGTCGCCGCCAGCGTCATCTACCGCCTCAGCGAGGGCACGGCCAGTTTCGAGGCCACGTCCCTGGGCACCGCCGTCGGCGCCGTCATCGCCCTGTGCCTCCTCGCCGAACCCCTCGTCGCCGTCTGTCTCGGCGCCGTCCTGAGCGTCCTTCTGGGCCTCGTTGCCTCCGGCAGCGACGCCCGTCTCGTCGTCGTGGCCCTCTTCGTCACCGTCCTCACCGTCTACTCGATGGGCCGCGGCTACCAGCGCACCACCATGATCGCCCGCACCGCCCTCATCGCCGCCCTCGCCAACGCCGGTCTCCTCCTCCTGGGCGACCAGGTCTTCGGCGTCCTCATCTCCTGGCGCGTCATCGGACAGGCCGCCGCCGCCGGCCTCCTCGGCGCCACCGCCGGCACCGGCCTCGTTCTTGTCATCCAGCGCCCCCTCCAGATCACCACCGATATGTGGCTCCTCGAGCTCGGCAACCCCAACGAGCCCATCCTTCACCGCCTCCTCACCGAAGCTCCCGGCAGCTACCAGTCCTCGCTCATGGTCGCCACTCTCGCCGAGGCCGCCGCCGAGGCCATCGGCGCCAACGCCCTCCTCGCCCGCGTCGCCGCCGCCTATCACGACATCGGCAAGGTCAAGCGCCCCGGCTTCTTCATCGAGAACCAGTTCGGCGGCGAGAACCCCCACGACCGCCTCGCACCCCAGCTCAGCGCCATGATCCTTGCCGCCCACGTCCAGGAGGGCGTCGAGATCGCCCGCCAGCTTCGGCTGCCCCCCGAGATCATCAGCGCCATCCAGCAACACCAGGGCACCGGCCTCATGCTCTTCTTCTACGAGAAGGCCAAGAGCCTCGCCAAACCCGGCGAGGAGGTGCCCGAGGTCCGCTTCCGTTACCCGGGACCCAAGCCCCAGACCAGGGAGAACGCCATCATCCTCCTGTCCGATTGCGTCGAGGCCACCGCCCGCTCTCTGGACAGCTACGATCCCGAGACCATCCGCACGATGGTCGAGAAGATCGTGCAGGACAGGATTGACGACGGCCAGCTCGACGACGCTCCCCTCACGATGGCTGAGCTCACCACCATCAGGAGGCAGCTAACCCATACCCTCATCAGTATCTTCCACCGGCGCATACCCTATCCGGACCAGATCGAGCGCGAGATGGCCGGCAGGGCCGAAGAGCGCCGCGAGCCTCTCGACCATCGCATCGCGCGCTCGGCCGCCAAGCCCAGGGACAAAGATGATCGTCGAGATCACTGACAACCAGTCGCGACCCGTGGACCAGGCGCTCCTGGCCGCCGCCGCCAGGGCAGCGCAAGAGCTCGGCGCCGCTTCCCTGCCCGGCACGCCCCGTCCACTGGACGAGATTTCCATCGTTCTCCTTGACGACGAGGCCATGACGGCGTTGAATCGCCAGTTGCTGGGTCGGGACGACGCGACCGATGTCATCGCCTTCGAAGCCGAGGACGATCCCGACGCTCGCCGCTCGGAGATCTATGTCAACACGGACGCCGCGGCCCGGCAGGGGCCCGAGTACGGCCATGACTTCGCCTGGGAGCTCTGCTTCCTCGTGGCCCACGGCCTCCTCCATGCCCTGGGCTACGCTGACGCCACCGACACCGACCGGCGGAGGATGTTCAGCCTGCAGCACGCGGTGCTGGCCGGTCTGGGACTGGGAGATGAAGGTGACACAGGAATCGGACGGCGCTCAGACACCTCCTGAGCCCGGCAGAGGACAGGACAAGTCCACTCTGCAGAGCTTCGGTTACGCCTGGGAAGGCGTGGTCTTCGCCTTCTCAACCCAGCGCCACACGCGGATTCAGGCGCTCATCGTCTTCCTTGTCATCGTGGCCGCCGTGGGCTTGAACGTCACGCCCCTCGCCTTCCTGCATCTGCTTGTCGCCATGGTACTGGTGCTCATGGCCGAGCTGATTAACACCGCCATGGAGCACACCGCCGCCCCCGACGACGACTACGACCACGACGGCAGGCCCAAGCCCGCCAAGGCCATCGCCGCCGGCGCCGTCCTGCTCGCCTCCGTCTACTCCATCGTCGCCGGCATCATCGTCTTCGTGCACGAGAGCGACCTGCCGCAGGTCTTCGCCGAGGCCCAGCTTCCCCGTGAGTTCCACATCGGCTCCCTCCAGCTCACCGCCATCGGCCTGTTCCTCATCGCTCTCGTCGTCGGCACCATCAAGCACATCTCTCGCAGAGGCACCTTCACTCTCGGCGGCCCCATCTCCGGCCACGCCGCCATCGGCTTCCTCCTCGCCACCGCCATCATCTTCCTCACCGGCAACCTGCCCGCCGCCATCCTCGCCATCGCCCTCGCCGTCCTCATCGTCCAGAGCCGCCTTCAGACCCGTGTCCATTCCCCTGTCGAGGTGCTCCTGGGGGGCCTGCTGGGCACTGTCGTGGGCCTGCTCCTCTTCGGGTGGCTGCCGCGATGACCGACCCCGACGGCCTGCTCGACGAGCGCGAAGCCCGCGCCAGGCGCATCCTCCGCGACCTCGGGGGCGTGCTGATCGCCCTCTCGGGCGGCGTGGACAGCAGCGTCCTGGCTGCCCTTGCCGCCCAGGAACTGGGCGACCGGGCCGTCGCGGCCACCGCCGTGTCCGAGGTCTACCCCCGGCGCGAGATCGAGGCCGCCAAGGACCTCGCCCGCCGCCTGGGCCTCAGGCACCTCCTCGTGAACCTCGATCACCTGGCCGACGTCCCCGGTTTCGCCGACAACCCTCCGGACCGCTGCTACCGCTGCAAGAAGGTCGTCTTCGGTCGCCTGCGCGAGATCGCCCTGCGCGAGGGCCTGGTGATGGTCCACGGTGAGCAGGTGGACGACCTGGCCGACGATCGGCCCGGCCGCAAGGCCGCCCAGGAGCTGGGAGTCCGCGCCCCGCTGGCCGAGGCCGGCCTCACCAAGCAGCAGGTCCGCGCGCTGGCCGCCAGGCTTGACCTGCCCGTGGCCCAGGCCCCGTCCATGGCCTGCCTCGCCACCCGCTTCCCCACCGGCACCCGACTCACCACCGAGGACCTCGCCCGCGCCGAGGCGGCCGAGCAGGTCCTCTCGCGGCTGGGCCTCAGCAACTACCGCGCCCGCTGTCACGGCGACCTCGTCCGCCTGCAGGTGCCCCCCGGCGAGATCGCCAGGCTCGTGCAGGACGACGTGCGGGCCTTCCTGATCGAGCAGTTACGCGGCCTCGGTTTCCGCTACCTTACCGTTGACCTCGAGGGTTACCCTTGACGACGGCGACACGATGCCCAGCCCTGCGCAGCCTCACCGCCCCCGCCGGCGCTGGTCGAAGCCTTGAAGATCCGCCGTCGCGAGGAGGCGCCGAATGAGTAGTAAGGCAAACGAGCCGGAAGTCCTTCGAACCCGCTTCGTGGTGGTCGGGTCGGGTGTGGCGGGGCTGTGGACAGCCTGCCAGCTGGCCCCCTACGGCCCCACCATCGTGGTCACCAAGCGCCGGACCCACGACACCAGCACCAACTACGCCCAGGGCGGCATCGCCGTCGCGGTCTGCCCTGAGGACTCGCCGGGCTTCCACGCCCACGACACCATCCTGGCGGGCGCCGGTCTGTGCGACGAGCCCGCCGTTGACGTCCTCACCCGTGAGGGCCCCGAGCGCGTCATGGACCTCGTCGCCCTCGGCGCCCTATTCGATCACTACAACGGCGAGCTCCACTGCCGGCGCGAGGCCGCCCACGGCGAGCGTCGCATCATCCACGCCCACGGTGACGCCACCGGCGCCGAGATCCAGCGCGCTCTCGAGGCCGCCGTCGCCCAGCGCGAGAGCATCACCGTCAACGACTTCGCCCAGGCCGTCCGCCTCCTCGTCCACGAAGGCCAGGTCGTCGGCCTGGACGCCCTGGGCGTCCAGGACGGCCGTCGCGTCCGCATCATCGCCGATGCCACCATCCTCGCCTCGGGCGGCTACGGCGCCCTGTATACCTTCACCACCAGCCCCCGCGTCGCCCTCGGCGACGGCATGGCCATCGCCTACCGCGCCGGCATCCCCCTCGAGGACATGGAGTTCGTCCAGTTCCATCCCACCGCCCTCTCCACCGACGAGATGCCCGTGCCCCTGATCTCCGAAGCCGTTCGCGGCGAGGGCGCCGCCCTCCTCAACGCGGCGCGCGAGCCCTTCATGCTGCGCTACCATCCCCTCGGCGACCTTGCCCCCCGCGACATCGTCTCCCGCGCCGAGTTCGTCGAGATGCAGCGGTGCGGCACCGACTACTGCCTGCTCGACTTCTCGCCCATTCCCCACGAGCAGATGGTCGCCAACTTCCCCAGTATCCTCGAGATGCTGCACGCGCGAGGGTTCAAGATCCCTGAGGAGCCGGCCCCCGTCCGCCCGGTGGCCCACTACACCATGGGCGGCATCGCCACCGACCTCGAGGCCCGCGCCGGCCTGCCCCGCCTCTATGCCGTGGGTGAGTGCTCCTGCACCGGCGTCCACGGCGCGAATCGCCTGGCCTCCAACTCCCTGCTGGAGGGTCTGGTGTTCGGCTCCCGCGCCGCCGCGTCCGCCAGGGGCGAGGACAGGCTGCCCGAGGGGGTGGCTGAGGCACTGCCCCTATGGTCCGACAGCCCCTTGCCCATGGCCTCCCCCGAGGTCGCCGACGAGGTCAGGAGCCTGATGTGGGAAAAGGTGGGCATCATCCGCAACGGCGACGGCCTTGAGGAGGCCGCGGCCCGCCTGCGGGAGCTTCTGGCCCGGAGCCTCCAGGACGCCACCCCCGACCCGACGCTGCCCGAGCTGGAGGCCGCCAACATGGTCCTCGTGGCCTCCCTGGCCGCGGTGAGCGGCGCCCTGCGCACCGAGAGCCGCGGCGGGCACTACCGCTCGGACACGCCCCAGCCTCGACCCGAGTGGAAGTGTCATCTCCGGGTCAGGCAGGGCGCGGACGGTGAGCCCGAGTTCTCGCGCCAGGAGGTAGCCGCCGGCTCGGCCGGGCTCCCCTCCTGAGGCCCTCCGCCGGCCCGCGCCACTCCCGGCCCACCTTCAGAGCCCGAGCACCTCTCGCAGCCTCTGCAGGTCCTCCTCGGATGCTCGCCTGCGTCCCTGCTCCACCAGCGCGATGAACGACCGGCTCCGGCCCACTCTGCGCGCCAGCTCCAACTGAGTCATCCCAGCCCTCTCCCGGACTTCCTTGATCTCCGTCCCGCTGGGCGACTGCTCCCCCACTCTCACGGGCGGGGGCGGCGCCACCGCGGCCGGCGGGAGGACCGGCGCCGGTGTCACAGGCGCGGCGCGCGGCTGGGGCGCCGGCGCGGGACCCGGTCGTGGCCCGGCTGCTATGGGGCGACCGCCCGCCGGCATCGCCGGTGTCCGCCGCCGGTGCAAGGGGTAGGGGGGTATGGGCATCGGTGACGGGGGCCACGGCCTCTCAGCCTGCTCTTCCTCACCAGCGCTCCCGTCTTCCCGGTCTTCTCGGTCCTGGTCACTCATGTCCCTCTGCTGCCTCCCGTTCTCGCGCAGTGATTCACCTATTCCGGGCGCATTGTATCACGGAATCTATTCGTTGTGAATCACCCAGATACCTCTTTTGTATCACTCCGGCCGTTCCGCCCACGACCCGTCCTGCTCCCATCGCAAGGGGTCTCTAGAGGGTCGCGAGGCGGAGGGAATCGCGCGATACAGGTGCGGATTCGGGCCCCGAACAGCGTCCTTGGGACCCCGGGGGGAGCGCTCTGGCGCGATTCGGGCCTGCCAGGGAGGGCGAATCGCACCGCTGACCGACGACTCCGTGCGGCCCACGGCGCGATACAGCTCACTGAATCTCGTAGTCCAGCAGTGCCGTTTCGTCCCACGGGTCCAGCCCGGGGTAGTCCTGCGCGTCCAGCGGCTCGCCCCAGTACCGGTCCATCACCA
Organism: uncultured Armatimonadia bacterium; assembly: GCA_964608495.1. Classification (GTDB taxonomy): domain Bacteria; phylum Armatimonadota; class Zipacnadia; order Zipacnadales; family FEN-943; genus JAKORR01. The sequence goes on along the minus strand of CAZSOQ010000013.1, from coordinate 22,692 downwards.
TGCCCACGCCGCGCTTGAACCACCGCTCCCACACCTCGGTGGTCTGCTCGGAGCCCGTGCCGAAGACGTCGCGCTCGATCACCATGGTGCAGCCCGTGAACTGCCCCGCCGGCGTATCCGCGCTGGCGCTCTTGCTGCCCATCTCCCAGGTGATGCCCAGTGCCTTCTCCGGCTGCCACGTCTCGCCCGTCGCGGCGCTCTTCTTCACCCACGGCAGGGCCTGCTTCGTCACGTCGTGGTAGTAGTACACGCCCTCAGTCGTCTCTCGCAGGAAGACGATCGTCTGGAAGGTCGGGTCCTCGATCCCGTCCGCCACGCACCAGTCCGTGAGCTCGACCTCGAACCACTGCTTGTTGGCGATGACGCGGGAGCGGACCACGCGGCGCGTGGATCGGTCCGGGATGCGCACCCCCTGCGCCGGGGCCAGCGTCGGCGCGCGGTACTCGTACAGCCACCAGTTGCCGGTATCGAGAGGCACGTAGGCCTGAGCGGTGTCAACGGAGCCGGGCTCCGGGCCCGCCGCGCCCCCACCTCCCCCACATCCGGCGATAAGGACCAGGGCGGCAGCCAGGGCTGCGACGATCGGTGCTTTCATCTCACGTACGCTCCCGTTCGAAGAGATCCGCGCGCAGGGCACGTCCCGCCCACTACATGGACCCGCACTGGGGGCCGCGGGTTCCCTTTGGGCCGTCCGCCAGCATACCCGGTGGGGTGCGCGGGGTGCAAGAACCGGCCGGCCGGCCCGACCCGACTCGGCGCCCGGGAGGCCCTCCCGAGAGGGCCGTGGGAGCCGGTCGGCCCCTTGACGGCGCCGGGCGGTCTAGCGCATAGTACCGCCTCGTGTGAACCCGGGGCTGGTTCGGGCCCACGATGGCCGAGGGCGGCCCGGGGCCTGGGATGGCTTGGTCCGGTTGACATCACAGGGTCCGGCTGGATACCATTGCCCGCGAAGGGCCGTTAGCTCAGCCGGTAGAGCACCGGACTTTTAATCCGGGGGTCGCAGGTTCGAGACCTGCACGGCCTACCCTTTGTGGCCCCGTCGTCTAGAGGCCTAGGACTCCGCTCTTTCAAGGCGGCAACACGGGTTCGATTCCCGTCGGGGCCACCACTGCCGTGCTGGGCGGGTAGCTCAGCAGGTTAGAGCGCATGCCTTACAAGCATGAGGCCGCAGGTTCGAATCCTGCTCCGCCCACCAGACAGGTACCAGAACGTGGCCGGGTAGCTCAGTGGTAGAGCGAGGGACTGAAAATCCCTGCGTGGGCAGTTCGATTCTGCCCCCGGCCACCAATACAGCCGTGGAGGACAGCCGGCGTAGCTCAAAGGTAGAGCAGCGCATTCGTAATGCGCAGGTTGCCCGTTCGAGTCGGGCCGCCGGCTCCAGTGTACACAGGGCGGTGCAGACGCAGGCGCGGCTTTCCCCCTTTCGCCATGCTCGTTAGGCAGGTGAGGTCAGCTTGGCCATAACGCGAGCCGTAATCCCAGCAGCGGGGAAAGGCACCAGGCTGTACCCGGCCACGAAGTCCCAGGCCAAGGAGATGCTGCCCCTCGGTACGAAGCCCGTGATCCAGCACGTGGTCGAGGAGTTGGCCGCCAGCGGCATCACTGAGATCCTGATCGTCACTGGCCAGAAGAAGCGGGCCATCGAGGACCACTTCGACGCCGACGCGAGCTGGATGGAGGTGGCCAACGGCCAGGAGGTGGACGCCGAGGTCTGGCAGTCGGGGGTGCGGTTGTTCTACACCCGTCAGAGCGAGCCACTGGGCCTGGGGGACGCCGTTTCGCGCGCCCGCGCCTTTTGCGAGCGAGGACCCTTCGTCGTAGCCCTGGGCGATGCCCTGGTCTACAAGAGCCTCCCAGGACCGGCGGTCATCCAGCGGCTTATCGAGACCTTCGAGGGCCGTGAAGCCGGCGGCTGCGTCGCCACCTACCGAGTGAGTCGGGAGGAGACGAGGCGGTACGGAATCCTGGGCCCGGCGGGGGCCGAGGAGCCCACCGGCGAGGCCCCCTTCCTGCTCTCGGACCTGGTCGAGAAGCCGGGGCCGGAGAAGGCGCCCAGCCACTGGGCCGTATCGGCCCGTTACGTGCTTTCGCCCGAGATCTTCGACGCCCTCGAGGAGTGCAGGAAGGCCCTGCAGCCCGGCGAAGAGCTGCAGTTGACCGATGCGATCCGCGCCCTGATAGGCCAGGGCCGTGCCGTCTACGGCGTGCCCCTGACGCCGGACGAGTTCCGCCTCGATGTTGGGGGGTTCGTCAGCTACGGTCGGGCCTTCACGAGGATGCTGGTCACCCATCCGAAGTACGGGCCGAGGTACCTGGAGTACCTTCGGCGTCTCGTCGCCTTCTGCGACGGTACAGGCAGAGACCCAGACGCGTGGTCAGCCACGGGGCCCCAGAAGCCAATCTAGGGGGGATGCCAGGTGCTGGACACTGCCAAGGTTATCGGTCTGCAGGTCATAGGCGTTCGTGATGGCAAGTCCCTGGGCACCGTCAGCCAGGTCATCTGCGATCTGGCCACCGGCGACGTGCTCGGGCTGGTCGTAGGCGTCGGCGCCGCCGAGAAGGGCGTGCTGGCTCAGGACATCCAGACCATCGGCGACGACGCCGTGATGGTGCCCAGCGCGTCCGTCGCTCTCAGGCTGAGCGAGCTTCCCGACCTCATGAGACTGCGCAGGGAACCTGGCCAGGGCCCGGTCACCGTCGTCACCGACGACGGCACGCGCCTCGGGGTCATAGCCCGCGTCTGGATCAACGCCGGGGCCCGCAAGGTCACCCGGTACGAGGTCTCGGCGGGCCTCGTGCGCAATCTGACCGAGGGCGCCCTGATCCTGCCCATCATCCCCGGCACCGTGCACGGCGAGGACACGCTCGTCGTCCCGGCCGAGGAGTTGGTCGCCCTGGCGGCCCGCAGCGGCGGGCTGCGCACGCAGCTCGCCAAGATCAGCGAGAGGGTGCGCGAGCAGGCCTCGGCCACTCGTGACCGCGCCGAGCGCGCGGCTCAGACCGCCCGCGAGCAGGTCGGCAAGGCCGTGGTGACGGTGCGCGAACAGGTGGTGTCGGCCACGACGACCGCCGGCGAGGCCAAGCCCGAGGAGGAGCCGGCCGCCGGGCAGGCCGGCGAGGCCCCCGCCGAGCAGGAGGCCCAGGAGCCCGAGGCTCCCGAGCCGACGGCCGACGAGCCCGAGACCCCGGCTCCCCAGGGCGAGGAAGGCTGCGAAGGCTCTCAGTGCTGCTCGGGCGAGGACGAGGACGACTGCTGCGCCGGCGACGATGACGACGAGGCCGAGCAGTGCGGCGGCGGCGGCCAGGCCTGCGGCCGGCCCGAGGAGAAGGCCGCGGGGCACTCGGACGAGGGCGGCGAGCAATCCAGCCAGTGGTCCTGGCTATGACGCGGAGGGCGAGTAGGTGGAAGTAGCTTTCGCGGCCTGTCAGGCCTGTCTGGAGCGGCACAGTGGCCTGGTCGTGAGGCGCGAGGAGCCCCTGGCGCGACACACCTCCTTCGGCGTCGGCGGACCGGCGGACCTCTTCGTCGAGCCCTGGACTCCCTCGGCCCTGGCCGTCGCTCTTCGCCTGCTGCGGGCCGAGGGCATACCGCACTTTGTGATAGGCAAGGGCACCAATCTGCTGGCCACCGACGCCGGCGTACGGGGCGCCGTGGTCAGCCTGCACCCCGGTCTGTCCCGCCTCGAGGTCCACGGTTCGCGGGTAGTCGCCACGGCGGGCGCTAGTCTGGGCAGGTTCTGCCACCTGGCGGCCAATGTGGGCCTCTCCGGGGCCGAGTTCACGGCCGGCATCCCCGGCACCATCGGCGGCGCTCTCAGCATGAACGCGGGCGCCAACGGCGGCTGCATCGGCGACCTCGTCGAAGCCGTGACCGTCCTCGACGCCGACGGCGTGACCCAGACCCTCGGCCGCGCCGAGCTCCACTGGGGCTACAGGGACAGCAGCGTGGCCCGCCACGGCCTGTGCGTCGTCGAGGCGAGCTTCTCGCTCACTGCTTCCTCCCCCGAGGCGGTCCATGAGCGGGTCTACGACGTCCTCCAGCACCGCTGCGAGCGCCAGCCCCTGGGCGCCCGAAGCGCGGGCAGCATCTTCAAGCGCCCCCCGGGCGACTACGCCGGACGCCTCCTCGAGGCCGCGGGCGCCAAGGGCATGAGGGTGGGCGGCGCGGAGATCTCCCGCAAGCACGCCAACTTCATCGTCAACACCGGCTCCGCCACCGCCACCGACGTCCTCCGCCTGATCGGCCTGGCCCAGCAGACCGTCTACGACCGCTTCGGCGTATGGTTGCAGCCCGAAGTCTGCGTGATCGGTGAGCTGCCCGAGGACCTGGCCGACCCGGCCATGCCCGCCTGCGCTTCAGGCCCCAGTGGCGCCGAGCGCGAGTCCTGAGTCTCTCCCGCCAGGAGCATCGAAAACCCCGATGACCTCTCGCGAGCGCATCGAGTGTGCCTTCGAGTGCGGGACCCCGGACCGAGTGCCGGTCAGCCCCTTCACCCTCGGCCATCTGGGCCCCGACGACGACTTCACCTGGCAGTTTATCCGCGCCGTGGACGCCCTCATCAGCCCCGGCATCGGCGGCGGCAGCCCCGTCCTCGGCACGGCCCTCCAGGCCGAGAGCCGCCAGGAGGGCGACGCGACCATCATCACCTACCACACGCCCGGGGGCGACCTGCGCAGCGTCTTGCGCCGCACCGCCCAGACCACGGGCCACGTCGAGTTCCCCTGCAGGACGCCCGACGACGTCGAGAAGCTCCTCGCCATCCCCTACGAGCCGCCCGACCCCGACCCGGCCGAGTTCTTCCGCTGGCGCGAGCGCGTGGGCGACGAGGGCCTGGTTCTCGCGGGCATGGGCACCGCGATCTGCTGGGCGGCCGACATGTTCTCCCCGGAGGACTTCTGCCTGCTGTGGGCCGACGCGCCCGACGCCCTGATCGAGATGACGCGCGTGGGCAACGAGCGGCTGCGCGAATGGGTGGACCGCGCCTGCCGCAAGGGCGTGGACGCCTTCCGCCTGGTGGGCGGCGAGTACGCCTCGACCCAGCTCGGCCCTCGGGCCTTCGACGTGCTCTGCCGCGAGCCCGACAAGCAGATCGTGGACATCATGCGCGAGCACGGCGCCTGGGCCTACTACCACAACCACGGGCCGATCATGCGCTACCTGGACATGATGCTGGACATCGGCATGCACGCGCTGGACCCGCTCGAGGCCCCCCCCTGGGGCGACTGCGACCTGCGGGCCGCGAAGGACAAGCTGCGCGGGAAGGTCTGCATCGTGGGCAACCTCGACGACATGGAGGTCATCGAGAAGCGCGACGTGGAGGAGGTGAAGCGGATCGGGCGCGAGGTCGTCGAGCAGGCCGGGCCCGACGGGCTGTGCCTGGGGGGCACGGCCTCGGGCACCTATACGGAGAAGGGCGCGCGGGGGTTCATGGCGCTGGTGGAAGTCGTGACGGAGCAAGCCTAAAGGCCGCAAGCGCCGCCGCGAACCGGCCGCACCCCGACCGCGAGGCGGCGCAATCCATACAAAGCGAGCGAGAACAATGAGCGAACCGCTGAACCTTGCCCTGATCGGATGCGGAAGCATGATGGGGGGACACGTGCGCGGCTACCGCGCGCTATGGGAGCACGATCTGCGGGACTTCCGGATCGTGGCCTGCTGCGACGTGCGCAGGGACGCCGCGGAGGCCATGGCCGGCCAGATCGCCGAGTTCCAGGGAGCCAGACCGGCCGTCTACGCCGGCGTGGACGACCTGCTCGACCGGCAGGCCGACCTGCAGGCCTGCGATGTCTCGGTCCTGCACCGCGAGCATCACACCGTGGCGTGCGCGTGCCTGCGGGCCGGCAAGCACGTGACCATCGAGAAGCCCCTGTCCATCACCATGCGGGCGGGCAAGCTGATGCTCGACGCCGCGGCCGAGGCGGGCGTGAAGCTGCACGTGGCCGAGAACTACCGCCGCGCCCCGTCCGAGCGGGCGCACAACTGGGTCATCAAGAGCGGCCGCATCGGCGAGCCGTGGATGGTCTACTGGATAGACGCGGGGCTGCGGCTGTGGTACTGGACCTGGCGCGAGCACCGCATGGACGCGGGCGCGGGCTGGACGCTGGACGGGGGCGTGCACTTCGCCGACATGTTCCGCTACCACCTGGGGCCGGTGGAGCAGGTGTACGCCGTCACGCGGGCCTTCTGGCCCTACCGCTACGCCGAGCGCGAGCCGCTGGGCGGCGACCTGATCGAGGTGGACGTCGAGGACGCCATGATCGCCATCCTGCAGTTCGAGCGGCCGCAGATGGTGGGCCAGTGGACGCTGTGTTCCGAGTGCCGTGGGGGCGGCTTCGGCAAGCGCGCGGTCTACGGGTCCGAGGGGATGCTGGACTGGAGCGCGGGCCTGAGGACCGAGGGCGTCGAGCTGTCGCGCGAGGAGCTCGTGGCGGAGTTCATGGGCAGCCTGTCCGAGGACGACCGCGAGCGCTTCTTCCCGCGCGGCATCGAGGACACGGTCGCCCACGAGCTGAAGGAGTTCGTGGACGCCTGCCTGCATGGCGCGCCCATGGAGACCGACGGTCTCGAGGGCTACAAGGCCCAGGCCATTTGCTACGCCGTCTACGAGTCGGCGGCGACGGGCCAGCCGGTGAAGGTGGCCGACGTCGAGGCCCTGGCCGTCGAGGAGTACCAGCGCGACATCAACGAATCCCTGGGGCTGATCTAGGCCATAGGCAACAGGCCTGAGCCGTCTCCGTGCCGGGCGACACAACCAAGGTGCGCTCCCTCGGGGGCGCACCTGTTCTTTCGCGCCGGGGTGGACCGTCAGGCCCAGCCGCACAGGAGCGTGGGCGTCCCCGCGACCACGGCCCTGCGGGCCGTTGCCCTCGCGCTGGCGGTGCTATACGCTTGTCCCTCAAGGGAGACCTATGGCCCGTTCCCGCGGCGCAAGTGACGGCTGGCGGTCGTGCCTCCACTGGGGCCTGATCGGCTGCAGTGGGCTCGTGGCTGTGGTCTTCCTGGTCATCGCGGCCTCGCTTTGCAGCTATCTCCTCGTTCAGGCCCGGTCCCAGGACGTCGAGAAGCTCACCGGCCGGCCGACCCCGGTCAGGCCCGTGGAGCACGGCGGCGTGGCCGTCATCCGCCTGCCGGGCTACTTGCACACCGAAGCCTGCATCTTGCCCGGCGGCACCGTGCTGGTCGTCGGGCAGCCGGTTCCCAGCGTGGCCATGGTCCTGGGTGTCATGCCCAATATGCTCCGCGACTTCGGCGGCACGCTGGCCAAGGCGACCCACAGGATGGACTCGCGCCTCTTCATCCTCAGCCCACGCGACCTCCGGGCCCACGAGTTCCCCCTACCCCTGCCCGATGACGCCCTGCGCAGCTCCGTCGAGTGGTGCCTCAACCGGCTCACCGGGCACGTCGCCGTCCACGTATCCGTCTCACCCATGCCGTCGCTGCTCGCCGAGGATTTCGAGCGCCCGGTGGCTGACGAGATCTGGGTGGCGGGCCCTCCCTCCTGGGCCTGGGGGCGCTGGCTCTCCGCACCTTCCAGCCGTGACCTCCGCCCGGCCATCTGGCTGCCCGACGGCAGCGCACTCCTCTGCCTCATGAAGTCCCAGTCCAGCCAGGAGGGCTACCAGCTCTGTCTCCTTCGCAGTCAGGGCCAGGTGGAGCCGGTGGCCACCGTGCCCTCACCGCCCCCGTCCACCCTCGGCTTCTCGAAGGGGGGCAACGACGTGATCCTCGTCTACGAAGGCTCCGAGGAGGGCGGCGAGGACGGCCGTCGCAGGGTGCTGTGGGTGGACCTGCGGACCGGCCGCACCGACGAGCGCCGAGGACCGTCCACGGACAAGCCCACTCCCGGGCCACGCCGCCCGGGTGAGGTGCTACTCGCCCGCCGCGGTCTTCGCGCCCTCAACGCCCGCACCGGAGCCGACCGCTGCGTGACGCAGTGGGACGGGCCCGTCTTGACAGTCAGGGTCCTGCCCTGCCCGGACCCCCGGTGGGCCCTAGTGGGCCTATGGGACCCGCAGCGCCAAACCAGCGTCGTGGCCGCCTGCGACCTGTGCGATGGGGGCCTGCGCGCGCTCGCTCGTGCCCCGAACGTCAGGCTCCTGGCAGTCGCCAGCGACGGTCGCCGCGCCTTGCTGGCCGTCTCGGACCAGTTGCAGAGCGTTCCCTTCCCCGACGCCTCCGCGTCCCACCTGGCGGACGTGCACCTGGACTGGAAGGCCATCAAGGCCGCGCCGGGCACGGCGGACCCGCGGCGGCTCTTCCCCGGGGACGACGGCATGGTGCGAGACGGCCACCGCGGGGCTCGCGCTGGTGAGCGCGGCGCCGTTGCGCCGGACCGGCCGGTCGAGCAGGCGCCCAGCGCCCGGCCCGAGCCGGTCCACTGAGCGGTCTCACGATTCCTGCAGTACCGGGAGATGACAGACCATGGTGACCACGATGGTCGTGCCTGTGCTCGCGGTGGGCCTCGCCCTGGCGGCCCAGCCTCTCCAGGTTTCGACGGGCGACGGCCTGACGCTGGCCTTCGACGGCCAGGGGCGCATCAGCGAAGTCCTCCTTGACGGCCGGCCCGTCCCGGCCCTGCCGCCCACAATGCCCTTCCTCCTTGGCGACGCCGCCGCCGCTTTCCGCGACCGAACCAACGCCCTGCCCAATCCGGGCTTCGAGCAGACGGCGGCCGGCGACCCCGACCGCCCCGCCGCCTGGTCCCTGGGCCAATACTGGAGCTGGGACCGCCAGGTCGCCCACTCGGGCAAGGCCAGCGTGCGCGTGAGCGTCCCGGGCGAGGAGAGGCAGATCACGGGCGAGCTTACGGTTGCCCACGTCCCGGCCAGGCCGGGCCAGCAGTGGGTGCTCAGCTTCTGGGCGAGGACCCAGGGCTCCGGCGGCGACTGGCCCAGCCACATGTACATCATCCAGCTCGACGAGAAAGGCGAGTGGTCCGCGCCGCAGATCTCCATCGGCACCCGCAAGGGCGACAACGACTGGTTCCCGGTCCAGCACAGCTTCGTGGTGGCCCAGGGCACCCGCGAGCTGAAGGTCTACGCGAACATCTACCGCGGCTACGGCACCTGCTGGTACGACGACGTCAGCCTCACGCGCGCGGACCCCGAGAGGGAGCCGTGCCCGGGCCGGGCCCGCAAGGCCGGCGACAACGCCATCGAGTGGACCGGCCGCACGGAGGATGGTCGGCTCGAGCTCCAGGCGCGCTATGAGGGCGAGCCCGACCGCCTCGAGGTGAGCGGCACGCTGCGGGCCACCGACGGGGCCGAGCGCGCCCTGGTGGTCAGCCACGTCCTGCCCGTGGACCTGCGGGGATGGCAGTGGCACCAGGACATGAACGGCTCCACGCCCATCGAGCCGTCGGGCGTGTACTACAACTCCAGCGACTTCGGCGGCCGCGCGCTGTCGCGCTACCCAATCTGCTCGGCCACGAGCGGCGGCGCGGGTCTGGGCTACGCCTTCCCCATGGACCTGCCCCTGGTCGCCAAGCTCGCCTGCGAGCCTGACCGCGGCTTGCTCTGGCACTGGGAGGTGGGCCTGTCGCCCGACACGGCCAAGTTCCCGTCCGCCGCGCACTTCGCCTTCGTCATCACGCGCACCGAGCCCGCCGAGGGGATGCGCTCGGCCATGGTTCGCTACTACCGCCTGTACCCGGCCTTCTTCGAACAGCGCCTGCCCAAGCACGGCTGCTGGTGGCTGGGCTACGACGCGAACCTACCCGACCCCGAGGACTTCGGCCTGCAGTTCCACGAGCTCAACGGCGGCCCGGGCCTCTGGGAGTACGACAAGCAGCACGGCATCCAGATCTACAAGTACACCGAGCCCTGGGGCGCCTGGGTCTGCTTCCGCTTCAAGAACCCCGAGAACAAGGGCCTCTACCAGGCCAAGTCCCCCGAGGAGGCCGTGGCCCTGCTCGCCGAGGCCCTCAAGCAGCCCGCGGACCTCATGGGCATCGAGCCCCACACCTTCGGGACGCTGTCCGTGCCCACCTGGGCCGACGTCGTCACGCGCTGCGCCCTCCGCGGCCCCCGCGACGAGTACTACATCTCCTTCGGGTACAACAACCAGAACTTCGCCCTGAACTGCGACCCCGACCTGCCCGAGCCCAACCGCTGGACCGTGTCCTGGCAACACGAATACCTGGAGGCCGAGCGCCGGTCGCGCGAGGCGGGCAACGAGATAGACGGCGTGTACCTGGACAGCATTTGCCCCTGGTGGGCCGTGCGGGAGAACCACCGGCGCGAGCACTGGCGCTATGCCGACTTCCCCCTCGTGTTCTCCCACGAGGACGGGCGCGTGTGCCAGCTCCAGTGGACCGAGCAGATGCAGTTCATGGCGAAGATGGCCGAGGAGCTGAGGCGCCGAGGCAAGACCGTCATCGCCAACATCTTCCCGGACGCCCACACCTGGGCGGCCCCCTACGTGGACATGTTCGGCTGCGGCGAGGGCGACTCGTCGCGCTTCTGGCGCAGCTTCCCCTGGGAGCGCGCCATGGCCCTGCGCAAGCCCATCAGCGCCCTGGACTACGAGCTGGCGAAACCGGACGTGCCGATGGACAAGAAGCTCACCGCCATGCACCGGATGCTCGCCTGGGACGTCTTCCCCGGCGGGGCGCCCTTCGACCGCGAGCACGCCGAGCCGCTGCGCGACCTCTACCGCCGCTTCATACCGCTGTTCCGCACCCTCGCCGAGGCCGGCTGGCAGCCCCTGCGCCACGCTACAACCGACGCCGAGGGCCTGTGGTTCGAGCGCTATGGCCCGCGCGACGGCGTCATGTACCTGGCCGTGCACAACGCCACCGAGCAGCCGATCAGCGCGACCGTGCGCCTCGATCCGGCCGTGTGGAAGCCGGGTCCCGGCGGGGCGCGGGAGCTGGTAGCCGCGGCCGCCGTGGACTTGCAGGGCACGGACCTGCGGGTCGAGGTGCCGGCGGCCGAGACGCGCCTCTTCGCCGTGGCGCAGGCACCGTGAGGCCCGAGGGCTCAAGGGCCCCGGGGGCTCGGCGCAGGTCCGAGTCAGGAATGACTCACCGGTCCTCGCAGGGAGGGTCGCGTCGGGGGAAGGTGAATCCCACGCCAGCGGTGGCGTGAAGAGGGTTCCTCTGGCAAACTGTCGCGAGCGGTGGCGCAGCGCGGCGACAATCAACCACCAAGAGAGGTCGAGCAATAGTGCCAACCAGCGATACCATCCGAGTCGGCATGATAGGGTGCGGAGGCAACGCGCGGGGCCACATGGGCCGGCTGAAGGCGATTGACGGCGTTCAGATAGTGGCCCTTGTGGATACCAGCGAGGCGTCGCTGAAAGCGACGGTGGAGGCGCACCCCGATCTGGCGAAGCTGCCGCGGTTCGACGACCACAAGGACATGTTCGCCCAGGTCGAGATGGACGCGGTCGAGATCAGCACACCTCACGTCTTCCACTACGAGCAGATCATGGACTCGCTCGACGCCGGCCTGCACGTGCTGTGCGAGAAGCCCATGGTCTGCACCACCGAGCACGCCGTGGACGTGGTCGAGAAGGTCAGGCAGACGGGCCTGGTCATGGGCATCTCCTACCAGCGCCACTTCATGGGCGCCTACCGCTACTGCCGCGAGAAGATCCTCGGCGGCGAGGCGGGCAAGGTGAACTTCGTCTCCGCGTCCCAGTCGCAGAACTGGTACCGCGGCCAGGTACCGCGCGGCACCTGGCGGAGCAAGATGGCCCTTTCCTGCGGCGGCCAGCTCAACGACTCCGGCAGCCACCTGCTCGACATCGTCCTGTGGATGACCGGCCTGGCGCCCAAGCGCGTGTTCTCCATCGAGAACAACCTGGACGCCGAGGTGGACATCCTCTCCGCCCTCAGCGTCGAGTTCGACGGCGGCGCCCTGTGCAACCTCTCCGTGGTCGGCCATGCCGTCAACTTCTTCGAGCACATCACCATCTTCTGCGAGAAGGCCACCTACTTCATCCCCGGCATCGGCAGCGGCGAGATCTACCAGTGGGTCGGCGGCGAGAAGCGCACCGCCGTCGCCGGCGACGACCTGCCTGTCTTCGGCCATCCCGACGCCAACTTCATCGCCGCCATCCGCGGCGAGCAGGAGGTCCAAGCGCCGCCCGAGTGTGGCGTGCAGGTCATCAGGCTCACCGAGGCCGCCTGGGAGTCGGCCCGCACGGGGCTCCCGGTGGACGTCCCGCCGCTTGCCTGAGCCGCTTCGGGACGTCTCGGCCCGGGGATGAGGCCGACCGGGAGCGACCGCTCGAGGTCGCCTGCGGTTGCGTGGGTTGGTCACGTCCGCCGCCGGCCGTGGGGCGGGCTTCGTACCGGTTCTCGCCCAGGAGGGATGACGATGGCTTACCTGCTTGGCCTGGACGTAGGGACCACCGGCACCAAGACGCTGCTGATAGACGAGCAGGGCAAGGTGGTGGCGCGCGCTCTGGCGGAGTACCCCATGGCCGTCCCCCGCCCCAACTGGGCGGAGCAGGACCCTCACGACTGGTGGAAGGCCACCGTGGACACCATCCGCCGCGTCCTGGCCGACAGCGGTGTCACGCCCGCCGACATCGCGGGCATCGGCCTCTCCGGCCAGATGCACGGCTCCGTGTTCCTCGACGAGCACGATGAGGTCATCCGCCCCGCGATCCTGTGGTGCGATCAGCGCACGGCCGCCCAGTGCCAGTGGATCCACGACGCCGTCGGCTACGAGACCGTGGTGGCCGAGACGCTGAACCCGGTGCTCGCCGGCTTCCAGGCCCCCAAGATCGTCTGGCTGCGCGACAACGAGCCCGGGAACTACGCGCGCCTGCGCCGCGTGCTCCTGCCCAAGGACTACGTGCGCCTGCTCCTGACGGGCGAGTATGCCACCGAGGTCTCCGACGCCTCGGGCACGTCGCTGCTTAACGTCCCCGAGCGCCGCTGGTCGCGGGCCATGCTCGAGGGCATCGGCCTGCCCGAGGAGTGGTTGCCCCAGGTCTTCGAGTCCGCCGAGGTGAGCGGGCGCATCAGCGAGGCGGCGGCTCAGGCCACGGGCCTCGCGCCCGGCACGCCCGTGGTCGGTGGCGGCGGCGACCAGGCCGCGGGCGCCGTGGGCAATGGCATCGTCGAGACCGGCGTCGTCTCCAGCACCCTCGGCACCTCGGGTGTCGTCTTCGCCCACCTGGACGAGCCGCTCATGGACGGGAAGCTACGCACCCACACCTTCTGCCACGCCGTGCCTGGCAAGTGGCACACCATGGGCGTCATGCTCTCCGCGGGCGGGTCCCTGCGCTGGCTGCGCGACTCGCTGTGCAGCGAGGAGCGCGCCCTCGCGGCCCGGCTGGGCTGCGATCCCTACGAGCTGATCTGCGAGCAGGCCGCGGCCATCGCCCCCGGCGCCGACGGGCTCGTCTTCCTGCCCTACCTCACCGGCGAGCGCACGCCCTACCCCGACCCCAACGCCAAGGGCGTCTTCTTCGGGCTGTCCCTCCTGCACGACAAGCGCCACATCATCCGCGCCGTCCTCGAGGGCGTGGCCTTCGGCATGCGCGACAGCTTCGAGATCATCAAGGGCATGGGCGTGCAGTTCTCGCAGGTGCGCGCGTCGGGCGGCGGCGCGCGGTCGCGCCTGTGGCGTCAGATCCAGAGCGACGTGACGGGCGAGGCCCACTGGACGATCAACGTGGACGAGGGCCCGGCCTTCGGCGTGGCGCTGCTGGCGGGCGTCGGCGTGGGCCTGTGGCCCTCGGTGCCCGCGGCCTGCAAGGCCACGATCCAGATGGGCGACAGGACCGACGTGGACGCCGAGGCCCACCAGGCCTACGAGGGCTACTACGCCCTGTACCAGGACCTGTACCGGCGCCTCGAGGGGGCCTACGACGACCTGGCGCGCCTGCTCGGCTGACCTGGGGACCCGCCCACACCCGGGCGCCGTGCCCGGTGAAACACTTCCCCACTGGCGCGAGTCTCACAGAAGGGAGGATACTATACGCGAGTAGGGCCCTGGTTCGCGGAGGTAAGGTCAATGAGACGCGAATACCTCGGCGTGGTTGTGCTGCTGGCGACTGCTGCGCTCGTGACCGGCTGTGGTGGAGGCGTGCAACAGGCGCAGCCGCGCCGCGCCGCCCCCTCCATCACCGGCGGCTACGGCTACGGTAGCGACGTCAACCCGGCCGACGTCAAGCCCGCCGATCAGGTGCAGGTCGTCGAGGCGGACTTCTACGGCCATCAGGCGCTCAAGATGACCAACGGCCTGGTCACCCTCGTCGCCGTGCCCGAGTTCGGCGGCCGCATCATGGAGTACAAGATCGGCGGCAAGCCCCTGCTGTGGGTCAACCTCGACGAGGTCAGGGCTGCCGCTCCCACCGCCGGCGGTGAGATGGCCTACGGCAAGAAGGCCTGGCGCAACTTCGGGGGGTACAAGGTCTGGCCCGCGCCGCAGACTCAGTGGCAGGGACCGCCCGACCCGCCCGGCTCCGACCTCGAGGGTGGCCGCTGGACCGGCCGCATCGTCAAGCCCCGCGGCAATGTCGGCGAGATCGAGCTTGTCAGCCCCCCGGACAAGACGGTCACCGGCCTGCAGATCACCCGCCGCGTGAGCCTCTACGTGGGCACCACGCGCGTGCGGGTACAGGAGACCTTCAAGAACGTCAGCGCCAGGCCCGTCGAGTGGAGCATCTGGGACGTCACGCAGGTCCCGGGCTCCCTGGCCCCCGATGAGGCCTTCACCGACGACGCCCGCGTCTACTTCCCCATCAACCCGGCCAGCCGCTTCGAGGGCGGCTACAAGCAGCTGATAGACAAGCCCAGCGGGCAGTGGCGCGTGATCGAGGGCGGGCTGGTCGAGGTGCGCTACAAGAACGAGCTGGGCAAGATCGGCGCCGACTCCGCCGCCGGGTGGATCGCCTACGTGGACGACCGCCACGACTGGGCCTATGTCAAGCGCTTCGACTTCCAGCCCGGGGCCACCTACCCCGACGGCGGCTGCAGCGTCGAGGTCTACACCTCGCCCGACGAGGCCTACATGGAGGTCGAGGTGCTCAGCCCGCTGCGCAGGCTCGATCCCGGCGGGGAGATGAACTTCGCCGAGGATTGGTATGCCGCCCGCGTCGGCGCCCCGATCCGCGGCGTGCTGGACCTGGCGGCCGTGACCGAGCCCCTTGCCCTGGCGGCCAGGGACGGCAAGACGCACGTCGTGGGCACGCTGGGCGTCTTCCGGCCCGCCAGGCTCCAGGTCCTGATGCTCGACAAGGGCGACAAGCCCATCGGCAAGCCTATCGAGCAGCAGGTGGGCCCGGTGGAGCAGGTGAATCTCGACCTGCCCCTGGACCTTCCGGCCGAGACCGAGACGGTGAAGCTGAAGCTCGTGGCCGAGGGCTCCGAGTCCCAGCTCGCCCGCCTGCCGGTGCAGAGCCGCGCGCAGACCAAGTAGCCCGGTCCGAGCGCCGCGTGCCGGGCCGTGGCTGGCGGATGTGGACCCGCGGCTTTCCTTGACCGCGCGCGTGGGGACTGATGCCTCATGACGACGACGGGCCCGCCTTCCGCTGACCCCCGGCCACTGGTTGCCGGTGCCGTCCATGCCACCCGCGGGCCCTGCGCCTGGGCCGTCGTCGCCCTCTGGGACCCAGCCGTCCGCAGGCTCCTTTGCCATGCCATCGCCCGCGAGAATCTGCCCGTCCCCTACCGGCCCGGCCGCCTCGCCTATGCCGTAGCGCCCGCCATCACCGCGGCCCTCCTGCGTCTGCCCCACGACGCCTCCCCCGATGCCCTTCTCGTCCACGGCCACGGCCTGGCCCATCCTCGTCGCTTCGGGCTCGCCTGCTACCTGGGTCGGCTCCACCGCCTGCCGGCCGTGGGCGTGGCCGAGAAGCTCCTCGTCGGCGAGCACGCCCCGGTGCCCGCGCAGCGCGGCCTCTGGGCGCCGGTCCTTTACGAAGGCGACGTCGTGGGTGCCGCCCTGCGCACCCGCGCCGAGGCCAAGGTGCTCTATGTCTCGCCGGGCTGGGGGTGCACGGTCGAGGAGGCCGTGGCCTTGGCCCTGGCCGCCACCGGTCCCTACCGCTGGCCCGAGCCCCTGCGCCAGGCCCGCATGAGGCTCAGGCCCGCCCTCCGGCGCCGCCTCGAGCTGCACACGCCCCGGCGCCAGGCGAAGATGGGCCCTGCCGACAGCCTCCTGTGACCCCTCGCCCCTTGACCCCTTCCTCACGCACGTTTACTCTTGCTGCATGAGGTTGATTCCGCCCCGTGGGGAGGATGGCCGGTATGCGCCGCTGGTTCCGCCTCGCCGCCCTTGCCCTGTTGGCCCTCGGACTGTCTGCTGCCGCGTCCCGGGCCGATGATCTCAGCCAGCTAAGGGCCCGCGTTGTCACAGCCCTCCATCGCGTCACCCTCGACCTGACCGCCCTCTTCGGGGAAGCCGACGTATGGAAGTCCGGGGTCCGCGCCACCGAGCCTCTGGCCGTGTCCCTGGCCACGGCCGACACGCTGTCCGCGGCCGACCAGCGCACGCTGCTCACCTTCTGGCTCTGCGCCGGGACGGACACCATCCTGGGCGCCGCCTCCTGTCAGGCCTTCCGCGAGACGCCGCCCAGCACTCCCTGGTCGCGGGCGGCTCCCGACGAGCTGCGGGCAGCCGCCGACGCCGTCCTCCAGCAGAAGAGCCAGCTCCTCGACTTCTCCCGCGACGACATGTTGGTCGGCGTGGGGTCCTTCATCCTCTGCATGTTGAGCTGGGGGCCCCTCGCCGGTGACCTGCCGCGCTCGCACGGCCAGGCGAGGGACGTGGACCTGGTCCTGGCCGACGTCACTCCTCCGAGCCTGGACGACCCGCTCCTGGTCCTCCAGGCCGCCGAGGGCGACGCCGCCGCCGCCTGCCGTGTGGCCCAGGCCCTGGCTGACGCGGGGTTCCAGGTGGAGCTCGTGGACAAGGGGTCCGCTCAGGCTCCCCCGGAAGGTAGGGCCCGCGCTCTTGCCGCGATCACCTTCGCCCGCACCGCTCTGGCCCTGTACACCCTCGGCCAGGACCAGCCCGCCAGGCTCCTCATGCGCGGCGCTGTCAGGGTCGCCCAGCTCCAGGGCGTGGCCGTCCCCGACGACCTGCCCCTCGACGACCCCCTACTCGTCGCCGAGATGGAGCAAGTCATGCTCAGACCCCTCCGGCAGGCTCTGTGGCTGCAGTTGGGCGTGACCGGCGAGTACGCCTGGCCCGGAAAGGGAGTGGCACAGGCCGCGGTCGAGGAGGTCGGGGGCGCCCTGGACTGAGCGGCCTGCGCCCTGCCCCTTGGCATGAGCCCCGCAGAGCGCAGCGCCCCGAAGGCGGTGCCGGCGCTCTGGTAGTCCACGGCGGCCCACCAGCGGTCGCCGAGCTGCCGCTCCAGGCCCGCCAGCAGCATGGTGCTGTCGTCACCCCGCGCGCCTCGCCCGAGGAAGGGCTGCCGCTTACTCCGTCCCTCCAGCCCGGTACACATGCCGCTCGTAGGGGCCGAAGCTGTCTCTCCAGGCCCCGCTCGCCGCCTCGACCGTCCGCCCCTCGAAGACCACCTCTAGGACCCCCGTCACCTCCGGCACGGCCAGGCCCGCCTCCACCGTCCGCCCCTGCGTGTTCAGGGCCAGGACCCACAGCTCCTTCCCGCGTGCGAAGGCCTTGCACAGCACCGCCGCCTCATCGCTCGTCGCTTCCGGTGCCGCGTCGAGGCTATACAGGGCCGGCGCCAGGGCATCCACCTCCACGCACAGTGCCCGCATCTCGTCCCAGCACTCCTTCGTGCGCGGCACCTGCGCGAAGTAGTAGATCCCTCGCGCGCCCTCGATCAGCGACCCGTACACCATGCACGACAGCTCCCGCGGCGACGGCTCCCGGTCCATCCAGTAGGCATATCCCGTCCCCTGCAGCCACATCCACACAGGCTTGACCTCCACCTCCGCCGCGGCCTTCATCCTCGCCACCGCGTTGATCGCCGCCATCGCGCCCGAGTGGGGTATCGGGTACACGTCCGTCGAGTAGATGTCCCCCAGGTGCCCTTCGAGCTTATTGGACAGGTAGTTGATGAAGGCCGGGTGCGCCGGGTCCAGCTCCTTGGCCAGGCTCAGCCGCGCGTTGGCCTCCTCGAACCGATCCCCGCTCGGCTCGTCGAACACGTACCAGCACAGCAGCGCCGGGTGGTCCTTCAGCGCCCGGATATGCTCGGCGAACCTGTCCCGCGGGATCCGCCCGTCCAGCCACGGGATGATCCACAGCCCCACCTGCGCGCAGCGGTCGAAGATGCCTCGCACGTCCTCGGTGCTCAGGCTCTCGCGAAGCTGAACGCACACGTCCTTGAACCCGGACCTGGCCACGAAGTCCAGGATGTCGAGGTTCGAGACGAACTCGAGCCCCAGGGAGTGTTGCACGTAGGGCTCGCCGTCGAGCAGGAAGCGCCCATGCTCGTCTATCTCGGCCCTGGCCGCCCCCACCGGTCCGCTGATGCTACGCCCGGCCGCTACCTCCGTCGTCCGCCCCGGAGGCGACCAATCCACGGCTGCCTCCCTGGCCGCCGTGAGCCCGTCGCGCAGGGCGGGCACGTACTCCGCCGTCGGCTCGGCGCCCTCCTGCAGCTCGGCGCAGTCTACCCACAGCTTCCCCGGCGCCTGCGGGGTCACGATGAAGGCCATGCGCTGGTCGCGCTTCACGCCCTGCACGACTACCTGCTCCCACTCGCGCCCCACCTTCGTCTCCGTGCTGGCGCTTCCCATCCCCACCATCACCGGTAGCTCCTCGCGGTCCGCCTTCAGCCACACCGACGCCACCAGCTCCTGCGCGGATTCCGGCGGCGTCACCCACACCGATTGCGCCCTCAGCAGCGGCAGACCCTCGGCATTGTCCACCAGCAGACTCCCGCTCCCCTCCTTCGCCACCTCGCCGTCCACGTGCCAGTGAGCCCGCCACAGGTCCATGTCCGCCGCCCACGGCAGGTCCCCCACGCCCCAGTGTCCGCTGCCCCAGCCGTAGGGCACCCCCGACGGCCCCGCTATCTCGAAGCTGCCGTTCTTCAGCAGGTTGGGCCGCCCGCCCTTGGGCAGCACCCTCATGTTCCGCAACCAGCACGTCATCTTCCCCGCTCCCGTACTCCACGCCGAGAACCGGAACACCTTCACCTTGTCCCAGCCGTCCGGCTCGCCCTCGGTCCCGAAGCCGTCCAGCGGCAGCACGATCGGCGCCCACTCGCCGGGCAGCCCAGGCCCCGCGTACTGCGCATACCAGCCCCTCTCGGTCCCGAAGTACATGCCCACGGGCCCGGCCAGCTCTCCCCCCGTCGCCCGCACGTCGAACACCACCAGCCCAGCCTTGCTCAGGTCCAGATCCGCCCTCCAGTCCCAGCAGGCCCGGTCCTGGGCCTTGGCGAACTCCGCGTCAACGGCCAGACAGGTGCTGCCGTCTTCGAGCTTCTCGACGCGCACGGGCAGGCTGCCAAACTGCGGCTGCCAGTGCTGGCGCGCCGCCTCCGTGTCGGGGTAGGCGAAGGCGCCGAGGACATCCCCGGCGGGCTGGCCGACGCTCGTGAGGAGCATCGCCAGGCACAGGTCAATCGCCAGCATCGTCTCGCTCCCTCCGGCCGGGGGCTGGATGTCGCCTGATTGCGGCCGACCTCGGCGAATCCTTCAGCCCCGGCGCCGGGCGAGAGACCCGGCGGCGCCGCCGGGGCGACCACCGAACCGGAGGCGCGGCTCGTGGGACTCCTTCTTCGGAGAGCAGAGCCATGGGTCTCACGCCAACAAGCGACGCCCTGCTGGTCCGCCGGGTCAGGGCGGGCGACACGCAAGCCTTCTCCGAGCTGGTCGAGCGCTACGCCGACCCCCTCGCCGGTCTCGCCTTCGCGATGCTGAGGGACGCCGAGGACGCGCGCGACGTGGTCCAGCAGGCCTTCTTCGTCGCCTTCCGCGACCTGAGCAGCCTGCGGGACCCTGGGGCCTTCGCGCCTTGGGTTCGGGGCATCGTGGCGAATCAGTGCCGCCACCTGCTCACCCGCCGCTCTCGCGCGGAGCGCTTCCTCGAGCGGCTGCCCGCGACCGCGGTCCCCGATCCCGATCCGGCCCAGGAGGCCCTGCGCCGGGGAAGGGCGGGCGAGGTCCTGGACGCCCTCGGGGCGCTGGACGAGACGCGCCGCCAGGTCGTGATCCTGCACTACCTCCAGGGCCTTGCGGTCGCCGAGGTGGCCCACCTGGTGGGCAGACCCACCGGCACCGTCAAGCGCCTGCTCTCCGAGGCCCGCAGCGTGCTGCGCCAGGAGCTGATCGAGATGGCCCGCGAGGAGTTCGACGAGTACCGCCTCACCCCGGAACACCGCGAGCGCCTGGCCAAGATCCCCAGGTTCCCGCCGGTCGAGCCCAAGATCGCGACGACGCCCCTGGCCGAGGAACCGCGGCCGGTGCGGGCGCTGTCGCCGCACGGCAACTTCCCGGCCCTCGAGCCGGGCGCCGAGGCCTGCTATGCCGACTACGACCACCCGGCAGCGAAGCTGTACATGGTCAGTCACGCGGTGGTCGAGGGGCCCTTCGACGTCGGCGGCGAGCCGGCCCTTCGCCAGGACGGGCTCTCCTTCAGCGACGAGGGCAAGGCTGCGTGGTACTGGCGGCCCTACTACCGCCCGCGCGGGGACACGGTGCTCTTCTGCGCCAAGGAGTACGGCCCGGCCGACAAGCCCACCCACCTCATCACGCCCGACCTGCCCGATTGGCGCGATGCGCAGCCCCGGGAGGAATCCCTGCGGGTCGTCCCCGGCTCCCGCCTTGAGCCCGAGGGCGATCTCAACGGGTCCCAGGTGGACGCCCACCTCTGGGAGGTCAGGATCGGCCGTCGCCGCTTCCGGTGCCTACGCCGGGCGGGCGGAGGTGGCAGGGAGCCCGTGGACTGGTCCGACGACCCGGTCACCGGCACCGCCACCGAGGAGTTCTTCCTCGACGACGGCCGTCTCCTGCTCTGGCGCAGGTACAACGGCCTACGCTACTCCGCCCGGGACCCCCGCCGCAAAGAGGACGCCCGCGGCACCTACGAGCGACTGGCCGAGGCGGGCGTCCCGCGGCTCGACGTCTTCGGCGAGGTCTACTACCTCTGGTACGACCAGATCCCAGACTACGCCCTTCACGGGCCCTGAGTAGCCCCGGATGTTGACACTGGGCGAGGCGTATGGGGCCAGGCCGGCCCCCGTCTCATCCGCGACCGGGGCCCCGCCACGGCGCGGGCTTGGGGCGACGTTACAGCGTGATACGAACAGGCTGCCTCGCCCGGCGTCACCGCACGCCAAGCGGCCGGCCGGTGGCGCCATTCAGTACCACAACCGTCGCCCCGCCCGGCGCCAGGTTCTGCGCCCCGCCCCCCGGCTGAGGCACATATACCGCCGTGGCGGGCGCGTGCAGCAGCAGGCGGTTGCCCTTGAGCTCCGCCCGCACACCGCCCTGCCCCGCTCCACTCGTCCACGGCTGCTCATGCACCGGTATCACACTGCTGAGACGGCCTGTCTCGGCCCCAAAGACCAGCAGGATACTCCCCGCGTAGGCACCATCCGACTGCTCCACGATGATCTTGGTCACAGGGAGGCGAGGGCCGTTGTCCTCCCAGACCTGGTTGACACCACTGGTCCCGGAGACCCTGGCCACAACCACTCGGTCCCCCGTGTCGGGGACCGGGTCAATGACGCCGGAGGACTGGGGCGAGATGAGAATACAGGTCACCGCTGTGCTCAGCCCTCTGTCGTCAAGGCCTACCAGCGCGAGCGGCCGATTGGACCACAGAGGCGGATTGGCGCCGCCCCAGTCCGAACCCAGGGGTCCGATCACCACGCGCCAAGGTCCGCGGTCCCCAGCAGAGCTGTCCACCCGAGTACCCCAGCCCGTAGCCACCAGCTCCTCGCTTCCCGGGCTGCCCGTGGGCAAGGTGCGGTAGAGATCGGAGCCGCGCGTGAAGAGCACGTACTGCCCGTCGCACGTCCAGTCGGGGTAAGAGTCGGCGTCGGCCGTGTTCGTGAGTCGCTGCTCGCTGTGCCGGAGCAGGTCGAACACGTAGATGTCTCGACCTGTGGCCACGTTCTCGCGGTAGAAGGCGATGTACTGCCCGTCCGGTGACCAGCGCGGCCACAGGTCGCTCACGGTGTTTGAGGTCAGTTTGGCGGGGGTACCGCTGCCGTACGGAGCCCTGATCACTATCTCGTAGTCCCCGTCGCTCCGCGCCCACGCCAGCAGCCGCCCATCCGGCGAGACGTCCGGGTAGGCGTCGGGAGTAACATCGTCCGTCATATTCGTGACGGAGCTGCTGGTAGTGGAGGGGTCCATCCTGTAGATGTCATAGACCCCGGCCGCCGTGCCGTGGAAGTACAGAGTGGACCCCGAGGGGGCCCAGGAGAGGGAGTACACCGAGTCCACGCCCGCGGGCACGATACGACGTACGTTGCGCCCATCGGCATCGCAGACGTAGATCCGGTCGCCACTGAGGAAGGCAAGAGAGCGCCCATCCGGTGCCCACCTGGGGCAGCTCACGGCCCGGGTGACGATGGCCCGAGCGGCTGTGCCGTCCTCCATTGACACCTGCAAGTAGCCGGTCCCTGCCACTCCGCAGAGCCTTCCTGGAGCCGGGCGGTACTCAAGCCTCGTAATCTCCGCCCCGTAGAAGCCGACAAAGGCGTAACCCACGCCCGTCGGCGTGGCGAGGGTGACCGACCTGAAGTCCGGGGATGCGGCGGTCTCGACCACCAGATTGCCCTGGGTGTGGACC
>CAZSOQ010000012.1:12124-40302 GCA_964608495.1 uncultured Armatimonadia bacterium | reverse complement strand
CGACGACATCGCCTGCGAGCGCCTGCCCGGTGACCTGCCCGCGCCGACCGCGCCGCGCGTGCAGGCCCAGGCGCCCCCGGGCGGCGATGGCTGCCTCGAGGTCACCTGGGACCCGGCGGACCTGGCCCAGGGCACGGTGCGCCTGCTCATCTACTGCCAGGACGAGCCCTTCGCGCCGGGCGACCGCCCGCTCCCCAGGGCCGTGGCCGACAGTGACGAGGGCAAGGCCACGGTGTGGTCGCTCCAGAACGGCCGGCCCTACACTGTGGCGGCGCGGGCCGTCAATGCCGATGCGCAGCCCTCCCCCATCAGCGCGGCCGTCCAGGCTACCCCGCAGGACCGCCAGCCGCCCCGGCCCGGATGGCTCGAAGCCCAGCGCGACGCCGCGGCCACGGTCCGTGTCTCCTGGTCACCGCACCTGCTGGACATGGACGTGAAGACTCTCCACTTCTGCGTGCCCACCGGCCCCCAGGACGCCGAGGATGCCGGACGGGTGGTCAAGAGCGTGGACGTGGCCGATCTCTATGGCCACCCCAGGCCGCTATACTTCACGGCACCCTGGCTCAGCCTCACCCTGGACCTGCCCGACGGCGTGGACAGGGTGGGCGTGCGCGCCGAGGATCAGGCGGGCAACGAGGGCGAAACCACCTGGGCCGACGTGCTCCCGGCCCTGCCGCGCCAGGACCTGGCCGTGGCCTGCGCCTTGACGACCGCCGTGCCCACGACCCAGCTGCCGCGAGACTCGAAGCCCCCGGCCCCCGCCGAGCGCAAGACCTGCTTCAGCCTTCGCGCCCTGCGCGGCGAGGCTGAGGGCTTCCAGGTGCTGCTGTGGCCCGAGGCCGACTTGCACCGCGCGCGGGTGCGCTTCGAGCCCCTGGCGAGGGAGGATGGGAAGGCCGAGATCGCGCCGGAGTGGCTGGCGTACCACTTCGTGAGCTACGTGGCTATCGAGAAGAACTCGCGGGCGACGCCGAAGGAGGAGCTGGTGTGGGAGGGCCCGTCGGACTACCCGGACGAGCTGTCCGACGACTTGTGGCGAGACCTCCCCGCCGGGCAGTGCCAGCCGGTCTTCGTGCGTGTCACAGCGCCGCGCGACGCCGAGCCGGGCACCTATCGCGGCCGCGCCTGGGTCGAGAGCGCCGAGGGCCGACTGCCCTTCGACATCGCGCTGCGGGTGTCGCCGGTAAAGTTCCCGGCGGAAGTGACGCTGAAGTTCGTGTACTGGGACTCCTGGACCGACCCGTGCAAGCAGTTCGGCGTCGAGAGGCTGTCGGAAGACGGCTGGCGGGTGCTGTTCCGCAGCGGGCAGCTCATGCGGGAGTACCACCAGAACGTGGTGGTGGTGCCCTGGTCGCTGGTGGACACCTGGCAGCTTCCCGACGGCGGCCTGTCCCACGACTTCCGCCTCTTCGACCGCTACATCCAGACCTTCCGCGAGGCGGGGGTGGACGCGGGCTTGTGCATCTCGCACATGGGCTCGCGCACCACGGGCGAGTGGGGCTGCCCGACCATGGGCTCGCACACGCAGCGCCTGCGCGTCCTCGAGACGGGCGAGGAGCGGCGCGTGGACGTGCTCGAGCTGCTGCCCGCGATCCAGGACCGGCTCGAGGCTCTGGGCATCCTCGAGCGTAGTATGGTGCACGTCGCCGACGAGCCGATACCGGTGAATGTCGAGAGCTACCGCGAGCTGGCGGCGAAGGTAAAGGCCGCCGCGCCCAGGCTGCGGCGGATAGACGCGATCCACGTGCCCGACCTGCGCGGGGCGCTCGAGGTGTGGGTGCCGCAGACCAACTACTTCAACCAGTGGCTGGATCAGTACAAGGCGGCGCAGGCTGAGGGGAACGAGATCTGGTTCTACGTGGCCTGGGTGCCCCAGGGCAAGTACCCGAACCGCATGATAGACAGCGCGGCGATCAAGCCGCGGGTGCTGCACTGGCTGAACTTCATCTACGACACGTCGGGCTACCTGCACTGGGCGCTGAACCGCTGGAGCATATCGCTGGCAAGCCTCGAGTCGCCGGGGGACCAGTACATCTGCTGGCCGAGCCGGCGGTTCATCGCCAACAGCTCGCTGCGGTACGAAGCGGAGCGTGACGGGCTGGACGACTGCGAGCTGATGTTCCTGCTGCGGCGGGCGCTGGAGAAGCGCGGCCTGGCGCGGGATGAGGCTCACCGGCGGGTGGTGCGCGTGACGCAAGAGGCGGTGCGGGGCTTCGAGGACTACACGCGGTCGTGGGAAGATATGGACGCCGTCAGGCAGCGGTTGCTGACGCAGCTGGAGACGCTGCAGGGGCAGTGAGGGGGGCCAGGCACGGGTCAGCGGCCGGCGGCCGGGGGTAGGATCTAGCTCACAGGGCAGGCGAGGCGAAGGTCTATGTTGCAGGCAGGATTCGGTAAGGCGGACCTGACGCCCCCGCTGGGGACTCCTCTAGCGGGGCATTTCGCCCGGCGCCCGGCGCAGGGGATCCATGACCCGCTGCTGGCGACCGCGGTGGTGATGGACGCCGACGAGGAGCGCCTGGCCGTGGTGAGCTGCGATCTGCTGGGAATGCCGCGGGACGTGGTGCAGCGCGTCCGCGAGCTGGCTCACCAGCAGGTGGGTCTCGAGGCCGACCGCGTGCTCGTCCACGGCACCCACACTCACGCCGGGCCCGAGCTGCGGCCCGATCGCGGCGAGGTGGACGAGCGCTACCGAGACCTGGTGGTCGAGAAGATAGCGACGGCGCTGGTTCTGGCGACGCGCGACCTGGCCCCCTGCGAGCTGGCGTGGACGCGGGGCAGCGAGAGCCGCCTCAGCTTCAACCGGCGCTTCTGGATGAACGACGGCTCGGTGCGGATGAACCCGGGCGTGGGCAATCCCGACATCATGCGGCCGGCGGGGCCGATAGACCCCGACGTGCTCGGGCTCTGGGTGATGCGCGACGGCCAGCCTGCGGGACTCATCGCCGGCTTCGCCTGCCATCTGGACGTGCTCGGGGCGCAGCACCTGGTCTCGGCGGATGTGCCCTGCTACCTCCGGCAGACGCTTTCCCACGCTCTGGCCCAGCCCGTGTCGGTGGTGTACCTGAACGGCACCTGCGGGGACATCAACCACGTAGACGTGACCGCGAGCGGCCCCCAGGGCGGGCACGAGCACTCGGCGATGATGGGCCGAGTCCTGGCCGGCGAGCTGCTCCGGTCGCTGCAGC
This sequence comes from uncultured Armatimonadia bacterium, assembly GCA_964608495.1. Classification (GTDB taxonomy): domain Bacteria; phylum Armatimonadota; class Zipacnadia; order Zipacnadales; family FEN-943; genus JAKORR01. Next base: position 37,114 of record CAZSOQ010000012.1, on the reverse strand, counting down.
ACGCGCAGCCCGTAGACGGCCCCCCGCCGCTCGGGGCGAGCACGATGGTCCGGACCACCTGGCGGGCCTGGCCCCAGGAGGAAGTAGACGCCGCCCGGCGGACGGTTGAGGACGAGTCCGTGGAGTACGCCACGTGGACGAGGCACCGGGCGATGCGGGTCCTGACGGTCGCCGAGCGCGCGGGCGAGCCACGGGAGCTGGAGGTGCAGGCGCTCAGGGTGGGCTCGGCCGCGGTCGTGGGCCTGCCGGGCGAGGTGTTCTGCCAGCTCGGGCTGGACATCAAGAGGGACGCTCCTCTTTCCCACGTGATGGTGGCGGAGCTGTCCAACGACAACCCGGGCTACATACCTACGCCGTCGGCCTTCGAGGAGGGCGGCTACGAGGTAGACAGCGCGGCCTCGGCGCCGGAGACCGGGGGTCTGCTGGTGGAGGCGGCGCGCGAGCTGTTGGCGCAGATGGCGGCGGCCGGCCCATGAGCAAGGACGACAGCGTCTACCCCGCGGCGCAAAGGCGACGGCTGCGATGGGCGGCGGCTCTCGGGCTGGCGGCTGCTCTCAGCCTGCCCAGCGTGCTCGTGGCTGTGGCGCTGGTCGTGCTCGACCTGCCGCGCCAGTTTCATCCCTACGGGCTGGGCGCGGCCGCGCTGATCACTCTCGTCCTGTTCCCGCTGGCGGCGAACAGGACCCCGCTGATCGGCAACCGCGCCGTGCGGGCGGCAGTCGTCGCGAAGCTGGCGCAGACCGAGGAGGGCAAGGCCTTCGTCGAGGGAGCCGTCTTCGTCGGCTTCTCCCCCACCGATGCCGTGCTGCTGTGGGACGGCGAGTCGGACTGGGACGTCGGGATGCTCGCCACAACCGGCGACGCCCTGGCGTACCAGGGCGACCGCATGCGCTGGTCGCTGCCCCGCGAGGCGATCCAGAGCGTGGACGCGAGCCCGGGCCCCGAGCCCGCCCGCGTGCTGGTGCAGTGGCGACTGGGGCCCGCCGAGCACGGCACCCTGGCCCTGGCCCCGCGCGAGGCCAGGACCATTGCCGACATGGAGCGGGCCAGGCGCCAGCTCCTGGTGCGCATCGAGGCCTGGCGGGCGCAGACCGATGGCACGCCGGGTCCGCGTTGGGGTCCGCCTCCTGCCGACCCGGAGGGAGGCCGCCCCGCGGGGCAGGTGACGGCGTGGGGATGTCTCGGGTCGCTGGCGGTGCTGGTCATCGCCGGCACCACATGGATGCTCACGGGGTGGCCCAACTACACCGCTGGCCTCACGCACCTGGCACTCCTCCAGGCGGCGGCGATCGGCCTGCCCACGCTCGTAGTCGTGAGCGAGATGCTGCCGTCGGGCGTGGAGTGACCGTCGGCCCGTCCGGGTCGAGCGCAGGCGGCAAGAGAGGACGAGGACAAGCTGCACCTAGCCCAGCTCAAGGGAACCATTGACGGCCTAGTGGGCCGCGAGCACGAGTGCGCCTGCGGGCGCACCCACCGGGTGCTCACTCGCGCGGTGGTCATCGAAAGGCAGGGCCTGAGGCGAGTGCCCGACCTGGTCGAGCGCCACTTCCCGCCTGGCCGGCTGCTCGTGGTGGCGGACACCAACACGCAGGCTGCCGCAGCCGACGAGCTCCTGGCGCTCCTCGTGCCCGACCTGCCCGCCGACCTGCAGGTCCTCGGCGCGCGGACCGACGTGCCCGTCGGCGACGAGAGCCACGTGACCCAGGTGCGCGAGCGCTTGGACGGCACCTACGCGGCGGCGATAGCCGTCGGCGCTGGCACGGTGACCGACCTCGTCAAGCTCGCCTCGGCGCAGGCGGGGATCCCCTGCGGCGTCGTCGCCACGGCCGCGTCCATGAACGGCTACACCTCAGCCATCGCCGCCATCTACGCCGACGGCCTCAAGCGAACGCTCCCCGCGACGCCCCCCGTATGGGTCGTCGCCGACCTCGACGTCCTCGCTGCCGCGCCCCGCGACCTGACCGTCGCGGGCTTCGCCGACCTCATGAGCAAGCCCAGCAGCACGGCCGACTGGCGCGCCTCCAGTCTCATCCTGGGCGACTACTTCTGCCCCTTCTGCGCGGAGCTGGCGGCTCACGCCGAGGCGGCCTGCGGCGCCCAGGCCGCGCGCATCGGCCAGGGCGACCCCGAGGCCGTCGCCCTGCTCATCGCCGGCCTCATCCTGTCGGGCATCTCCATGGCCATCGCGGGCTCGTCCTCGCCCGCCTCGGGCGGCGAGCACCTCATCTCCCACGTCTGGGACATGCGCCGCCTCGAGGACGGCCGGCCCCACGCCCTGCACGGCGCTCAGGCCGGCCTGGGCACGCTGATGACCGCGGCCCTCTGGCGCCTGCTACGCGATGTGCCGCGCCCCGACGCCGCGCGGACCGAGCAGGTCCTGCGGGCCAGGCCCTCCTGGGAGGCCGAGGCGCGGGCGATCCGCGAGCGGCTCGGCTCCCTCGCGGAGCCTGCCCTGGCGGAGTATCGCGCCAAGCGTCCCCAGGACGGCGAGCTGCGGCGCCGCCTCGACTACCTGGCCGCGACCTGGCACACCTTCTGGCACGAGCTCGACGCCCTGCAGCGCGGCCTGGACCGGATCCGCGCCAGGCTCGACCAAGCCGGCGCGCCCACCACGGTGCGAGCCGTCGGCTACGACCCCGACGAGGCGCGCACGGCCTTCCGCGACGCGCGCTTCATCCGCTCGCGCTACACGGTCTTCGACCTGGCCACCGACCTGGGAGTGCTGGAGGACCTTGCGCCCCGCGCGCTCGAGCTCAGCGGGGTGCTGGGGTAGATAGCCCCCGGCCCGGGGCGCCGGGGGCCAAGTGCGGGGCTGACCGCGGCACGGAGGTCACGAGCTATGCCGCTTGCCTGGACCCTGGCGGTGGCAGCGGTGCTGGCCGCCCCGCCGTCGGCACCCCTTGTGTTATTCGATTTCGACGACGGCCTCGAGGGATGGTGGGGCAACCCCTGGGGCGGCGGCCGGTGCCGGGTCGAGCCCGCGCCCGATCCCAAGTTCGGCCCGGGCGCGCTCCGCGTCGTCTTCGAGGACGTGGACGAGGGCGCCAACGGCGTGGGCCCCGAGTTCCCCGCGGACGCCGAATGGCGCCAGGGCGAGTGGCCCTACCTGAGCTTCTGGCTGCGCGGGCGGGGCGAGCCGTGCCAGGTACGCTTCGCCGTCCTCTTCCGGGGGCCCGACGACCGCGAGCTGTCTCTCTCGCGCTACCTCACCGTCAGCGGAACCCGCTGGCAGCGTTACCTCATCCCCACCGCCAGCATGTTCCAGCGCGAGCACCTGCCCTTCGATCCCACCAGGATTACCCGCCTCGTCTTCGGCGGCGCCGGTACCTGCCACTACGACGTGGACCAGTTCACTCTCGTCCCGCCCACGCACTTCCTCCCGCTCACGCCCCTGGGCGATACGGGCCCGGCCCCCCTGCAGCCGCGCCTCGAGCACCTGCCCGGCGAGCGCTACGAGTTCTGCTTCGACCCCACGCTCTTCCCCGCGCGGGAGGTCCATGTGGCGGCCACGGTCGCCTGGCCCGGCGAGCAGCCCGTGCAGTTCGGGGGCTACCTGCCGGGCGAGGGGGCGCGCCAGGAGGCACGCATCGCGCTGCCCGGCGTGCCCGCCGCCGCCGGCGAAGGCCGGCTGGACCTGGAAGTGCAGGAGCGCGAGGGTCAGGTCATGTACCGGGGCGCCTTCGCCTTCCGCATCGTCCTCGGCCAGGCGCCCAGACTCTCACCCGGCAACTGGGAGCTTCTGCCGCAGCCGAAGAGCGTAGTGGCTCACGCCAGATACCGCCTCTTGGGCCCCCTCGGCTGGGGCCTGACCGTGGCGCCGGACTCCCTCGTCGGCCTTGACGATACGCGCCAGGACCTCCTCGACGAGCGCGTCGGCGAGGTGCCCGAGGGCGTGCTGGCTGAGCTCGCGGTGCCGCAGCGCCCGGAGGCCTACGTGCTGGCCATCGCGCCCGACTTCGTCCTGGGCCGCGGCCGGGGCTTCCGCGGTGCCCGCTGGGCTCGCGCGACCCGAGACCAGCTAGCCCGGTCCGAGCCCTTCCTCTCGGGCAAGGAGAGGCTGCCCGCGGTGACGATCCAGGACTGGCCCGATCTGCCCGTGCGCGCCCTGGCGCTCTCTCTGCCCACGTCACGGTGGGGTTACCCGAACGACCCTCCGGTGGACCCCGAGTTCTTCATGGACTTCCTCAGGGAGTTCGTGGTCGGCCTCAAGTACAACCTGGTGGTGCTGATGCTCGACCAGGGCATGAAGCTCGAGAGCCACCCCGAGGTCTCGGGGCCCTCGGCCTGGCCTCAGGCGACCGTGGTGGACGCCGTCCGATACCTGCGCGGCGAGGGCGTCGAGGTCGTGCCTCTGCTCAACTCCCTGGGCCACGCCGACTGGATCAACGCGTCCCACCCCGAGCTGCGCGAGGACGGGGACCTGCAGACGCTGTGCACGTCGCACCCGGCGATGAAGCAGGTCATCGGCGACATCTACGCCGAGGTGCTGCGCGTGCTCGAGCCTCGGTACTTCCATATCGGCATGGATGAGTGCCGCTGGCAGACCTCCAGCACGCCCGAGGACAAGCGCTGCAAGCTCTGCGCGGGCAAGGACAAGGCGACCGCCTTCGCCGAGCAGGTCATCTGGCTGCATGACTTCCTGGCCGAGCGCGGGGTCAAGACGATGATGTGGGGCGACATGCTGCTGCCGGCCCACAACGGCGGCCCACCCTTCGACGTGGCCGCGGCCCTGCCGCGTATCCCCAGGGACGTTGTCATCTGCGACTGGTCCACCGCGGTGGACCCGCTGTCGCTGTGGTACTTCCAGTCCAACGGCTTCGCCCGCGTAATCAAGAGCAACTCGCTGGGCGTGTCGGCGGCCGAGGCGCCCATGGCCGCGGGCAACATGTGGGGCTGCTGGAGCAAGCTGCCCTGGCTCGTCGAACATGCGGCCGGCTACAACTCCTACAGCTTCCTGCCCATCCTCCAGGCGTCCCACTACTCCTGGAACCTACATTCGGACGTGTTCCATCGCGTCAGCCTGGAGCCCGGCTTCTTTGCCGCCCGCCGGCTGGCCCTGGCGCGCCACGTCCTCCGCCACTGCCGTCAGGCCGCCGAGATGAGCGCCTGGGCCTCCGACAAGGCCCTGGCCGGTGCCGATCTGAGCCCCACCACGCCGGTACCCCAGCCCGGGCGCTCGCTGTCCCAGGAGGCCCTGGGCTCCGCCCGAGGAAGGTGGCTCATGCTCGCGGTCGCGCTGGACTGCTCGGCCGAGCAGCTCGCGGCCGTGCGGGAGCGGCTCAAGGCCAAGACCACGTGGCTCGGGGCGCCGGTCGCCACGGTCACCTTTCACTACGCCGACGGCGCCATCGAGCAGGCAACGCTCAACTTCGGCTACCACCTGCGGGCCGCCGGGGCCGACGGACTGCCCTACGTCTACGCAGCCCTCGCCCTCAACGACCCGGCCCGCTGGTACGCCGTGCCCATCGAGAACCCGCGGCCCGACGAAGACCTGCGGGAGGTAACTCTCGAGCCCGACGCCGCCCTCGGCACGCTGCACCTCGCCGGCGCCAGGCTCTTCGAGCACTAGCGGCGCGGGCTCGCACCGCAACCGGAGGAGGCGATTCCCTTGTCCAGGATGGTGGGTCCAGGTAGTCGCGCACGTTCACACACAGCGAGGCGTGCAGGCGCGGGCGAGCCCGCCGTGTCATCCCCGGCCGAGGCCCCCGCAGGCCCCGGACGTAGCTGCGCGGACAATGGGGGCAGGGGCCCGTGGCCCCTGTGCGGTCTGGGGCAACGCCCCAGGGTGTTGGCAGTTGGGCGGCTGTTCCTCGCGGGGGCGCTGTGCCTGGGAGCGGTGACCATCGCGGCCGTGTCCGGCCTGGCCCAGGCCCAGCCCACCGCCGCGATCTTCGAGGAGTACTCGGACCTCGCCACGCGCCTGCCCGCCCTCGAGCCCACGCCCGTGGGCGAAGGTCACCTCGGGCAGTTGGAGTCGGGGGCCTACGTGCAGCTTCGCTTCCCGGTGCCCAAGGAGCTGCCCGTGGCCTACGCGCTGCAGTTGGGCAACGTGGTGGCCTACACGGGCAAGGGCACGTCCTACAAGCTGCTGCTGCGGCGCGACGCCCTGGACGGCGCCGTCCTCTACGAGGGCCCGGTCATCCTCACCAGCGGCGACGAATGGAACGCCGAGAACCGCCGACCGATTGACATAACGAGCAAGCTCACCCCCGACGACGCCGCCCGCGGCTACCTCGATGTCTTCGTCACCGCGGAGACCGGGGGCGACGGGTGGACCGTGTATCGCCACAACCACGGCCGCCCCATCCTCGCCCTCGTCGTCGAGGCGAGCGAAGAGATGCGCCAGGCCATGCTGCAGCAGCAGGCCATGGTCGAGCGCGGCCTGGCCCTCCTGCCGGCGCCTCAGCGGATGGAGCTTGCCGCCGGTGACTTCCGCCTCACCGACGACAGCCGGATTGTGCTTCCGGCCGGCGCGACGGACGACGACCGGTTCGCCGCCGCGGACCTGGCCGAGCACGTGAAGCAGGCCTGCGGCAGGGCCCTGGCGATCGAAACGGGGGCCAGGGCGGGCAGTGCCGACGTGGCGCTGTCACGGGGCGATGTGGCGCGCGGCGGCCCCGAGGGCTACCGCCTGGTCGTGGACGATCGGGGCGTGCGCGTGGTAGGCGGGGGCGCGCCGGGGGTGTTCTACGGGGCCCAGACCGTCGCCCAGTTGGTGACCGAGCGCGGCGCTCTGCCCCACGTCACCATCGAGGACTGGCCGGATTACCCCCTGCGGGGGCTGCAGTACGACGTCGCGCGCGGCCAGACGGTCGAGGTCGAGTGGTGGAAGCGCGTGATCCGCGGCCTGGCACACCTCAAGCTGAATGCCATCATGATCTACGGCGAGGACGACTACCGCTTCCGCGCCTTCCCCTTCCTGGGGCGCGAGGGCACCTTCACGCCCGAAAAGGCGGCCGAGATCTCGGCCTTCGCGGCCCGGTACCACCTCCAGCTCATCCCGCAGTTTGAATCGCTGGGGCACGCCTCCGCCGTCCTGCAGCACGACGAGCTGGCCGATCTGCGCGAGGCCGGCGGGGCCTGGGTCTTCTGCACCTGCAATCCCGCGACCTGGGAGTTCCTCGACAAGGTCTATGGGGAGCTGTGCGAGCAGTTCCCGTCGTGCCGGTACATCCACACCGGGGCGGATGAGTTCGAGTCGGGCTTCGGCAAGTGCCCGGCCTGCAGCGAGCGGGTCGCCAGGGACGGTTACACGGGCCTCTACGCCGAGCACATGAACCGGATGAACGAGCTCGTGAAGAAGCACGGGCGGACGATGCTGTTCTGGCCGTCGCACGGCGGACCCACGCCCGAGCTGTCCTACCTGACCATCAAGGCCCGCGACCTGATGCAGCGGGACTGCATACCCACGGAGTGGATCTACCACGGGCCGCCCACCTACCCCCAGATTCAGGAGTACCAGGACCTGGGGTTCAAGGACGTATGGGCGGCGGCGGCGGTGGTGTGCTTCTCGCGCATCTGGCCCGATTACCCGACGACCTTCCGCGGCATCCGGGGCTTCCTCAAGGCCGGGGCCGAGAGGGGGATCGGTGGGGCCATGACCACGACGTGGGAGTGGATGCACGGAGGCGTGGTGGCCAACAGCCTGCTGGGCATGGCCTACTCGGCCGAGTGCGCCTGGTCGCTGGGCAAGACCTCCGTGGCCGACTACCAGCGCCGCTACGGGCAACGCACCTTCGGGCTCACGCCCCAGACGGCCGCCGAGCAGGTGCGGGACGTCCTGGCCGACCCGTGGCCGCGTGAGGGCCCCGCGGCCCTGCTGCGAGACAGCCGGCTCATGACCGACCTGTTCTTCGAGGACCCGCGCGCGGTCCGCTCGCGCCTGGTCCTGCGCTCCCCCGGCCTCAGCGACAACGCCCAGGCGGCCTACGACGCGGTGACGGCTGCCCAGGAGCGGCTGGCGACGCTGCGGCAGGAGTGCGAGAGCAATTGGCAGGCGCGGCCGCATGTCAAGCTTGCGCGGGCGGCGGGGCCGGGCCAGACGCCTGCACCCGGGGCCCCGAACGCCGACCTGCTGGCCTATACGAAGCTGGCCTTCGACATGTACGGCCACGCCCTGCTGAAGGTCCTCGTGCTCGAGGAGGCTTCGAAGGCCTACAGCAGCGCCCGCAAGCTGGCCGATGACCGCGACGCGCGAGCGGACGCGCTGGAGGGAGCCGCGGGGCTTATCGAGAACCTGCCGGCCTCTCTGGACCCCTGCCTGGAAACCTACCGCCGGGCCGTGACGCAGCTGGGCGCCTGGAAGGGCGACGTGGATCGCATGGTCCAGCAGCGGGACGCCACGGTGAAGCTCGCCGCCGACCTGCGGGAGCTGGCCGGCAAGGTGCGCAAGGGCGAGGTGGCGGAGCTGCCGGCCGCGAGCCAGTTCGGCCTCACCCGCGGCCAGACGATCCGCGTCGGGACCTGGGAGCCGGCCCAGATGGACGAGGGCGGCTGCGAGATACGGCTTGATGTCACCGACCGGATCAAGGCCGCCGGCGAGATGCTGGTCGAGTGGAACTACACGCGCGGGGCCCATGGCGTGAGCCTGGACAGCACCGAGCTGCTCACCAACGGCGTCCCGGTGGCGACGGATACGCACGGCGGCTGGACGGGCGCGGGCAGCCACGACAACTCCTACCGGCTGAAGCTGGAAAGCTACGACCCCGCGGCGAAGTACGAGATCCTGGGCAAGATGCGGTCGTCGGGCGGCACCGATAGCCGAGGCGAGGTGTGGCTGATCTTCGAGGAATAGGCCTATCGGCGGAACACCCGCCCCGCTCGCCGTGCGGGTACCCCGCGCCGGCTCCGGCGGCCACGCGACAGCGCCCCGCGCTCAATACGAAATACTCGTATGCCATACAGGATACTCGTATCGGCTCGGGGCGCGCACCGGCCCGGACTCGCCCCGGCCGGGCACGACGGGCCCCGGAATCGGCCCCCCGGAGCAGCGCCACCCCATCGCGAGGGGGTCCTTTCCAGGTGAATCCGGTACCCTTTTCGCTCCCTAACCCGCTGCTACCCCGCCGAAAGGTGTCTCCAGGAGGGCCCTATCTAGGCGATTCCGAGCAGCGAAACCGCGTTATCGTGCAGGATTCGGCGCCTCTGATCGGGCTTCAGGTCCAGGCAGGCGATCTTGGCAAGCTCGATTCTTGGGTGTATTAGCGGCCCATCCGACCCGAAAAGCAGCCGCTCCGCCCCTAATAAGTCCACCGCGGACTGCATCTTCCACGGCACGTGGCAGTAGGACAGGTCGAAGCGAAGGTGAGGGTAGGCAAGGCCCAGCGCCACAAAGCGGTCGAGCAGCACCTCGTCCCTGGGGGCGCCGAGGTGAGCGATCACGAGCTTGCACTCGGGCACGGCCTCGGCCAGCTCCCGCGCGGTGTCGAGCTGGCCCCCCATGTCAATGAGGCAGGGCCGGTCGTACTGGGCACAGACGCGGAGGAGGGGCACGATGAGGTCCGCCGGGACCGGGCCGTTCTCGCCGCAGTGGAGCTTGAGGCCCAGCCAGCCGAGCTCCCCGAAGCATCGCTCGACCTCGCGCAGCGCGAGCAGGCCCTCGATAGGCACCACGTGGGCGAAGGGGATGAGGCGGTCGGGGTGCTTGCGGGCCTCGCGCCAGGTGAGATCATTAGATTCGCGGCCGGGCAGGCAGATCGAGAAGACGACGGTCCTGCCGATGCCACACTCGTCGGCGGTGGCCACGATCTGGTCGCCGGAGACCTCCCGGCGGTAGAGATCGCCGCCCTTGATGTGGCAGTGGAAGTCAAGGATCGGCTCCATGGGAAGGCCTCCTCCGGGTCGGAGTACGGGCAAGGGTTCGGCGGCGGTGAGCACCCTCCTGCCGGCCTGCCAGCTTCGAGGTGGCGGAATCCGGCGGGAAAGGCTAAAATGTCGCGGCCGTTCCGAGAGGTAACCCTGGGAAGACCCAGACGGGGTAGGCGAGAGGAAGGCCGGAAGGCGCCATGAGGCCGCGGCCACGTGGTGGGTGCGGCGGATTGTCTATTCGGAGAGATTCCAGACGCGACCGGGGGCTTGGCTCGGGCCTGTGGGCCAGGCCGGCCGCTGGTCGCTTTACTTAGCCCGGGAGGCGATTGCTGACACCATGGACCTGCGTAGCTACCGACTCGCCACCATCAACGGCACCAAGTGGCTGATGACCCAGCAGCAGCGGGATGGTTCCTTCAGGCCCGCGGAGCACGGTCTGGCCACCTGCCATAAGCTGCCCTATGCCCTGGCGCTGATAGGGGAGGAGGAGCGGGCCGCGCGCCTGTGCGCGTGGCTGGTGGAGCAGATGATGGACGATGAGGGCGACTTCACGAGGCTGTACCCGCGGACGGGGCTGATGCAGCGCTACTACAACTACCCCAATGCGTGGCTGATCGCCGGAGCCCAGAAGCTGGCGATGTTCAGCTTGTCGTGGCCGGCGGCGGGATTCCTGAACATGGTGCAGCACCCGGAGACGGGGGGGTTTCTGACGGCGGGGCCGGGGGCGTCGCTGAGCGATGAGCAGGACCTGGTGAGCACCGCGGTGGCGGGTCTGGCATGCCTGCAGATGGGCAATGGCGAGGCGGCGGTGAAGGCTGGAGACTTCCTGGTGTGGCTGCTGGAGCAGCAACCCCGTTCGCACATCCTGTACACCGTCGCGAGGAGTACGGATCAGCTGGTGCAGGAGGCGCCAGATGAGTCGCTGGAGTTCCACTACGTGTTTCACGTGGGACGGCCGGGGCAGTTCTATGCGGCGCCCGCTCTCGGGTCGCTCTTCCTGGGCAAGCTGTACGAGGCCACACACAACGAGGACTACCTGACGGCCGCGCAATTCTATGCCAACTTCCCCGAATCTGACGCGGCCGACAAGTACACGAGCATATACAGCGGGCTGTGGGGGTGGGCCGCGGCGGAGCTGTTCGCCGCGACGGCCAACCAGAACTACCTGCGCACGGCCACCGAGGTGGGCAGCGCCCTGCTGGCCGAGCAGCTTGAGAACGGGTCGTGGCTGCAGGCCTCCATGGGCGTGAATCAGGAATCGGATGTGGTTGACGGCACCGCGGAGAACATTATCGTCTTGAAGGGTATCGCCAAGGCTCTGGCGCTGGGGGTCTAGACCGGCAGGCGGGGCGCGAGCCCGCGAGGGACACTTCCCTGGCCCGAGGAGGGCGAGATGAGAATCGCAGTGACACTGGTACTGACGGCAGGGCTGATCTGCGCCGGGACGGTTTGCGTGGCCGACTCACCGATCACGTCCACCGACTTCTGGCGGGCCTACAGCGACGTGGCGATCGTGCAGAAGGCGGCGGACGAGAAGGTGATGAGCCTGGAGTTCGCCGAGTACCTGTCGGACCCGGGGGCGCCGGTGGACGTGAAGGCGGCGGTCATCAACGCCCTGTCCTGGGACATTGACGGCAAGGACAACGCGGAGCTGTACCGCTATTACCTGGCCCTGCGGTATCGAAGGACGCTGCAGGACCTGCAGCCCCAGGCTCTGACGGCGGACGAGGTGCTCTGCCTGGGGTATCTGACGGTGATGGATGACTACTTCCACCCCGAGCCGGCGCTGTCGCTGCTGGAGTATGCCGACACCAGGAACCCGACGAGCTTCACGGTGGCGATGATCGTGGCTCTGGCGAAGGGCCAGAACGCGATGGAGGAGGACTTCAAGGAAGTCTGGCGGATCACGGACCGGGTGCTGAAGAACAAGAAGCTGAAGCAGGACATGCGGCCCGAGGCCGTGAAGATCATCGTTGACTACATGAAGCTGTACAACGAGTAGGGCCACCCAAGCGCCGGCCGGGACGCCGTGAGCGCGCCGCGGGCCTGGCCGGACGACTCGGACTCTCCTTCCGCCTCGCCCCCCGGGCGCCCGCTCATCTTCGGGCGCACGGGACCCGCTCTCCCGGCCACGGGACACGCGCCCTGCCGTGGGGTACCATGTCGGTGGACCACCCCTCTCCCAGGGAGGCTACCGTCATGCTGCTCTCGGCCCTGTGTCTCAGCCTGCTGGCTCAGGCCCCCCTCGACACCTGGCACTTCACCGACTGCTCGCGGCGGGCGCTGGGCGTAGTGCACAACGCGGGCCAGACGGCCCTGCGCCGGCCGATGGCGGTGCCGATGCCGGAGGGCGGCGAGGTGGGCGCCTGGAGGGCGTGGGACGAGGCCGCCGGGCGCGAGGCGCCGGCACAGGCGGACCCTGAGCGGCGAGAGGTGCTCGTGGAGACGGCCCAGCCGATGGAGGCAGGCGCGCGGCGGGTGGTATGGCTGTACGCGGGCGAGCCGACGGACGAGCGTCGAGAGGCGGGCCGCGTGAGGCTGGGCGCGGACTGGGCCGTCTCGGCCGCCGCCTACGAGGCGCGGCTGGACCCGGCGAGCGGCACGCTGCCGTCGCTGAAGCTGAGGACACCGGGCGGCCTGGTGGAGGCCCTGGGGGACGGGATCCACTGGTGGTGCGGCCGCGAGCCCATGGTGAAGCCGGCGGACCTGTGCGCGGGGCCGCCCGAGGTACTCGCGGCGGGGCCCCTGTTCGTGGCGGTCAGGGTGCGCTACCCCGGCCTGGTCGAGCCCGATAATGAGCTGACCACGACCTATCGCTTCTTCCCCGACTTCCTGGAGGTGCAATACCACTACTCCTGCCGCAAGCCGACGGAGATTCTGTGGTTCAAGGCACCGGTCACGCTGCGGGCGACGGGCGACGCCCCCGGCCTGCACAGTCACCAGGGCTCGGAGGATCAGCCCCTCCAGACCGCCGGCGAGAGCAACACCTGGACACCCGACCGTCGTTGGCACGACGTGTCCTACGACGGTGAGCAGGGCTACGGGATCGGCGTCGTGATGCTGGGCGGCCTGAGCGACCTGTGGTTCATGGACTCGGCGCGGCCCGGGGAGCACGAGTGGGTCTACGCGGAGCCCTTCGGCTGGCAGAAGCCCCAGGCGGTGGAGGAGGACTGGGACGTGGCCCTGGCGGTGGTGCCCCACGAGGCGGGGCGCGGGCGATACAAGGTGACACCCGGCTACCTGCGGGGCGAGCTCGGGTGCTGGACCGGCCAATGGCAGAGGCGGGGCGAGGGTCTGGCGGACAGCGATGGCGACGGCCTGGCCGACGCGGCGGAAGTGCGGGCCAACACCAATCCGACGGCGGCCGACACCGACCTGGACGGCACGCCGGACGGCGCGGACCCGGAGCCCCTGAGGGGAGCCTATGTCCCGCGCCCGGCCTATGAGCCGAGCTTCGCGCCGGCGACGGGCCCCGGCGCCGTGACTCCGGCCCAGGTGAAGGAGGTGGGCGGCGTGCCCACGGTGGTCGTGGGCGGGCGACGCTTCGGGCCGGAGACCTACAACAAGTGCGGGACTAGCTGGGAGGAGCTGGCGGAGCTGTCGAGGTCGGGCTTTGGGCTGCAGTTCCTGATGGTGGGAGGCGTGGGCTGGCCGGGGAAGCAAGAGGACGTGTTCAAGCGGCTGGACGAGATGATCCCGAGGCTGCTGGAGGCCGTGCCCGACGCCTACTTAGTCCTGCGGTGCTACCTGTGCGCCCCGCCGGACTTCGCGGTGGACTACCCCGAGGAGACGATGGCCTTCAACGATGGGCGGCGGGACCACTTCACGCAATGGTACGCCATGCGGAACCTGCCGCTGGAGAAGCGGGGCTACCCGTCCTTCGCGTCCGAGGTGTGGCGGCAGGGCATGGCCGAGGCGCTGTATCGGTATGTGCAACACATCCGCCAAGCGCCCTACTCGGACCGGGTGGTCGGCTACTTCCTGTGCGGCGGCGGGACGGAGGAGTGGTACTACTGGGGGGACTACGACCACAACCGGTACGCCGTGGACTACTCGCCCGCGATGCTGGCCCGGTTTCGCGATCACCTCAGGCGCAAGTACCAGGGGGACGTGGAGGCGCTGCGGCGGGGGTGGGCCGATCCCTCGGCGGACTTCGCGACGGCCCTGCCTCCTCCGCCGGAGATGCGCCGGCAAGCGGACTTCGGGTACTTCTGGGACCCTGCCACAAGCCAGCGCGTGCTGGACTACTACTACGTGCACAACGCCGCGATGGAGGAGGCCGTGCTGACCTTCGCGCGAGCCGTGAAGCAGGCGACGGCGGGGCAGGCGCTGGTGGGGATGTTCCACGGGTATCTGCAGAACCACTGGTTCCTGGAGGGGGGCCAGGCGGAGCTGAAGCGGATCATCGCCAGCCCGGACGTGGACTTCTTCGCCGGGCCGCCCCAATACGACCGGCGCGGACCCGGGGAGCACGGGTGTATCCGGGCTCCCAACGCCACGCTCAAGCAGCACGGCAAGCTGTGGTTCTCCGAGTCGGACATCCGCAGCCACTTCCTGCCGGTGCAGGAGGACAATCCCGCGCTGCACGGCCGTCCCCAGGACCTGCCCCAGACGCTGGGGGGGCTGAAGCGCGAGTTTGCCCATGTGGTGTGCGAGGGGTGCAACGGCTGGTGGTTCCCGATGGGGCCCGGCAGCCAATGGTACAACCAGGGGCCGATCCTGGAGCTGTTCGCGCGCCAGCAGCGGCTGGGCGAGGCAGCGATGGGCTTCGAGCGGTCGGCTGATACGGACATCACCGCCGCGATAGACCTGGACTCGCTGTACGCCTGCCCCCCATGGCCGGTGACCAGCACGCTGATAGACACCTTCAAGGTGCAGGAGCTGTGCCGAATCGGGGCGCCGGTGGACTACTACGAGCTGTCGGACCTGCTACGGGCAAGCGCGCGCTACAAGCTCGTCCTGGTGCTCAACGGGTTCATCCTGGACGCCGAGGAGCGCGAGGGCCTGCGCCGGCTGGCGCGAGAGGGCGCGACGGTCGTGTTCATGTACGCGCCGGGCCTGCTGAGGGCGGGAGCCGAGCCGAGCCTGTCGCTAGACCACATCGCCGACGCGACCGGGTTGCGGCTGGACGAGGAGCACGGGCAGAACGGGGCCATGGATATGAAGCTGACCGAGGCGGGAGCCCGGCTCCTGCCGGGCTTCGACGCCGGGCGGCCCTTCGGGAGTGTCGAGCAGCCCGGATGGAAGCCCGTGGGCGAGGGCACGGTGGAGTATGTGAGGCCGGAGGGCCGCACGTCCCTGCAGCAGCGATTCTCTTGCGCCGGCGGAGGCGAGGCGCTGGCGCGATTCGTCGAGGGTGGGCAGGTGGGCATGGCGATGCGCGAGGAGGGTAAGGGGAGGTACGTGTGGATAGGCGCGACGATCGCGCCGGCCGACCTGCTGCGGGAGCTGGCGCGGTGGGCCGGGTGCCACCTGTTCTGCGAGCGAGACGACATCGTCTACGCCAATCGGTCGTTCCTCGCCGTCCACGCCCGCGAGAGCGGCGGACGGACCTTCCGGCTGCGCAGGCCGGCCGATGTGGTGGACTGCTACAGCGGCGAGGTGTTGGCAAGGGGGGCGCGGGAGTTCTCGTGTGACGTGGAGGCGTACGACACGCGGATGTTCTTCCTTGGGGACGCCGCGGCGTGGGAGAAGGCCCTGGCGGAGGCTGAGCGGACGCTGTCGGCACGGACAAGGTGAGCCGGGAAGGCCGCGCCCGGAGGGCTGCGCCGGTCGCGCCTGCCGGGCGTGGGATGGGACCCGCGGATGACCGCGGCCGGCAGTGGGGCGCCGTGTCACGGCGTGACGATGGCGGACTCGATCCCCAGCGCGTCGGCGATCCTGCGCAGGGCCCGCGCATGGTGGCCGATGCCGAGGGCGAAGTGGTGCGTCGGGCCCTCCGCCACCCATCGCCTGAGGAAGGTGCGCACGTCGGGCTCGAAGCGACCGTGGGTGTTGGTGTTGCCCGTGGGGGGTACGGGCCCGCGCACCGATGCGCCCTCGGCGATGACGAACTTGAAGGCGCCGGCGGCGGTGACGCCGATGCTCAGCATCGTGATGGGCCCTTCCTTGATGCGGAACTCCACGCCGGCGCCGGAACCGGGCTTGCCGTGATACTTCGCCAGGCTGCGAAGGACCGGACGACCGTCGGCGATGTTGATGTGGTGCGGCCCGTCGTGGCCGACCAGGACCGTGTCCCGCACGAAGTCCACCGGGTGAAACTCGGCGAAGCTCCCCCCTATCTCCAGCCGGTCCATGATGAGCATGGCGATGCAAGTCTTGATGTCGTACTCGCCGCACATGGGGAAGCCCGCGGCGCAGAGCAGGGAGTTGCCGACGATGAGGTTGGTCATCACCTCGCGCAGCTCGGAGCCCGCCTCCGCCTCGTAGTAGTAGGCCAGGCCGTCGAGGCGGCGGTCGGCGATGAAGGCGTCCAGGGCCACGGCGGCGCGGGCGGCCCTGTGCAGGTCCTCGTCGGTGAGCCTGGTGGTCAAGGGGTCGGACACGGGGTCGGGCGTGTCGAAGAAGCCCAGGATCTGGGCCCTCTTCTCCTCGAGCGCGGCCGGGTCCACCGACCGATAGTAGGGCAGCAGATCGTCCGCCTCGCACTGGACGACGTGGCAGCCGAAGGCGGCGGTGACAGCCGTGGGGTCGGTGTGCATGTCGAGCATGGCCTCGAGGACGTGGCCCATATGGCCGAGGCGAGCGCGCCTGACGTCGTGGAGGACGTGGGCGATGCGACACCACTCGGCCAGCTCAGCGTCGGCCTGGGGATCGTCGTACAGGGCGCCGAGGATCACCTCCGGGGCCTTCCTGCCCATGCGGATGGCCACGCCCGTGAACTCGGGCACCGAGCACAGATCGTCGTTGCAGAGCTGCATGTAGGTGCTGCCCCGCTCGTAGTCCATCGCCGCCATGGGCTGCAGCGCCACGAGCACGATCGGCAGGTCCAGCTCGCGGGCGAGCACGCCGAAGGTCGAGGAGGTGGCGTAGGTGACCATGTCCACGAGGAGCAGGTCCAGGTCGGCGGCCTTGATCCGCGGCAGGACCTCGTAGGCGGCCTCGGCACGGTCAACCATGCCGAAGGTGATGACCTCGACGCCGTGGCCCTTGACTCTCTCAACCAGGACTCCGAGCTTGCCGAGTAGCTCGTCCAGGAGGCCGTCGAACTGGCCCCAGTAGACGTGATGGCCGACGGCCAGGACCCCCACGCGGGCGGTCAGCGGCTTGCGGCGCTCGACTATCATTGCTGGAACTCTCCCCTGGGCCTGCGGGCCCGGGCGTGCCTCGCCGCTCCGGCGGGCGATGGTCACCAGGAGATCAGCAGCTCGCCAGTGACGCCGGCGACCTCCAGGAAGCGCCCGCGCCGGTCCTCGACCAGGCCGGGCTCGGCGAAGTCGCCCTGGATGAAGGGATAGGCGGGGCTGCGCAGGAAGGTGACCTTGCCCTCGGTGCCGGGCTCGGGGTAGAAGCGCACGGTCGCGGCGCGGAGGCCCGTCACGAGAAACCTGCGACGCAGGCCCATGGCCACCGGGGGCTGCTCGCGGCACGAGAGCAGCGTGTCCTCGGCCTGCTCGACGAAGACCCGGCACTCGCGGTGCCAAGCGGGCGGCATGGTGTAGGTGGCGCGACCGGCGACGAGGCGGGTCTGCAGCCCCAGCATCAGCGGCGCGCCCTGGGGGAGGCGGAGGTGCTGGCGGACGGTGCAGTCGGGCGAGTAGCCGGAGAAGAAGAAGGCGTTGGCGTGGCGGGCGATGCAGAGCATGGGGTCGGGCTGGGCGGCGCCGGCCTTCTCGGTGCGCAGGTCGAGGCCGAAGGCCGACAGGGCGTAGCGCAGGACGACCTCGGCCGGGAAGAAGCGGCGCGCGTCGAGCGGCACGAGGAGATGGCCACGGATCTGGGTCGGGTCGCAGGAGACCGTGCCGCGCACCCAGACCACCGGGCCGCGGCCCGCCTCATCGGCCTCGCGAGCCAGGGCGCCGATCCGGGTCTCGCCGCCCTGGCGAAGGGTCATCAGGACCCGCGTGCCGGCCTCGCGCGGATCGGTCGGGACGGCGCAGATGCCCCCGCCGGAGAGCAGGCCGTGGTGCGCCAGCTCCGTGGCGTGGGGCTCCTCGCCGACCAGGTCCTGGTCGAGGTCGAGAGCCACATCGAAGGAGCCGGTGAGCTCATCGGCCAAGGCAAGGTTCAGCAGCCGCAGAATCCGGGCGCCGGCCTTCGCGATCGGGCCATAGAGCAGCAGGCGGCCGCCGCGGTCCACGTGCGTGAGCAGGGGCTCCTCCCACGCGCTGCCGGCCTGAGGCACGGGGCTGACCAGCAGGGACTCGGCGAAGGGGTCCACGCCGGCGGCCGTCTGGGCCGCGAGGCTCCGCGTGCTGATCACGGTGTTGAGGGGGAAGCCGCGGTTCACCGCGCCGCGCATGAGCCAGTCCCCGAAGAACACCTCCTCGATCCTCGGCGGCCGGCCGAAGGTCCAGTCGTGGTATTCGTCAAAGGGGTAGACCCAGACGAGCGGGCCGGGCTGGTCGGGCTCGTCTCTCCTGGCGGCGAGGAGATGAGGGATCACCTCCTCGGGCACCTGGTCGGGCAAGCGGCCGTAGGAGTCGTCGGCGGTGAGGAAGAGGATCGAGGTGGGCGTGCGGACCCGGCCCTCGGCGTCTATCCTGGAGACGGCCAGGGGCAGGTAGAGGTCGTGGGGCTCGCGGCCGTAGCGGTCCAACCAGGGGCTGTTGAGCCACCAGGGGTCGTGGGTGTAGAAGCGGAAGGGAAAGGTCTCGCCCGGGATCTCGGCGATGTGGGACATCCAGCCGACCAGCTCGAGCCCGAAGTCATGGTTGAGCGCGGCCCAGGGCGAGTTGGGCGGTGGCTCAATACCGTACCCGCCACGGTAGATGTCGCGCAGCGGCACGGCGTCGGAAGACAGGTCCATGGCGGTGGACAGATTGGTGCCGCGGGTCTCGAGGGGCACGTCGGGACACTCGGCGCGGAACAGGTCCCAGAAGGCCAGGGACTTCTCGCGCACCTCCTCGACGCGGTCGGCCGAGAAGCGCTGGCCGTCGAAGACAGCCCCGCGCAGGGCCCAGGGCTCCAGGCCGAAGCCGAAGCCGTTCGAGAACCACAGGTAGTCGAAGCCCAGGTCGGCGAGGAAATGGCGGCACTGGCGCCCCAGGAAGGTGCCGAAGGGCGTGCCCTGTGGGATGCCGTCGGGGAAGCCGGCGTAGGGCTGCGAGTCGGCGTTGAGGGTGGCGTAGGAGCAGACGAAGCTGGTGGCGCCCATGGTCTCGCCGAGGCAGATCTCGGGGTGCCGCTCGTACTTGAAGGGCGACCTGGCGAACTCCGGGCCGGGGTCGAAGGTCTCGCCCACCCGCACGGGCTTGCCCGTAACGGCGCGGCCCTCTTCCTTGATGATCTCGATCAGCCGCTTGAGCCAGCGGTAGGTGAAGACGGGCGGGTCGTCCATGTACAGGTAGGGGCGGCTGTGCAGAGCGATGCCGTCGGGGTCGTTGGGCATCTTGCTCCGCGGATTGGCGCCGCCGATGTAGCGGGCCCACTCGAAGGGCTGATCCAGGTCGCCCCGGTATTCAAGGATCTCGGAGCCGTCCGCGCACCACAGGAGCACCGAGACCGCCTCGGCGTGGCGGAGGAGGGGCAGCCACTGGGTGAAGAGGTGTCGGCAGACGCAGCGGGCCGTGTCCTCCGACGTGTCGCGGAAGGGCTTCAGACTCATCTCGAGCGTGACGTTGCGCAGAGGCATGTCGTGGTCTCCCGGGCAGGGCCACGCGGCGGCACCGAGCGCGCGTGCCCGGCCTCCGGGTCAGTCCATCGTGCAGACGACCTTGAAGGCCTCGCGGGTGCGGAGCAGCTCCAGGCCCCGGGCGGCGTCCTCAAGCGGCAGCACGTGGCTGTAGAAGTCGTTCAGCTTCAGCAGGCCGAGCCGCCAGGCCTCGAGGACCTGGCCGTGCACGCGCGGCTCGTCGGTGCCGGCGCGGCGGATGCTGGCGCCGACGGGGAGGCGGAGGATGTCCAGATTGGCGGTGAGGTGGCCGCTGACGCCGTAGATGGCAAGCACCCCCCCCGCGGCCAGGAGCGGCAGGGCCTGCTCGACAGCGGCACCGGAGCCCACGGCGTCCACGATGAAGTCGAACCGCTCGGCCTCGGAGGTGTCGTCGGAGGCCGCCAGGGCCTCGCTGAGGGTCTTGGCGTGGCTGTTGACGACGGCATCGGCGCCAATATGGACCGCGCGGTCGAGGCGGTCCTCATGGTGGCCCGCGACGACCACGCGCGCGGCGCCGAGGATCTTCGCCCAGTAGGCGAAGCCCAGGCCCACGGCGCCGTCGCCGATGACCAGGACGCGGGCGTCCGGCCGCAGGCTCATGTCCTGCCAGGAGCTGAGCGTTTCCTTCAGCGTGATCAGCATCGTGGCGGCGGGCGCGCTCATCTCTCCCGGGACCTTCTGGTGCAGCCGGGGCCACAGGCCAACCTGGTCGGCCCGCATCTGCAGGTCCTCGACCTTCGCCTGCCAGTCCACCACACAGGCGTACTCGGCGAAGCCGCCCCAGCCGGAGAAGAACTCGCCCAGCTTGGCCCCCGGGTAGACCGCCGGCGGGCGAAGGACGCGGTCGCCCTCGGCCAGGTAGCGCACCTTCTCGCCCGGCTCGATGACCCTTCCCACACCCTCGTGGCCCAGGATGCAGGGGTACTGGTTGACGAAGGGCAGCTCCCCGTAGGCGATCTTGACGTCGGTGCTGGAGCAGAAGCTGCACGCCTCGACCTTGACGAGGGCCTGGTAGGGATCGGGCGTCGGCCTGGGGACGTCGAGGACCTCGAGCCGTCCCGGCTCGACGACAACAGCGGCTCTCATGGTGTCCATCGCATATTACCTCCGCGTCTTGGGGCAGGAGTTCCGGGCAGGCACGCGGGCCGCTCCCGACGGGCCTCAGTCATGGCAGCCCTGCCAGTCCAGCACCATCCCCAGGCAGTCGGAAGTCTGGTCCATCATCAGGCGGAAGAGCTCGGGCGCGTCGCGCCAGCCGCGCAAGTGGGTGAGGAGCGGCCTCACCTGCGCGCGACCGTCGGCTATCCACTGCATCATCTCGCGCATGCCCGCGTCGGTGACGTTGGTCGGGAAGTAGCCGACCATCTCCTTGACGTGGGGCCAGAGCATGTCAATGGGCGTAAGATCGGGGTAGTAGGCCTGGAAGCAGTACTTCGACCCGCGGTTCTTCAGCCACTCGAAAGAGGCGTTGACGGCCGCCGCGTTCGCGGAGCAGTCCACGATGACGTCGGCGCCCTCTTGCTTGTAGCCGCGGACGATGGCGTTGATGTCCTCGGTGAGGGGATTGGCGGCCACGTCGGCGCCGAGGCGGGCGGAGAGCTGGCGGCGGAGGTCGTGGGGTTCGGTGGTGATGACGGTGCAGCCGCGCTGCTTGCAGGCCTGGGCCGCGAACTGGCCTATCAGGCCCTGGCCGATGACCACCACCAGGTCGCCCGGCTGGACGTCCACCAGCTCGCAGGAGCCGTGGTAGCCCACGGCGACCATGACGAGCAGGCTTGCCGACACAGGGTCGGCGGCCTCGGGCACGGGGATGAGCTGACCGCAGTGGCAGACGGAGCGGCTCGTGTGGCCGGCCCACATGGGGCGGATGGGCGAGGCGAGGGTCGTGTGGCGCAGGAAGACCCTGTCTCCCACCGAGCAGCCCTGGACCTGGTCGCCGCAGTGGGTGACGATGCCCACCTTCTGGTAGCCGGTGAGCAGGGGGAAGGTGGTGCCCCAGTAGGTGCCGGTGAGGAGCCAGCCCTCGGTCCCGATGCTGATGCCGGAGTACTCGGTCTCGACCACCACGTCTTCGGGGCCCGGGTCGGGCAGTTGGATCTGCTGAAGCTCGATCTCGTTCGCCCTGGGAAAGACAACGCCAATGGCGTCTATCATCCGTTATCACCACGCGTGGCAGCACCGAGAGTCAGGGCGGCAAGCAGCCGCCACCCAGGCCTGGCTGGGCGACAGGGATATTCCCGGCGGCGAGGAAGGGTCCTCCGGACGGAAGCCCGCCGGCCCCGGGCCGCGTGGGAGGCTCGGGCGGCTGAGGGGCCCCGGGGGTCCTCTCGGAGGGAGGGAGGATTCGGCGCGCAGGGAGGAGGAGGCAGGGCGGACGCGGCGAAGCTGGCAGTGGCCTGTGGCCCCCCAATGGGCAGCGGACCCGAGATTCCGTGACATGGGGAGTATCGGTGCATGAACCGCATTGGTGGCGTCCCGAGCAACCCCGTTGGCGCCGCGATGGACAAGGGCGCCAGCTACCTGATCCAGTTGGCTGAGGAGCGGGCCAAGGACCTGGGCCACCCCCAGGCGACCTTCCAGCACCTGCTCCTGGCACTGCTCGACCGGTACCTGCCAATGGTCGAGAGCATGGCCGCGGACGTGGACTGGCAGCAGTACCGTGGGGACCTGGACGGGCGGCTGCGCGCCGGCGCGTCCACGGGCGACAAGCCGATAGAGGAGGTGGTCGGGCTGGCGCGCTCGCTGGCCCAGGCCGAGGGCGTGGAGGAGGTAAGGCTGAGGCATCTGTGTGCCGCCGTGCTTCAGGCGGCGGGCGTACCGACCGAAGCCGGGGGCCCGGCGGCGACCGAGGCCGACGGGCAGGGACCCACGGCGCCTGAGGGGCAGCAGACAACGACCGAGACAGTCGAGACACCCGAGAAGACCGAAGAGGCGGGGGGGGGCGAGCCCGCGGAGGCCCAGGCGGACGCGGCT
Source organism: uncultured Armatimonadia bacterium (assembly GCA_964608495.1). Taxonomy (GTDB): domain Bacteria; phylum Armatimonadota; class Zipacnadia; order Zipacnadales; family FEN-943; genus JAKORR01. The sequence goes on along the minus strand of CAZSOQ010000012.1, from coordinate 14,520 downwards.
ACGACCTCGGCCTCGCCGGACCTGGCGCAGTACCTGCGGCGCAAGGGCCAGGGCGGTGACCGCTCGACGGCGACGCTGGATCAGTACGGCGTGGACCTGACGGAGAAGGCGCGACGGGGGGAGCTGCCGCCGGTGGTCGGGCGGGACCGCGAGATAGACGCGATTATCGAGATCCTGTGCCGTTCCTACAAGCGCAACCCGCTGCTGGTGGGACCGGCGGGCGTGGGTAAGACGGCCATAGTCGAGGGTCTGGCCCAGCGCATAGTGGCCGGGGACGTGCCCGCGGACCTGCGGGACGCGCGGGTAATCATGCTGCAGCCCACGGTGATCATGCAGGGGGTGCGGTCAGCGTCGGACTTGGAGGAGCGGGTGGAGGCCATCATCGCCGACGCGTCGAAGCCCGGCGTGCTGCTGTTCATAGACGAGTTCCACATGATCGTCGGGGCGGCGGGGGTCCCGGGGGTCAGCGACCTGGCGCAGCGTCTGAAGCCGGCGCTGGCCCGGGGTCAGGTCGCGTGCATCGGGGCGACGACGGAGCACGAGTTCCGGCAGTACATCCAGAGGGATCGGGCGCTGGAGCGGCGGTTCCATCCTCTGCGGGTGGACGAGCTGAACGCCGAGGACACGCTGGTTATCGTGCAGCGACTGGCCGTGAAGTGGGAAGGCGAGCGTGGGGTGCAGGTCGAGGTGAGCCTGCTGTCGGAGATCGTTGACCTGTCGGACCGGTACATCAGGAACCGGCGCTTTCCCGACAAGGCCATCGAGCTGCTGGACACGGCGATCGCGGCGGCCCAGGCCTCGTGCTGCCCGGCGCTGGACCGGCAGACGGTGCACCGGGTGATCTCGAATCTCATCGGCGCGCCGGTGGGCGAGGACGAGCAGCAGCTCGCCGTACGTCTGCAGACGCTCGAGGAGCACCTGAACTCGACGGTGCCGGGACAGCAGGAAGCGGCGTCGCTGGTGGCTACGCACCTGTCGGTCACGACGCGGGGCTTCGATCTGGACCCGCAGCGCCCCAACGGCGTGTTTCTCTTCGCGGGGCCGCCAGGCGTGGGGAAGACGAGCATGGCGCGGGAGATCGCGCGGTTTCTGTTCGACTCGCCCGACAAGATCCTGGAGCTGGAGATGAGCGAGTACCAGGATCATCACACGGTCTACAAGCTCATCGGGTCGCCGCCGGGGTACATAGGGTTCGACGAGGGCGGGCGGCTCGAGTGGGTCAACGACAACCCCTACTCCGTGGTGGTGCTGGACAACATCGAGGACGCCCACCCCGACGTGCTGGCCCTGTTCGAGCAGTTGTTCAGCCAGGGGACCATCAGCACGATGCGCGGCGAGCGCATCATCTTCAGCGACGTCATCTTCATCATGACCTGTGACCTGCAAACGCGCCGTCAGTCCTCGATAGGGTTTGGGCCGACCACGCGCGACGAGGGGCTGGAGCGACAGCTCCGCCAGGTGGTGAGCGATGATCTGATGGAGTGCGTGGACGCCGTGTGTCCCTTCTACCCCCTGAGCGAGGAGACGGTACAGGAGATCGTGCGCAGGATACTGGTCCCCCAGGTCTGCGAGAAGGCGGCGGAGCGAGGCATCAAGCTGACCGTGGGCGACGATGTCATCGCCCACCTCGCGGCGGAAGGGTTCTCGCCGTCGCAGGGCGCGGGCAGGCTCGGGCGCGTGGTCGAGTCCGCGCTGATGCGCCCGGTCCTGCACGCGTCGGACGCGGCGAACACAGACAGACCCGAGGAGGGCATCCGGCTCACGGCACGGATTGAGGACGGCAAGGTTACGGTGGACGCCGAGGACTAGGGGCGACAGAGAGCCCCGACTATTCTGAGGGAGGCTAGGTATATGGACTTTGCCCACGACAAGCATCGAGAGGCCTATGAGAAGACGAAGCAGTACCTGCAGACCATCTTCGGCGGGGTCCTGCACACCTTCGACGAGGTGCCGGGGTTCGCGGTGCCCTATGGCTCGGCCATAGCCTTCATCCGCGTGCTGTCCTGGCGCGACGAGGCGGTGATCTGCACCAGGTCCTACGTCGTCACGAACATCGAGCGTACGCCCGAGCTCATGGAGTTCTTGCTTAGGACCAACGCGAACTTCGTGTTCGGGGCCTTCGGCTTCGATGAGGACGGGGACATCACCTTCGAGCACACGATCCTGGCGACCCACATGGACATGGACGAGCTGCGCGACTCGGTTCACGCGGTGCTGGTGACCGCGGACGAATTCGACGACCGGATCACGCAGCGGTTCGGGGGCATGAGGGCGCTGGACCGCAGCCGCGTCAGCCCCTAAGGCCGCGAGTCTCCCCGTCACGCGGAATCCCGCCGCCCCCACGGCCGATCGCCTGATCGGGCGAAGCCGCGGTTGTGGGGGCGGCGGGTCTTTGG
>CAZSOQ010000012.1:0-12114 GCA_964608495.1 uncultured Armatimonadia bacterium | reverse complement strand
TCTTTGGGGGGCATGACCTCATGGCAGCGCCGCTCGCCTCCGAGGAGCTGCTTCGACGGGCCCTCTCCCTGGCGGAAGCCCGGCGACCGGACCCCACCGGCCTGGGGCGCGAGGCCTACCTGGACGAGGCGGAGGCCCTGGTGCGCAGGGCCGCGCGCTGGCAGGACGACGAAGGACGGATCCTGGACCCCTGGCACGGCGCCGAGGACTGCTACGACACCGGGCGGTTCGTGGGCGCGCTGGGCGGCCTCGTGGGCGCGGGCCGATGCCTGGACCTGCTGGCGAACCTCGATGCGGGGGTGCGCCGGCTCGCGCGGTTCTACCGGTGGCAGATGACGGGCTCGGGGCCCAGCCTCGCGGCCGAGTTCTTCAGCAAGGAGATCGGCTGGGCGCTGTGGCACGGGCGAGACAGGCTGGCCGCGGACACGGTGGCCTTCGCCGAGGAGACCCTCGCCGAGGCCGATCCGGACACAGTCTACGTGGACACTCTCGGCCATCACGACGCCGGGCAGCTCTTCAACTTCAACACCTTCTCGCTCGCCGGGGAACAGCTCCTCCGGGCGCTGGGCCTGCGCAGCGGCGGCGACTACGTCGAGCGGCACCTGCCCCACCACATGCCGCGTTTCACCGAAGCCGGGCTGTATTGCGACGCCGACGCGGCCGTGGTGTACGACTGGGTCCCGCGGGTGAATCTGTCCACCATGCTGTGGGCCGGGTACGACGGACCGATGGCGCGGCAGGTCGGAGAGGTCCTGCGACGCGGTGCGCTGACGCAGTTGCTGCTCCACAACCCCCACGGCCTGGGCTGGTTCGGCGGGCGCAGCAATCAGTACCAGTTCAACGAGATGCAGCTCGCCGTGATCTGTGAGTACGAGGCGGGGCGCTGGGCCGAGGAGGACCCGGTGCTCGCGGGCATGTTCCGGCGCGCGGCCAGGCTGGCGCTGAAGGGCATCCTGCCCTGGCTGCGGCTCGACCCGCCACGCCACATGAAGAACGCCTTCCACCCGGCCGTGGGATGGGGCTTCGACAGCTATGGCAGCTATGCGGTCTACCTGATGCTCGCCGCCAGCCTCATGACCTTCGCCTACCACTTCGCCGAGGCCGAGATCGAGGAGAGGCCGCTGCCCGCCGAGGTGATGACCTACGCGGTGGACCTGGGCCCCAGGTTCCGCAAGGCCTTCGCCCACCGGGCGGGCGTGAGCCTGCAGTGGGACCTGCGGGGCGCGGGAGGCTATGACGCGACGGGCCTCGGGCGGGTGCTGTGGGGCGAGGCGCCCCTAGAGCTGGGCCTGCTGGCGCCGCTGCCCGGGCGGCCCAGCTACCTGCTGCCCTCCTGGCTGAGGCCCGAGGGCGAGGAGGTCGGGCGCGGCGTGCAGGCCCTGAAGCCCGCGGCTGTGAGCTGCGCGTGGAAAGAGACGGAGGATGGGCCGTGGGTGCGCCTGGCCGAGCTGCAGCCGGAGGGGTACGAGTTCGCGTGGGAGGACGAGGGCGAGAAGCTGCGGGCGCGCGTGACCTGGCAGGGAGACGAGGGCCGGGTCGAGGGCATCTTTGCGGTGAGCGACGCGGGCCTCGAAGTGGTGTGGCGCGTCCCGGGCGCGTGGCGCGTGCGGCAGGAGTGGCCGCTGCTGGTCACCGACGGGCGCAGCGACTGCGAGCCGGCCGCGGACGAGCAGGCCGGCGCGTTGGTCTTGCGTCTGGGCGAGTGGGAGCTGAGGGTGCAGGGACAGGAAGGTGCTCGCGCGGCTCTCGAGGAGGGCGTGGCGGCCAACCGCAACGGCCTGTACCGGCTGGGCACGCTCGCGGCGGAGGGCGATTCGGTCAGGGCCGTCGCCCGGGCCGTAAGGCGGACCTAGCCCCGCGTCCCGCGCGGCTCGCCCCCGCGCCGCTACTCGGCCGGCTCGAGCGTGATGTCGTCCATCAGGCAGAGGCACTGCTTGGCGCCCAGGATCAGGACGGCGCTGGCGGCGCCGGGCGGGGCCGTGAAGACGCCGCCGTGGAGCGAGTACGCCGCCGGGCGATCGCTGCCCTGCCAGTCGTTGTCGTAGGCGAGGTGCCGCCCGTCGGCATCGCGCCAGTCCACGGTGACCTTGTAGCTGCCCTCGCCCTCGGGCTGGCGGACGTAGGCCGTCAGCCTGTACCGGCGGCCCGGCTCGACGCGCATGGGCGAGCCATTCGCCTGCACTTCCCCTTCGGGCAGGCGCGCGTCTATCCGCAGGGCCGCCCTGCCCGTGCGCGGGGATTCCGTGTCGAGCGTGGCCCTGGCGTCGCAGCGCCAGCCCCGGAGGCCGTCCTCGAAGCCGCCGTTGAGGATCCGGGTCGCGGGCCGGGGCTCGCGGTAAGGCGCGGGCTCACAGCCGCGGACCACGAGCGTGCCCGTCTCCTCCGTCCAGGCCGTCTTGGCCACCAGCAGCCCGCGGTCCTCGTGGAAGGTCCAGCCCTCGGGCGCGGCGCCGAGGTCGTCCACCGCCGGGAGAGCCTTGCCGTTCCAGACGAGGGCCTCGGGGCGCGTGAGACCGGAGACGGCGACCTGCGAGGTCTGGCCCGCGTAGTAGCGCAGCCCCACCGAAAGAGTCTTCGTCGCCGCGTCGTAGGCGAGGTCGCTGGGCGTGGCGAGGGACGAAAGGTGGACCGAAGGGGTGACGCCGGGCACCAGGGCCGTAGTCAGGCTGGGTTCGTGGCCCAGGAGGCCGAGAACGTTCTCGATGAGCGGCGTGGGGGCCAGGTCCCAGTCGTACTACTCCTCGCCGCGGACGACGTGGTAGGAGTCCGGGTAGTAGCCGGCGTGGCCGCCCTTGTCCTCCGGCGTCTCCTGCTGTCTCATGGCCGAGACGGTGATGAGCTCGGCGACCCGGCGCCAGTCGAAGGACTGGTCGTAGTCGGCCAGGTACCGGAGGGTCGAGGCGTAGACCAGGCCGACCCACTGTACCGCGGCGCCGAACCAGGGGTGGGTGTAGAAGGTAGTGCCCATCACCGAGATGCTGGCGCCGGGCATGACGGGGCGGTCGGGCGCCTCCCACAGGTAGATGAAGGACAGCCCGGACCAGGCCCAGTAGCGCGCTCGGTCGAGGTAGTGGGCGTCGCCCGTCAGGCGGAAGGCGTCCACGTAGCACTCACAGGCAAGCGCGGCGGCGCGCAGGTTCGGGTTGACCAGCGGCACTTCCCAGCTCTCGGAGCCGGCCGGGCGGTTGAAGCGCTCGATGTACTTCAGACCGCGCAGCCCCGCCTCGAGCGCCGCCGGATCGCCGCTCACGAGCGCGTAGCGCAGGATGGGCTGCAGGCGATTCACACAGGTGCCCAGCTCGACGTCGTCGGGCGCGGCGAGGGTCGCGCGCCGGCCCTCCATGCTATACACGTCGGCGAAGGTCCAGTACCCCTCCGGGTGCTGCCCGTTCATCATGGCGCGGGCGTGGCCGCGCAGGCCCTCCAGCCCGGCGGTCGCGTCCCCCTGGCGGAAGCTCAGCTCCAGCCCGGGCGTGCCGTGGCGGGCCACGCCCTCGGCGACCTGCGCGCGGATGCGGTCGGCCAGCGCGCGGTCCGGGACGAGGAGGGCGACCTGCAGAAGCTGGTCGGCGATGACGGGGGCGAAGCTCGGCTCGTGACCGATGGAGGGGATCCAGCCCTTCTCCTCGTCGCGCCAGCCGGTGTCGAGATAGCCTATCGCCGACAGGGCAAGCTCGTCCGCATAGGAGCGCGGCGGATTGGGCGTGGGCAGAGGGCGCAGGCTCGCGTAGTAGCGGACGGCGTCGGTGACGTCGGTCTGGCCGCCGAGCAGCGCCACCGAGGCGGCAAGCCGGAGCTGGGCGCCCTCGGGGGGCGTCCAGGGCTGCGCGGCGTGCGGCAGGTTCTCCTCGAAGCTGTCCGGCAGGAAGGGCGCGAAGAGGGCCATCAGGTGATTGGCCCTGGCCTCGGGGCGGTTGGGCGAGGCGAACCAGGGGCGCGGGACGGCGTGGGACCCGTCCCACTGCTGCGTCGGGTCCCACATCAGCGCCACCGTCGCGTCGTCCGAGGACACCGCCATCAGTGGCACCGTTACCTTGTACGGATGGGGCGCCCATCGCTCTCGGATCGGCCAGGCCACACCCTTGTCGTCGGAGGACACCTCCCCGGCCGTCAGGTACTCGAGGCCCGGCAGCAGGGCCAGCCGCTTGTCGGCCCCGAAGGAGCCCCCGCCAGCGGACGGGGCGTCCCCGCCAGCGCACAGCAGTGGCCCATAGAAGGCCAGCAGAGGCTGGGGCGTGCGCGGCGTGAGGGTGAACTCGGCCTCGAGATGGCGGGCGCCGGGCACCAGGGAAAGCGTCACGGTGAAGGGCCACACGTCACCGCCCGGGGTCTTGACGGTGCCGTCGAGCACCAGGCGCGTGGCGCCGCCCGGCGCACCGTAGTTCACGTCCGACGCATACAGCGGGACCCGCAGGGGCGAGCCGCCGTCCTGGCCTGGCCACCACACCTCACCCAGCGACGGCAGGGCAGCCACCTGGCGCCATTCATCGCCCACGCGGGCGTAGAGAGCCACATAGCCGTAGCCGAAGGGATTGCCGGGGATGACGAGGCGGACATACTCATTGGCCGCCACGGCGCCGCCGGCTATCTCGTCCACGGGACCGGTCGGACCGGTGGCCCGACTGACGACGATGCGCTTGCGGTCGCCGGCCAGGCCCTCGGGCGGCGTCAGCTCCAGCTCGTGCAGGCCCGGGGCGGTGAAGCGGCAGAGCACGTCCTTGCGGCCCGGCTCGCCGCCGAAGCCCACGTCGCCGGGCAGGTCGGCCTCCGGGGCAGTGAGCCGGCACGTGCCGGTGAAGGCGGGAATCACGTTGTCGGCCTCGTCGCGCACCTCGACGGTCAAGCGCGCCGGGCGGCCCACCTCGGCCGTGGCCGGGGCCACCAGCACCGCCTTCGTGGCCTGGCCCGGCACGACGTCGAAGCGTCCACCGGACCCGACCGGCGCGAAGTCGCCGTCGGCGTCGGCGTCCGAGCTCACCAGCCACTCGATGCCGCGCGCCGGGCGGCCCTGCACCTGCGTCCCCGGCCCGCCGCCCGAGGTGTCGCCCAGCACTATCGTTACCTGATCGCCGGGCGCCAGGGCGGGCCACTGGACGATGACCTCCACGTCCCAGCCGCCGCGCACCTCGAACTCGGCGTCGCGGGGTCCGCTGGCCGTGACAAAGCCCGCCGCGGCCGGGTCTTGCGACTGGCACTGCGACCAGTCGTAGCTCCTTTCGCTCCGTCGAAGGCTGAGGCCGCCGCCGCAGGGCAGGCCGCTCTGGCCCGCGGTGTAGGTGATCGTCCAGGTGGCGTGGGAACGCGCGGCCACGGTCGCCGGTCCCGTGACGCTGGTGCTTCCGTCGCCGTCCCTGCGCGGGCGAGCGTCCAGCGGCTCCGCGGGGCCCAGCTCCCGCAGCGACACGTCGTCGAAGACGCACTTCACGCCGCGCTGGGCGCCGAGAATGATCACGGCTTCGCCCGCGTCCTCGGGCGAGGCAAAGACGCCGCCGTGCGCGGTGTAGTCCTCGGGCCGGTTGCCGCCCTTCCAGTCGTTGGCGTAGACCAGGTGCTTGCCGTCGGCGGTACGCCAGTCAATCGTCACCTTGTACCCCGCGTCGCCCGCAAGCTGACGGACGAAGCTCGTGAGGCGGTAGCCGTGGTTCGGCTTCACCTTCATGGGGCTGGAGTAAGCGTCCACCTCGTGGTCGAGGCCCGTGGCGTCGAGAAGGAGGGCGGCCTTGCCGCCGTGCACGCTCGTGTCGGTCACACGGGCCCTCTCCGCGGCCTTGGCCTGGTCCTCGGGCGCCAGGCCGTAGCCGCCGGCCACCAGATGCCAGCCGTCGGTGCCCTGCTCGAAGCCTGCGTTGACGCAGAGCTCCTCCTGCGCGCCCACGGGCAAGGCGAGCAGGACCTGCCAGGCCAGGATCGGCGCGAGCAGCCAGGCAACGCGCGGCGCTGGAAGCATCGCCAAGGGCCCCCATGGGTCGGACTGAGGCCAGGATCGCTGACCTGGGGCGGAACCTGGTCCCAGGTTCGGTGGCCGGCGGGCCGACACCTCTGCCCGCGAGGCGGCCGGGGCGCCCCGGTCGCGCGGCCGAGCCCGCTCGCCGGCGCCGTCTGCAGGTCGGGCCGCCAGCGCCCGGAAGGCCCACTTAGGGCGTCCAGCCTGCCGGGCAGGCCATGCCCTGCCCCCGAGAGGAGGCCACGATCATGCGGCGATCCGCCCCGGTGGCGACACTCGCGGCGGTCATGTCCCTGCTGCTCACGGTCACGGCGGCCTCGGCCGATGGGCCCGGTCACCGCTTCGTCGCTCTGGGCCCTCAAGCCACGGCCCCCGTGCGCGATCACTTCAGGGGCCTGACGCCGGGCTCCCACACGCTCACGGGCGTGCCCTTCCAGGTGGCCGAGTCCCGTTGCCGCGTGGCCCCCAGCCAGTCCTGCGAGATCGCCTTGCCTCGGAGCAGGCCGGCCGCGCTGCACTTCCTGCACTACCTCGAGTTCACCGGCGCGACCGTCGGGGCCTACACGCTCAGGTACGCCGACGGGCAGGAGGTCGCGATCCCCGTGATCGGCGGCGTGAACATCCAGGACTGGTGGCGCCCCGGGCCGCTGGACCTCGCGGAGCTGGCCTACGAGGACGCGTACGACTACCAGGGCGCTCAGCCGGTGGGCCTCTGGGCCTTCTCGATCCGCAATCCCAGACCCGACGGCGACCTGGCCTCGCTGGTCGTGGTCAACACCCACGAGCAGGCCGCCATCAACCTGGTGGCCGTCACGCTGGCCGACGAGCTGCCGGCCACGGACTCCCAGCTCCTGTTCGACCTGACGCCCAACTGGGAAACGGACGACAGCCCCTGGGCCGAGGGCCTCCCGGTCAAGACGGCTCGTCCCGCGGGGCCAAGGATCTTCGGCGATGTGCCCTTCCAGATCGCCGACCGCAGGCTGCGGGTCCAGGCAGGCACGAGCGTCGAGGTCAAGGTCGGCGTCGAGAAGGCGGCGTCGCTCCACTTCCTCCACTACACGGAGGGCTCGGCCCGGCAGGTGGGCAGCTACGTCGTGGCCTACGCGGATGGCCACGAGCAGAAGCTCGACCTGGCGGACGGGCACAACATCGGCGACTGGTGGCACCCGCGCGACCTGCCCGCCGCGCGGCTGGCGCACCGCGACGTGTTCGAGCACGAGGGCACGCGGCAGGTCGGCTTCTGGCTCTGCTCGGTGGACTGCGAGCGCCCGGGCGGCACGGTCGTGAGCGTGAGGGCGTGCAACGAGAGCACGGGCGCCACGCTGAACGTCATCGGGCTCTCGGTCACGACCACGGGGGGCGAGTGCCGGCAGGTGGACCTGGGGCCCGAGGCGATCGCGTCGCTCTACTCCGCCTTCGCGGGCGTTGACGCCGGGCTCCTGCGCCAGACGGTCGAGCTGCCGGCCGGCGTAGGCGCCTGGTCGGTCAGGATCGCGGGGCCGGTGAGCCAGCTCTGGGCGGACGGCAAAGCCGTGGACCTGGCCCCCGAGGCCGAGCCCGGCGCCAGCCCTCGAGCGTCGCTCGATCTCGTGCTGCCTGGCCCGGACGGGGGCGGACGCCTGGCCCTGTCCGCACGGGCGGCGGCTCCGCCCGAGCTGACCGCCCGCCTCGACGCCCTGCCCAGGGCGGCCGAGGGGCCCGCGAGCCGCTTCGTGCAGCTCTCGATCGCGGACGACCGCCTGGGCGTCCTGGCGCGCTACGCGCTCCCCCGGTCGGGCTCCGGGCGGACCCTCGTCGTCCGTGGCGTGCCCTTCAGGCCCGTGCCGGACGTGCTGGCCCAGGTCGAGGCAAGCCCCGAAGGGGGCGACGAGGGCGGGCAAGCCGTGATGCCCTGCGGCTTCCAGGCCGAAGCGCTGTTCTTCCTGGGCTGCGTGGGGTCGCCCGATCTCGGCTCGGGGTCGTGGTACAGCCCGCCCGAGGTGGAGTACGCCTCGCAGTACTTCGTGGGCGACACCATCGGCCACGTCGAGGTCCGGTACGAGGATGGCACCCAGGACCTGGTCCCCCTCACCTTCGGCTTCACCGTATGGTACGACACGCCCTGGTGGCGCACGGGCCAGGAGCCCTTCGCCAGCAGCGAGACCGCTCGCCGGGCGCTGCGCGACAGCCTGTTCCTCCACACGGCCTACCCCCGGGCGACCCTGGGCGACCGCACGACCCCCTGGCGGTACGTCCTGGCCGTGCAGCCGCGGCCCAAGCCCATCAAGGAGCTGCGCGTCACGGACAGCCGCGACAAGGTGGGCCATCCCGTGATCGCGGGCGTGACGGCGCTCGCCCGCGAGGCCCGCGAGGCAGCAGGGCCCCAGGTGCTGCCCGGCCCGGCTCTCGACCTCGCGGCCTTGCGGCCCGTCACTCCCGATCTGCTGGCGCAGCGGGGCTATGAGCGGCGGCTGGAGGCCCTGAAGAGGCAGCTCTACGTCTGCGAGGACATGCTGCCCGAGCGGCCGGCGCTGGACAGGCCCGCGGGCTTCGAGTGTCCGCGGATCGAGTTCCAGGGCGGCCGGCTGGCGCGGATGCTCACCAACGAGTACTACCACTGCCTGTGGGCCACCAAGCTCTTCGTCTGTGACGACGGCACCCACACGGTCGTGTCCGGCGGATTCCCCTGGTACGGCGACTACCGCAACGCCATGGGCTGCTGGAGCCAGGGCACGGGGCGGTTCGCCTCGCACTACGAGACGGGCGGGAGCATGTGGGCACGGGACGTCGGGCGCGCGGTTTCCGAGCTGGCCGAGCTGGGCTTCGACACGGCGACGCGGGCGGCGGTGGACTTCTTCGACCGCACGCTGGACCTGTGCAGCCCGCCGCACTGGACGCGCAATTGGGGCCAGGAGACGGTCAGCCGCAAGCACCAGACGTACGAGGGGCTCGAGTACGTGGGCCAGGCGCAGAACAACGGGCACGCGCTGGTGATGGTCGCGCGCTACCACGTATGGCTGCACACGGGCAAGAGCCTGGAGTGGCTCCGGTCGCACTGGGAAGCGACGGTGAAGGCCACCGAGTGGATCTGCTGGCAGCTAGACCACCGGAAGACCGCGGATCAGCCGGACGGGCTGGTGCACGAGGAGGGCGAGGAGGGATTCGGCTGGGGCGCGAGCTACGCCAACTTCGCCTGCTACACGGCGCTGAGGATGTCGGTGGCGATGGCGGAGACCCTGGGCGCGACCGAGGAGGCTAGGCGCTGGGCGGCCTATTGCGACCGCATGAAGACCGCGATCGGCAAGGACCTGCCGGAGCAGGGAGCGCGCGGCCCGTCCTGGCGCTACCACCGTCGCACCGACTGGAACGACTACAACCAGTCCCTGGCGCCCATCATGCTCATCTGCGACTTCGAGTCCTTCGACCCGCAGGACACCGACCGCCACTTCCTCGACGTCAGCCTCAACACGTACCTGGACCGGCTGGGCGAGCCGTCCGACTACGAGGACTGCCGCGCCTTCGGCTACGGCCAGGGCTTCATCACCCAGGCGGCGCTCCTGCTGGACCGGATGGGCGACGCCACCAGGTTCGTCGGGAACACGGCGAAGTACATCTACGATCCGCGCGAGTATCCCTGGGTCGCGTCGGAGGGCACGGTCGTGCATGAGTCCGGCCGCTACTGGTACCGCATGGGCATGTTCGCCAACCAGATCCAGATCGCGTCAATCGTCAAGATCCTGCGGCTCCTGGTGGGGATTGACGATCTGGACAGCCGCCGGCTGAAGATCCTGCCCCGCCTACCGGGGTCGGCCGAAGATCAGCCCGCCGAGTGGGAGGGCATCACGGTGAGCAGCTATCCCGTGCTGTGCGACGACGGGGGTGGGCCCGTCGTGCGCAAGCTCGGCTACAGGCTGGCGAGGAAGGAGCGACGGCTGGAGTTCGAGCTGTCCGCCGAGCAGTCCCTGCCCGACCTGAGCGTGCGGCTGGGGCCCCTGCCGGCGGACACGGCGAAGGTGCGGCTCACCGTGGACGGCCGGGCCGTGGACTCCGTCCCCGTCGCGAGCGGCGACAGCAAGTGGGTCTGGGTGAGGCACCTGGCCGGTGTCCGCCGGACGAGGATAGTGGTGGGCTACTGAGGGCTGCGCCGCCTATCGCCAGACAGCGTACCATCCGCCGAGCGCCACGGCGGCCACATACACGGCCAGGACGGCCAGCGCCGCCCTCGGACACCGCGTGAGGCCCAGCAGGTCACGCGAGCCGTGCCGCACCCCCGCCGCCCAGACCAGGGCGCCCAGGAGTGTGGCGAAGAGGACCGTGCCGCCAGGCTGGAGCCGCCAGGCCTCGCCCCACCTACCGTGAGCCGCGGCGCACCACGCCCGGGTATAGCCGCAGGCCGGACAGGGATGGCCGGTGCGGGCCTGGTAGGCGCAGGTGAACCGTCCCGAAGCCGCCTTCGCCACGGGCGGCAGACCGAGCCCGTAGGCCACGACGACGGCTGTCAGCCCGCCCCACAGCACCACCGCCGCGAGGCGACGGACCGGCTCGGTGAGGGAGCGCCGCGGTGCCCGCGCGCTCGTCCACGCCGGCGGAGCGCTGCGAACGCGCGAGGGCGCGCCCCGGTCGGCCCTGCTCAGGCCGTCGAGCAGGACCGGGGTGGCGGGCCTTCCTTCGGGAGCCGGCACGGCTGCATCACCCTCCGGGTCCGCGGGCTCAGTCCTTGCTGAAGATGTAGTACAAGGCCGGCGCGGCGGCGAAGGCGGCCCAGAGCAGGGGGTCGAGGCAGCAGAATAGAGCCGAGTGCACCAGCACGCCTCCCGAGATCAGCAGAGCCCCGACGCCGGCCACCACGGCCGCCGTCACCGCTCCCCGCTCGTTGCGCAGCGTACAGCTCGGCCCCTGGACCCAGCCCGGGAAGAAGTAGGCCATGGCGCCCACGGCCCCGAGCACCAGCACGATCCGGACCATCAGTTGGACGGGAATCAGGATGAGCGGCGTCAGGGCCAGTAGGGGCACAACCCCGAGCTTGAAGATCACGCTGCCCGTGTCGGGCATGCGGTCCAGGCCGAGCGCCTTGCGCAGGGCGGCGCAGTCCTCGGGACGCTCCAGCACCTCGCAGATCTGGCGCAGGAAGACCCACATGCCTTCGTCCCTCGGGTGCTTGCGCAGCCACGCCTCGACGATCTGGCGCGCCCGCTCGACCTCGCCGAGCAGGTAGTAGTGGTGGCTGAGCTGAGTGCTGACGATCATCTGCCAGTGCTCGCTCAGGCCCGCCGACGCGGCGATGCCCTCGAGCTGCTCGACGGCCTGCCGCAGGTCCGCCTCGCTGTTCCTGAAGGTCGCCAGGACCAGCGCCTGGCCGAGCGCGGCTTCCGGGCTGTTGGGGAAGCGCTCGCGCAGACACGCCAGGGCGCGGTCGGCCTTGGCGCGCTCGCGGAGGACGCTGAGATGGTGGACGGCGAGGAGGAGCAGGTCGGGGTCCCTAAGGGCCGAGGGGTCCTCGCGGGCCTGAGGATTCGCGCGCAGGAACTCCCGGGCCGTCTCCTCGTTGGCCCGGGCGTCGTCCAGCCACTTCTGCAGCTCGCCCTGGTAGGCATACCGCTGATCGTCGGGGGCCAGCGTGGCGGCCTGCCGCGCGTGCTTGTCCGCCTCCGCCAGGTCGCCGAGCCACGCCAGCTCCATCCCGAGCTTGTAGTGGATGTCCGCGTCGGCTACGCCCCCGGCGACCGCCTGTTGCAGGGCCTCGGCGGCCAGTCGCCGCTCCCCCAGCCTTCGGTAGGCCATCGCCAGCGCGTCCCAGTTGGTGGCGTCCGAGGGGTGGAGCTGGCACGCGGCCTGGAAGTTCGAGACGGCTATGTCCAGCTCATCCATATCGGCCGCCGTGGCGCCCAGCATCCACGCCGCGAAGGACGCCCCCGGCCCTTGGGCCGCGCCCAGAGCCCGGGCCAGGTCGGCACACCACACCGCCGCCTGGTAGGCCTCGCGCGGGTCGCCCAGGCGCCGCCGTTCCCCTGCCACGCCCGCGTAGGCGCCCTCCAGAACCGGCTCGGCGTCAACAGCCCGCTCGTAGCACTCCAGCGCGTCCTCATCGCGGCCCTCGTCGCGCGCCTTGCGCGCCAGGCCCAGCAGCCGCTCCACGTGAGGCACGGCCCCCATGGTGGCCGTGGACATCAGGGCGCGGCGCAGGTACGGGC
>CAZSOQ010000011.1:0-40303 GCA_964608495.1 uncultured Armatimonadia bacterium | reverse complement strand
TATCGGGAGAGATACCGGGCGGGCTGGGCAATCCGCGGCTACAGGTCACCCCGGAGGGCAGGCTGTTTGTGTGCTACTACGTCGCGGGAGGCGATGAGGACGGTAGACAGGTATCTGAGAACAGGCTGATGGAGCTGTACCCGGATGGGCGCTCAGGTCCGGCCGTGCGCGTGCCGCTGAGGCATCCGATGAGCGAGTTCTTCACGGCAACGACGAGGGGCGGGTCAGCGCCGTCGGAGTCCCTGGACATGCTGGGGACCCGGGCAGGGCAGGCGAGGACAGTGGCGTATGCCCGGGTGAAGCTGCAGTAGAGGCAGCAGCGACGGCGGAAGGCGGCGGAAGGGAGGGAGGAGCCGGAGAGGAATACACGAGACCTTGCGGAACCGGCGCGGTCGTACGTGGCGAGGGAGGTGGCGAGCGGCAGACACAAGAGGAGAGAGATAGATGGCTCAGGATGCTGTCGGAGTAGGCATAGTCGGGTACGGACGCGTGGGCGAGGGCTACCACGCGGCCATGGCGCAGAACCTGGACGCCTTCGAGGTGGCCGCAGTGTGCGACCCCGCGGAGGGCCGGCGGGCGGCCGCCGCCGCGAACCACGGGTGCGCCACCTACGCGGACTACGAGGAGATGCTCGGGGACGAGCGCGTGGCCCTGGTGGCGATCTGCACGCCCCCCAACATGCACTGCGACCAGACGATCGCCGCCGCGCAGGCGGGCAAGGCCGTAATCGTGGACAAGCCCTTCGCCATGGACTACGAGCAGGCGAAGCGGATGGTCGCCGCGGCCCAGGAGGCGGGCGTTCTCATCACCGGCAACCAGAACCGCCGGTGGGACGCCGATTACCTCACCGTCAAGCAGGCGGTCGCCGACGGGCTGCTGGGCGATGTCTACGACCGCGAATCGCGGTGGAGCCACTTCACCGCGAGCTGGGCGGGCTACGGCGTGCCCGAGTTCAACCCGCAGTGGCGAGTGCAGCGGGCCTACGGCGGGGGCATGGTCTACGACTACGCCTCGCACCTGGGCGACCAGATACTGCGGATGGTCGAGTCGCCGCTGGTGTCGGTGTACGGGGACTTGCAGTCGCGGATCTGGAGCGACGAGGTGGACGACCACTTCCGCGCAGACCTGCGCTTCGCCGACAACACCACGGCGATCATCGAGGCGACGAACAACGTGCGGACCAACCTGCCCAGGTGGTTCGTCATCGGCACCGCCGGGACGATCGTGAGCCAGCCCACGGGCGGGTGTGACGTGCATCTGTTCACGGATGAGGGCGAGCGGGTGCTCGAGCCGGTGTCGGGCTCGCGCGACATCATCTACACGAACATCGCCGAGGTGATGCGGCGCGAGGGCGATCTGCTGGTGACGCCCGAGCACCTGCTGTCCACGATGCGCCTGATCTCCATGATCTTCCGGTCCGCGGAGACGGGCGACGTGGTGCGCGTCGAGGACATGAACTGAGTCGGGGAAGGCGGCTCCCCGAGAACCGTCACTGACAGGGGCCGGCCCTGCCCTGGGGCCCGCCCTCTGCTTTTGGTCGTTGGCGGGGGGGGCACGAGGCACGGTATCCGAGGGCTCCGCAGGGCAGAAGGCGCGCGCGTCGGGGGTCGCGCCCAGAGGCTGTTCCCACGTGCCAGCCGCGGACCGCTCCCGCGTCCTACCTCCAGTAGAGCCCCAGGTCCATCAACTGCCCACCCGCGGTCTGGCGGCAATGTACGGCGATGACGTTGCGGCCTGCCCGGAAGGCCCCCACCTGCTCGGGCGACAGGAGCACGTCGCGGTAGTCCGTGAGGAAACCCTCGCCGGCGAAGATCCGCCGTCCGTTCACGTACAGCTCGCAGTCCTCGTCGTGGTAGAGGCGCATCAGCATCTCGGCGAGCGTGCGGGGCAGGTCCACGGTCCGGCGGAGCCAGAGGTCCGGCGTGTCCCAGGTCGTTGTGGCGGTGGCGTTGGGGACGGGCGGATTGCCGAAGGGCGACAGGCCGGCGGGCCAGGCGCGGTCGTCGAAGCCCTCCTGGGCCCAGTCGCCCGCGGGCTCCTGGGTCGTGTAGGCCCACACGTCGCCTCCCTCCGTGCCCGCGCGCAGCAGGAACCGTCCGCCCTCGAGCGGGCAGGGCGGCTCCTCGGCCGGCGCGTAGAGAAGGCCGACGTCGAGATACTGCCCGCCCACGGTCTGGTGGCAGTGCAGGGCGATGGCGTTCTCGCCGGGCCGGAGCGCCCCCAGGAAGCGGCGCGGTAGCTCCTCCTGGCCGTAGGCGGTCGTGTAGTCCCGCCACCGGCCGACGAGGACGCCGTTGACATACAGCTCCGCGTCCTCGTCGTGGTGCAGGCGCAGGAGCACCCCCTTGACCGGCGCGTCGAGGGAGACACGCCGCCGCAGCCAGAGGTCCGAGGTGTGCCAGGGCGTGCCGACGATGGCGCCCGGCGTTCCCTCCCGGCCGAAGCCCGCGAGGCCCGTCCGCCAGCCCGTATCGTCGAACTCAGCCCGCGTCCATCCCGGCCCAGGGTCGTCGGTCGTGTAGCGCCACTCGACCCGCTCCATCTCAGCGGTGGGCACGAGCACCTCGGAGACCGTCTCGTAGCGCAGCGGCTCCGCGCCGAGGCCCTCGGGGTCCAACCGCGCGGCCGCATCGAGCAGGTCGGCGAGAACCACCCGCGCGACGGCGTCACCCGCCGCGGCAGGTCGCGCTAGGCGCAAGGTCGAGATCAGCAGCAAGCCCCGCCCGACCCTCACCGGCAGGACGATCGCGGCCGGGTCGTGGATCCAGGCGACGAAGATCCCGCCCAGGGCATCGCGCATCTGCTCGGGCGTGACGCCGTCCAGGACGACGTGGGGCACCACGTCAACGAAGGGCATCCCCAGGTGGCCGTCGTAGGGCAGGCGCAGGGCGAAAGCCTCGGACCTGCGCAGCCAGCAGAAGGACGTTGCCCACGCGCCCCACCGGCCCTTGGCGTGGCGACTGACCAGGCCCAGCGACGACACCAGGGGCCCAAGGGCTTGGGCTTCCTCGGCCAGCAGGAGCACGCGGGCGCCCGTCTCCAGTTTCTCGATGTGCTCGGGTCCGAGCCGCCGGGCGACCAGGACATCGGCCTCGGGCGACAGGCTGACGCCCAGGCTCTGCAGAGCGCCGGCCACGGTCTCGTCCGCCGCGGCCCCGTCGTCCGCGGCGGCACCGTCGTCCACGGCGGCTTGCTTGACCTGCCGCGGGCGCGTGGCCTGCACCGGGATCACCCACAGGTCCAGGTAGTTATTTCCAAGCTCCTCTCCCCCATCGGCCAGGAGGCGCAGGTCCAGGCGCAAGGAGGTAGGCTGATCCACGGCAGGCAGGGCCAGCCGGAGCGTGCCCACCGGCTGGCAGTCGCCGCCCTCGACGCGGGGGACGCTCAGGGCGCCCGTCCGCTCGCCCGCGGCCCAGCGAAGGCTCGCGCCGGTCAGGGCGGCCTCGCCATAGTGCGACACGTGCAGCGGCACCTCGACGGTCTCGCCCGCCAGGTAGGCACGGCGGCGCAGGTCAGGCACCACCAGCGACTGGGTCTGGACGGCACGCAGCTCGCGCGTGACGACCTTCTCGCCGCGACACAGGTCCATGAGGCCGTTGCTCTCGGAGTTGAGGTCCGTGAACTGGGTGATGACGTAGCCGTAGATGGACGGCTGCAGCCGCATCATCTCAATCTCGTACTTGAGCGAGTCGAGCTGATGGCGCTGGGTCGCCTCGGCCAGGCCGCTGAGGTCGCCGTAGACCTCGTCCAGGTGCCAGTCGTAGAAGGCCTCGATGCCTCCCCGGATGGGGCCGGCGTAGGCGGCCTGGTGAAACCAGTAGGGGTCCCTGCCGCCGTAGAAGTCGAGCAGGCGCGGCACGTCGGGCAGGCCCCAGTTGCCGAACTCGCTCACCAGGAGCGGTTCAAAGCCCCTCTCCTCGCTTTCCGGGTAGCGCCAGTAGCCCTTCGGGCGCGTGCGGAGCTCGTCTATCCAGGCGCGCCAGCCGTCGACGCTCTCGGGGATGGCCATGTAGACGTGCTGGTCGAAGACGTCGCTGATGATGTGTCCGTGGCCCGCGGGGGAGTTGTCAACGACCAGGCGCGTGGGGTCCCAGGACTTGACGCGGCTCCACATCTCCCTGATCCACTGCCGGACGGCCGGGTCCTCGAAGTCCATCCCCCACTCCTCGTTGATGAGGCACCAGGCGAAGACCGACGGACGGTTGAAGTCGCGCCAGACCCACTCGCTCATCTCGCGCTCGACCCGTTCGCGTACCCGGTCGTTCCAGACGTACCAGGAGGGAAAGTCGTCCCAGACCATCAGGCCCTGCTCGTCGGCGAAGTCCAGATAGCGCGGCACGGGGATCTTGATGTGGGTGCGCAGGAAGTTGAGGCCCATCTGCTTGGCCAGCCGGGTCTGGGTGGCGAGCACGTCGTCGCCGGCCGGGGCGTAGATGCCGCGAGGGTAGTAGTCCTGGTCGAGGGCGCCGGCGAGGAAGATCGGGTGGCCGTTGAGCAGAAGCCTGCCGTCGCGGGCCTCGACCGTGCGCATCCCGAAGCGCGTCGAGGCGGTGTCTACCACCTGGCCGTCGCGCTCGAGCCGGGCCGTCAGAACGTACAGGAAGGGCCTGTCGGGCGACCACAGCCATGCGCCGGGCAAGTCGAGGCGCAGGTCCACGAGCCTGCTCGCGGGTGCCTCGGCGCGGGCGATCGGCTCGCCCCCGGGAAGGGGGGCGACGGACAACAGGAGCCTCGCGGCCATCGCCTCGCCCGCCAGGCAGAGCCTCACGTCGGCGGTCTCGGGGCCCGTGGGGGCGACGAAGATCGAGTGGACGAAGGTCGGGCCGCGCGCGATGAGCCACACGCTCTGCCAGAGGCCGCCGATGTTGCAGTAGTGATTCTGCTTGCCGCCGGGCACCTCGTTGGCGCGAAGGCCGTCGGAGCGGCGGGGATCGCCGGCCGGGTCCACGACGCGGACGATCAGGCGGTTGGCGCCGTCCTGGGCCAGATCGGTGATGTCGAACTCGAAGGGCGAATAGCCGCCATAGTGCTCGCCGAGGAGCCGCCCGTTGAGCCACACCCGGGCGCCGTAGTCCACGGCCTCGAACCTCAGGAACAGGCGCCGCCCACCCTCGCGCAGGCCCGCGGGTGGCTCGAAGTCTCGCCAGTACCACGCCACGCCGTCGTACCCCACCAGGTCCTCGAAGGCCGCTTCCCAGCAGGACGGCACGCGGATGCTTCGAGCGCCCTCCGCCGCCGCCACGGTCTCACGCACAAGCCTGCAGTCCGGGTCGGTGACGAAGCCCCAGAAGCCGTCCAGGGAGACGGTCAGCTCGGCCGGCGGGGCGGCGTTGGGCGCCGGCCAGGGGTCCTGCTGACCGATAGTCCAGCCGGCGTAGGCCAGAGCAGGCACCAAGAGCAGGACGACGGCGACGGTAACGTACACTGGTCCCTCGCCTCCCGGGGTGGCGCCACGTCCGCGGCGCAGCCAAGCGCCTCGGCCCCAGGGCCGGGCCCTGGAGCGATTCATCGGCGAGGGTACTGGTTGCGTCAAGGAGGGTCAAGGCGCTCCCGAGCCCCGCCATCGCCGCGTCGGGCGGCCGCTTCGGCCCGCGGCGCGGATGCCGGCGGAGGCGAGCGGCTTGACGGGGCAAGGCGCCAGGCCGTATAAGGCTGGCAGGCCGAGGGTCCTGGTCGCCGCCCGGGCGAGGCGACCCGCCCGGCAGGACAGTCCATGGCTCATGCGTACACCCCGGGTCTGAAGGTCACTGAGCGCACGCGGGTGCGCAAGCAGCGGCGCCTGCCCTTGCGCGGGCGGGTGCATGTCGCCGAGGGCGACCAGGTCGCCGCCGAGCAGATCGTGGCGTCCACCGAGCTGCCGGGCCCCGTGCGCATGGTGAACGTGGCGGCAGAGATCAACGTCCAGCCCGAGGACGTGCCGCGCTTCATGGTCAAGCAAGAGGGTGAGGCCGTCAGCCCCGGCGACGTGCTGGCGGAGACGCGTAGCTTCCTCGGCCTTTTCCACAGCATCTGCCGATCGCCCGTGGCGGGAACGATCGAGCTTGTCAGCGCGGTCACCGGCCAGGTATCCGTCCGTGGCGCCCCTACCCCTGTGGAGCTGAGGGCCTACCTGGACGGCCTGGTGACCGAGGTGCTGCCTGACGAGGGCGTGGTAGTGGAGGCCACCTGCGCCCTGGTGCAGGGCATCTTCGGGTTCGGCGGCGAGACCTACGGCACGCTCCACGTGGCCGTGGACGGCCCCGACGACGTGCTGGACGCCGAGGGGATCGGCGAGGAGGCCGCGGGCGCCGTGGTGGTGGGCGGGTCCCTCGTGATGCTGGAGGCGCTGCGCAGAGCCGCGTCGGTCGGCGCGGCGGCCGTGATCAGCGGGGGCATGGAGGACCAGGATGTGGACACGCTCCTGGGCTACCCCCTGGGTGTGGCCATCACCGGGCACGAGCGGGTCGGCGTGACGGCGGTGCTCACAGAGGGCTTCGGCCGGATCCCGATGGCCGACCGCGTCTTCGAGCTTCTGGCCGGGCGCGCCGGGCGGCGGGCCTCGGTCAACGGCGCTACCCAGATACGGGCGGGAGTGCTGCGGCCCGAGGTGCTGGTGCCCGAGCCGGGCGAGCCGCTCACCGACGCTGCCTCGTCCGAGGGCAGGCTGACCGAGGGCGCCGTCGTGCGCCTGATACGCGACCCCTACTTCGGCCGCCTCGCCACGGTGGTCGAGGTAAAGACAGAGCCGCAGCCCATAGAGACGGAGGCGCTCGTGCGGGTGGTCCGGGTGCGGCTCGAGGACGGCGCAGAGGCCCTGGTGCCGAGAGCCAACGTGGAGCTGATCGAGCAATGAGGTGCGCCGCTGATCGCGCCGTGGCGGCGGCGGTCTGGGGCCTGCTGAGCCTGGCGGCTGTGGCCGTGGCGGCCGGTCGCTTCCCCGCGCCCAGGAACGTGGAGCTGGCGGACGACCCCGAGGACCTGCGGGGCGTGGCCCTGGTCATGCGCTGGCAGCCTCCGTCGGGGACGGTAGAGGGATGGGCCATGGCGGGCTACCGCGTGAAGCTGGGCCAGATGGGGAAGGAGATGGAGGTGGCCGAGGTCATCACCGACCCCAAGGTGCTGCAGACCCGCTTGGAGGGTGCGCACCCCAGGCTGATGTACCGGGCGGAAGTGGCGGCCCTCTGGGCGCCGGTCGGGCAGAAGCTGGAGCTGGACCCGGACGATCCCTCCGCGATAGCGCCCGGCCTGAAGTACGAGCTCTCCGAAGGCGTCGCCACCGGGCCAACCAGGCCCATCGCGGCTCTGGTGGACACCAAGAAGCTCAACGTGTTCGCCGGCGTGGTCATCTACGGCCTGGTGGTGCTTGTCAGCATCCGCAGCGCCCGGCAGCGGGAGCTGTACGTACGCCCCATCGCCGGCCTGCAGGCCGTGGACGACGCGATCGGGCGGGCCACCGAGATGGGCCAGCCCCTCCTGTACGTGTCCGGTCTGGCAGGCGTGTCGAGCATCTCGACCATCGCCTCGATGCTGGTCCTGGGCCACCTGGCGCGGCGCACCGCCGCCTACGAGACGCCCCTGCTGGTCCCCTGCAACGACCCCCTGGTCATGGCGGCCGAGCGGGAGATCATGCGAGAGGCCTACCTGGAGGGGGGCCGCCCGGAGGCCTTCCGCCCCGAGGACATCTTCTTCGTGACGGACAGCCAGTTCGGCTACGTGGCCGCGGTGGACGGCATGATCATGCGAGACCGACCCGCGGCCTGCTTCTACATGGGCTACTTCTACGCCGAAGCGCTGGTGCTGGCCGAGACGGGCAACATCGCGGGCTGCGTGCAGATAGCCGGAACCGACGCCGACACCCAGTTGCCCTTCTTCATAACGGCGTGCGACTACACCCTGATGGGTGAGGAGCTCTACGCGGCGGGAGCCTACCTGTCGCGACACCCCATGCTGGTCGCGCAGCTCAAGGGTCAGGACATAGGCAAGACCCTCTTAGCCGCCCTGTTGGCGCTCGGCATGATACTGGCAACGCTGGGGGAGTTGGGCATCGCCACCAGGGCCCACGAGCTTCTGATGAAGGTCCTTGCCACGGGCTGACACAGGGCAGCGTCAGCCCTGCCAGTCCAGCACGCGAGCAAGCGAGTCGGCGAGGGCGGCGAACTGCTCGAAGGACACCGTCTCCGCGCGCTGCTGGGGGTCCAGGCCGGCCAGAGCGATGGCGGCGCGCACCTGATCCTCGGAAGCCCCAAGCACCCCGGCCGTTGAGAGCCCCCGCAGCAGCGTCTTGCGTCGGTAGCCGAAGGCGGCACGGACCACAGCCCTGAAGGCGACGGGCTGCGTCACGCACTCGGGTGGTCCAGGCCGCAGCCTGATGAGCACAGCGACCGAGGCCACCTTGGGCTTGGGCCAGAAGCTCCCCGGCGACAGGTCCATCACGCGCTCGATCTGCTGGCAGTGGTAGCAGGAGAAGACGCTGAGGGCGCCGTAGGTGCGGCTGCCCGGGCCGGCGGCCATGCGCTCGGCGAACTCGCGCTGCACCATCACCAGCACGGCGCGCCAGCGGCGGGCACCCGTGAAGATGCGCTCCAGGATGGGCGTGGTGACCGAGTAGGGCAGGTTCCCGACGAGCACCCAGTCGTCGGTCGCCGGCGTGTCGTCACCGGAGCACTGGATGAAGTCGCGGCAGTGAACCCAGCACCGTCGGGCCACGGGAGACAGCAGGTCGGCCAGCACGCGGCAGAGCGCGGGGTCCACCTCGTACACGACGAAGCGTGCCCGGGGTAGCCGTCGGATCAGGGGTACGGTCAGCGCTCCGAGCCCGCCGCCGACCTCGGTGACCCCAGGCGGGTCAAACTCCGCCGCGATGTCGGCCAGCCGGTTCGCGGCTCGGTCGTTAATGAGGAAGGACTGGCCGAGGCGCTTGCTGGGATGGATGCCGTACTCGGCGGCGAGCAGACGCGTTCGGCGGGGCAGCGGCTCGTCCCACATCTCCCGCGCCTGTCGCGTGAACTTCTGTTCCGGTGTCTCGCCATCGGTGGTCAGGGCGCCTGTCTCCTCCGCGAGCGTCAATCTTACCTTACACTAGACATGCCGAAGGCGTGTCGTCGCCCAGTCAGGGCCTTTGGTCAACCTTCGGTTCGCTACCCCTCTGCCACCCTGATGTGGTACCAGAGCGTCGCGTACCGAGGCCCCAGCTCGATCGTGCTGCCCTGCCCGGCGGGCCGGACCTCCAGAGCCTGCTTGCGCTGCCCGCGCTCATCGAGCGCCCAGCCCTGCAGGCGATCAGCCGGCACGGGCAGGAAGATGCTCGCCGAGATTCCCTCCACCTCGACCGGCCCCTTCCCCCAGTTCGGGCCCAGCGTGACGCGGTCGTTGCCCAGGTCCTGCCATCCCCAGTCGGGGTTGCGATAGGCCCCCGCGGCCGTGACCAGCAGGTCGCCGGCGCCACCCACAGCCTGCCCGTCGAGCTGGGTCAGAGTCACGGCCGCCCAGTTGAGGGAGTTCGGGCCCACGTTGATGCGCACGCCGCCTCCCAGATCGAGCTCGCGCCCGCAGCAGAAGCCGACGACTCCCTTGGCTCTCGGCGCGCGCAGGAGCACGACCTCGGCCCCCTGCTGGCCCGCATCCCACACCAGCTCATCGGTATCGGCCACGAAGTTGCGGTTGTCGGCGGCTGCGGCGGCCGCCTGCGCGGTGGGCTGCTCGCCCCAGCGCAAGGCCACCCGATGGCGCAGGAGGTCCCCTTCGGTCGCGCCGACATCGAGGGCACTCACCGAGTTGCGTCCCTCCCTCATGAGCCGCAGGGCCGCGTCCAGGTCCGCTGCGGGGGAGATCAGCTCCTTGCCGGGTGCCAGGTCGGGGCGTCTGATCAGCGCCGCTGCCGCCGGGAAGGACACGAGCTGCGCGGGGTGCGACTTGACGTCAAAGTAGCCGCCGACCCGGTCCAGCTCCCACTCGTCCCGACTGCTGAAGGAGAAGCTGTAGACGGCATCCCAGTCCTGGAAGGCGGCGTAGGCGCTCAGGAGGATCAGGGCCTCTCCCCCGTACTGGTTGGGCGCCGGGTGGTTGTACTCGGACACCGTGAAGGGCTTGCCCTCGATGCGGTGGGCGATGAGCCGCCCGAGGGTGCCCGCGGGGTTGGCGACCATCGAGATGTTGCGCACATACCAGTTCCTCGGGTCCCAGGGACGCCCCGGGAAGGCCGGATGCTGCCAGTAGGCGTGGGCGTCAGCGTAGTCCATCATGTCCTGCGTATAGTAGGGCGAGTAGGTGACCTGGGTGCCCGTCACCAGGTTCTGGGCGCTCAGGTCCCGCTTGAGGTAGTCGTACATTCCCTGCCAATAGGAGCGTTCGAGGTCCAGGTAGAAGAGGGACTGGTCGCGCGCGGCGGCAGGCGTGCGCCCGCCAAGCTCGCTCATGCCCAGGCGGCGCACCGTGCCGTCCTCGAGCGCCTGGCCCTCCGGCAGCCCGACGACTCCGCCCTCGCGGACCGACAGGCCCGATACCCAGACCGTGCCCTGGCTGAGGGCCAGGTTGGTTACGGTCACCCGCGCGGCGTCCTCGTCCTTCAGGGCACGGAAGGACAGGCGGCACTGCCGCCATTCGGGGCCGATGGCCAGCGTGCCCTCGAGGCCGAGACGGCTCCAGGGCTCGTGGGACATCATGGTGTTGAAGCTCACGGTGCGCGCGGGGTCCGCCCGCAGCCAGAGGGTGACGGTGTAGGGCTGCCCGGCGCGCAGGGCGAAGGGCTTGTAGTGCGTCTGACCGTGCCAGCCGACCTCGTCGGTCTGGGTCACGGTGATCTTGAGGGCGGGCCTGCCCTCTGGCCCGTCCTGGGTGACCTGCGAGACCATCTCGCAGGGCGCGTGAGGCTCCACTCCCCAGCCCTCCAGGCCGGCGTGGAAGTCGCCATTGGCCGCCAGTTCCTCGCCGAGGGCGATCTCGCCCTCCGACCAGGCCGCCCGCAGCTTCTCGGTGCTGCCGTAGCGCTGCCGCAGGGCCTCCTGCCAGCGCTGGTCGAGGAACTCCTGGTAGGGCTCGGGCAGGCTGTCGAGCCCACCCCATCCTCCTCTCAGCAGGGAGATCAGCGAGTCTTCGTTGCTTATCTCGATGAAGGCCACGCCGGGCTCCTGGGTGTACTTGCGGCCCGTGTACTTGTTCTCGCGGTCGAGCAGCGCCCTGGCGTACCACTTCTGGACCTCGATCAGCGGCGGCCAGAAGTTGTCCACGCCTTTGCCGTAATTGGGCAGGCGGGCAGCCTCGGGCGCGGGGTCGGCCTCGGTGGGCGCGCGCCCGACGTGCAGGTTGACGTTGACGTAGATGCCCTGGTTGATGAGCTGGGCGACCAGGTAGTCGAGGCGGTCCAGGGCCTCCGGGTGGAGGGTATGGCGCGTCTTGTCCTCGGGGTCCCAGATGCCCCGTGGGAAGGGCTGAGTGTCGGTATGGTGCAGGCGGACCAGGTTCACGCCCAGACGGGCCAAGCGGGCGGCAAGCTTCTCCGCCGATTCGTGGCTCGGGTAGCAGGCCTCGAAGCACAGGTTCGTGGCGAAGAAGCGGATCCGCTGCCCGGCGCCGTCCACCAAATGGCCGTCCTGCACACGGATCGGGCCCTTGGCCCCGGCGGGCCGTTCGTTCCACGCCGACAGGTTAGTGATGCCCGGCTCGGCTTCCAGCTCGGGAAGCGCGAAGGGGAACCAGTCGCCCTGGGCGGATAGGAAGGCTCCAGCCACCGCCAGCAGTGGGAGCATCGCCGTCACCTCTTGGGCGTCGCGTACGCCCCAGCATATTCGGCGCGGCGTGGCCGTCCTCCTCCGGCCGCCGCGCCGGGCCGCCGCAAGCCACCGGGCCGGCCAGTGGCGTGGGTTCGGTCGCCGAAGGAAGGCCGAACGGGGAGGGGAAAGGGGCGGGAGACGCCCCCCGTGGGGCCCAGGGCCGGAGGTGTGTCCTTTGTTCAGCACGTGCGCCAGGGCAGTTGTGGGCGGGCTCTTCGTGCTCGCCATGATCGGTCAGGGCAGGGCTCAGCCGCCGGAAGATGTGTCCGCGGCGGTGGCCCAGGCCATCAACACGCTGCGGGCTCTCAGCAGCGACCGGGCGGGGCCGTGGCGGTTCCAGTGGCCGGCGTCGGAAGGCGGCCAGGCTGTGGACGTGGACGACAGCAAGTGGGCGCAGGTCTGGCCCGAGCACCGGTGGGAGAAGCCCAACAGCCAGGCCTGGTACCGGATGACGGTGGAGGTGCCGGAGCGGATGGGCTCGGCCCCAGCGCCGGACGGGCCCTTGGCGCTGCAAGTGGCCGTTGACGACGACGGCGAGGTCTACGTCAATGGCGAGCTGCGGCAGAAGTTCCATTGGGACGAGGGCCGCGTGACCCTCTCCGAGGACGCGCGCCCGGGCCAGCGGTTCGTCGTGGCCGTCAAGGCCATCAACGCCGGCGGGCCCGGGCGGCTGCTGAGCGCCAGCCTGCGCTACGTCGGTCTCGACCCGTTCCGAGCCGATCTGGCCGCCCACGCCGACCGCCTTCAGTTCGCCCAGGAGCTGTTACGGATCGAAGAGGCCGGGCCCGAGGCCGGGGCGGCCTTGCAGGCAGCCGTCCGCGCGCTGGAGTGGGAGAAGCTGGCGGGCGACCCGCAGGGCTTCAGGAACAGCCTGGGTAGCTCGGCAGCGGCCCTCACTTCCCTGTCCCCTCTCGCCAAGCAGTACACGCTGCACCTGGTGGGCCACGCGCACATTGACATGAACTGGCTGTGGCTGTGGCCTGAGACACTGGACGTCTGCAGGAACACCTGGCGACAGGCGATCGCCTTCATGGACGAGTTCCCCGGCTTCGTGTTCTCGGAAAGCCAGCCGGGGGCGTACAAGGGCATTGAGGAAGACAGCCCGGAGCTCTTCGCCGAGATCCAGAGACGGGTCAAGGAGGGGAGCTGGGACGCCACCTGCGGCACCTGGGTGCAGGGCGATACCAACCTGGCCTCCGGCGAGGCCCTGTGCCGCCAGCTCCTCACGGCGCGCGAGTACATGATGGAGAAGTTCGGCCGCTGGACCAAGATGGCCTGGCTGCCGGACAACTTCGGCCACGCCTGGACGGTGCCGACCATCTTCCGCGACGCGGGGCTGGAGTGGTACTACTTCGCGCGCTGCGGGCCCGGCTTCCCACTGTTCTGGTGGGAGGGACCAGACGGTTCGCGCCTGGCCGCCTACAACTACGGCGGCTACGGCTGGCGCCTCGATCCCGGGATCGTGCGCATACCCCTGGAGGTGAAGCGCCGGGTGGGCGTGCGTGACGCCATGATCGCGTACGGCGTGGGCGACCACGGCGGCGGGCCCACGCGGCAGGACGTGACCACCGCCCTGCGCCTGCAGCAGGAGCCGGTGGCGCCGCAGATCAAGTTCTCGCGCACCGACGACTTCTTCGAGGCCGCGCTCAAGGGCGAGCCCGACCTGCCCGTGGTAAACAAGGAGCTCAACTTCACCTTCCGCGGCTGCTATACGACGCACGCGGATATGAAGCGACGCAACCGCCAGCTCGAGAACCTGATCCCAACCGCGGAAGCCGCGGCGACGGCGGCGGTGGTCAAGTGCGGGCGCGAGTACCCCGGCGCGGCGTTCCTGGAGGCCTGGCAGCGCGTGTGCTTCAACCAGTTCCACGACCTGCTGCCGGGCTCGGCGATCCACGACAGCTACAAGTATTGCCACGAGCTCTACGACAAGGCCGAGGCCACCGCGCGGTCCGAGCTTGACGCGAGCCTGAGGACGCTGGCGGCGCGCGTGGACACCCGAGGCGAGGGAACGCCCGTCATCGTCTGGAACCGGCTGGCGTGGAACCGCGCGGGCCTGGTACGGGCGCGACTGGCCAAGGCGCCGCCGGATGCCATCGTGGCCGTCGGGCCAAGCGGCGAGAAGATGCCTGCTCGCGTCGCCGAGCGTGCCGAGGACGGGTCCGCGGAGGTCGAGTTCCTGGCCCAGGCGCCGCCCTTGGGCTGGACCGTCTGGCACCTGACACCGACGCAGTCGCCTGTGCCCTGGGGGTCCACGACCCGCGAGAGCCAGGACGCGATCACGCTGGAGAGCGGCCGCATGCGCGTGGTCGTTGACCGGGCCTGCGGTGGCCTGAAGTCTGTGAGCGACCTGGAGACGGGACGGGAGGTCGTCTCAGCGGGCGACAGGGCCGGGCGTCTCCAGGTGCTCTGGGAGGAGCCCCACGGCATGTCGGCCTGGGACATCGGCCGCGTGCGCTCGACGCGCGATCTGGACCAGGCCGAGGAGGTGGTCGTCGAGCAGCCCGGCGGTGATAGCGCCCCGGCGGTCGTGCGCGTGGTGCATAGCTACGGCAGCTCGCGTTTCGTCCAGCGCATCAGCCTGGCTGCGGGCGCGCCGTGCGTGGACTTCGATCTCCAGGCCGACTGGCAGGAAAAGGGCAACAACGCCGACGGTAGTCCGATGCTGAAGGTTGCCTTCCCGCTGCGTCTGCGCAACCCGGTGTTCACGTGCGAGATACCCTTCGGCTCGGTGGAGCGGACCCTCGATGGTGAGGACGTGCCGGCCCAGCAGTGGGCTGACCTGACGGAGGTGAAGCTGCGCCGGGCCGAGGGCGCCAGGCCCGTGGCGGCCGACCTTGGGCCCCACTTCAACCAGGACGTCTTCGCCACGGCCGAGCAGCCTGCCGACGGAGACTTCGACGGCCTGGCCATGTCCTTCCCGGCCGAGATGCTGGCGGGCGCTCGCAACGGCCTGCTGGAGTGGCAGGGCCTGCCCTGGCGCGTCCCGCCGACCGAATCAGGAGCCAAGAACGCCGTCGCCTGCACGGGCCAGACCCTCCCGATGCCGGCCACCGACGCGGCCACGCTTGCGATCTTCGGCGCGGCGGGCCCTGGCGAGCAGAGCGGCCAGGGAGGGCTTGTCTTCGCCGACGGTTCACGCCAGCTTGTGGACATCGGCTTCAGCGACTGGTGCTTCGGGCCGCGGGCCGATGAGGCCATCGTCGTGCGTCATCCCTACCGCTACAGGCCGGAGGGGCGCACCGACCCCGAGCCGCGCCTGTTCGTGCGCACCTACGACCTCCCCGAGGGTAAGCGGCTGCGCTCGGTGGTGCTGCCTGATCTGGACCGTATACGGATTGTGGCCATCAGCCTCGGCCCGCGGATTGAGGCCGAGCCCCTCTTCGGCGCGTCGCTGCTCAACGACTGCAAGTACGGCCACGACGCCAGCGACAGCACGCTTCGCCTGACACTGCTGCGGGCGTCCTACGAGCCCGACCCGGAGCCCGACCAGGGACAGCACCGCATCCACTACAGCCTGCTGCTGCACGACGGCTCCTGGAAGTCCGGCTCCACCGTCCGCCAGGCCTGGGAGCTGAACAACCCGCTCGCGGCGGTGGTGGTGGAGGCCCACGACGGCGAGCTGTCGGCCGGCTCGAGCCTGCTGAACCTCGAGCCCTACCCCTTGCGGGCGGAGTGGCGGCCTGACCAGCCCGAGGCCACGAACCTGGTCGTGAGCGCCCTCAAGGGCGCCGAGGATGGGCGCGGCCTGATCGTCCGCTGGTACGAGAGCGACGGCCGCGAGACGATGACGGCCCTTCGCACGGGGTTTGGCCTGGCGGGCGCGGAGCTGACCAACGTCGTCGAGGCGGAGAACCGCGGCAAGCTGCGGCTGCAGGACTCGCGGACCGTGCTGGTGAAGACCCCGGCGCACGGCGTGGTCACCGTCCGGTTGCTTCCCGCCAGGTGACATCGCCCGAGGGCGCCGCGAGGCACCGGTCTGGCTCAAGGAGGACCACCGATGGCAGCCTGTGAGAGGGACATCACGATCGACTCTCCCTGGGATGGCGACGTGCTGAACCGTCACGACGGTGTGGTCAGCAACGGCACGCTAACGGCGACGATGCGCGGGCAGGCCTGGCCCGGGGCCAGGGTGACGGTGCAGGGAAGGGACGCGGCGGTGGGCGCGGACGGGACCTTCGAGGCCCCGATGCGCCTGGTCCCGGGGGAGCAGACGATGCCGGTGCGGGCCGAGAGCGCGAGCCGGTCGAGCGCCGCGGAGGTCAGGTTGGTCTGGGACGCCGCCTCGCGCCCGCGCTACAGGTTCTCGGTGGACGACAACGTGCAGTTCCTGCGCGACCTGTCCCTCACGCCGGACGATTACCCGTCGCTCTTCGACCACTGGTACCTGGGGTTCTGGCGGCAGATGCACGAGCAGTACGGCGCCAAGATCCACCTCAACATCTACTACGGCGACGGCGCGGACTTCACACTGCCTCAGATGCCCGACAAGTGGCGCGGGGAGTGGCGCGACAACGCCGGCTGGCTCCACCTGACCTTCCACGCACGGGCGGACAAGCCCGACCGCATCTACAAGGACGCGACCTACGACGAGATGGCCGGCGACATCGCGCGCGTGCACGAGCAGATCCTGCGCTTCGCCGGCGAGGAAGTGATGAGCCGCTGGACGACGGTCCACTGGGCCGAGTGTCCTCGCGACGCCGCGCGGGCCGTGCGCGACGCCGGCTACCGCGGGCTCATCATCCTGGCCCGCGCACCCGGCGATGCCTGCACCACGCGCTACTACCTCTCGCCCGAGCTGTG
The DNA here is from genome assembly GCA_964608495.1 of uncultured Armatimonadia bacterium. Lineage (GTDB taxonomy): Bacteria > Armatimonadota > Zipacnadia > Zipacnadales > FEN-943 > JAKORR01. Next base: position 23,753 of record CAZSOQ010000011.1, on the reverse strand, counting down.
TGACCACATCGCCTCCCGCGATCTGTCGAAGGACTTCGATATGGACCTGATGTTCCTCCAGTGCGACCAGGTCGTGAACTCCGTATCCCTGGCCGACGTGCGCCCGCTCCTGGAGAAGGTCGCCGGCAACCCGCACACGGGCGAGCTCATCGAGCTGCTCATCCACGAGCAATACTTCCGGCGGGACCTGGAGCGTCACTACCAGCCCGACGTGATGGACAAGGTGCGCACCGCGCTGGAGTTCGTCACCGAGCGTGGCTACGAGCCGGTGTTCTGGCAGGACGAGTTCCTGAGGGACTAGCCGGCGGCGGGCGACGGCGCCTTCGGTGCGCGCCGGGGCGCGTGACGCCGGGCCGGACAGGGCGCCAAGTCTGGAGGGAGAGGGAATGACCGATAGGATCCGTGTCGCGCTTCTCGGGCTGGGTCGGGTCAGCGGCGGCCACATCCAGGGATGGCTTGAGTGCGAGCACGCCGACCTGGTGGCGATCTGTGACGTCGTTCCCGAACGCCTGCGGGCCACGCGGGAGCAGTTCGGGCTGGAAGGTGTCGCGGTCAGCGACAGCTTCAGCGAGGTGATCGCCCGCGACGACGTGGACGCCGTGGACATCGCGCTGCCGGACCACCTGCACTTCCCGGTCGTCCTCGAGGCGACGGCGGCCGGGAAGGCGATCCTGTGCGAGAAGCCCCTGGGCCAGACGGCCGAGCAGGCCGAGGAGATGCTGGCCGCCGCCGAGGCCGCGGGCGTGGTGCACCAGCTCCGCCTGCAGCGACGCCATAGCCCGCTGGTTCACTACGTGCGGGACCTGGTGGCCAGCGGCAAGCTCGGGGCACTGCGCCACTTCCGTTCGCGGATCAGCGTGCACCGGATCGCGGACCCCGAGGTGAAGCTGGAGTGGCGTCTCAGCAACGCGCTAGGCACCTACGGGGTGCTGGGTGACCTGGGCGCCCACGTGGTGGACCTGGCCTACTTCGTCCTGGGCGAGGCGGCGGGGGAGATCGTGGAGGCGGCCGGGCTCGGTGCCATCTTCACCCGCGTCCGGGAGCTGGAGGACGGCAGCGGCCACGGCGAGGTCACGGGCTGGGACGCCGCGAGCTTCACCGTGCGCTATGCAGCGAACGTGCTGGGCACCTTCGAGATGAGTCGGTTCAGCCCCGGCGACGACTTCTGGCAGGTGGACGGACAGGACGCCACGGTGCGCGTCCAGGGCTTCCTGGGCGACAAGATCGGCTGGTACGAGCGCAGGCCCCAGGAGCACCAGCAGCCCGGGTCGCAGTGGGCGGAGTGCGAGGTCCCATCGGACTACCGGGGCCGTCCCGGCGAATTCGACGCCTTCTGCCTGGCGGTCAAGGAGGGGCGTCGGGCGACACCGGACTTCAACGACGGTCTGCGGGTGAACCTGGCGCTGGACCTGATCAACGCCGCCCTGCAGACGCCGGGAGCCGGCGGGCCCGTGGCGGGCGCGCTGCCTGAGCTCTAGGTCTCACCGCAGCCGTTCCGCCCCAGTAGGGAGGCACGCAAGAGATGAAGCCTGAAGGCTGGGTCAGCCATCCCGACGACGTCGAGCGCCTGGTGGCCGAGTGGCAGGACCGGTACCCGGACCTGCTCGAGGTCGAGCAGGTTCGGCAGTACAACGGCAGGCCCGTGTTCGCCCTCACCGTGGGCGACCGGTCCTCGGCGGCGGCCAGGACGGCGATCCTGTTCCACAAGCCCCACGCGCACGAGCCCGCCCCGTGCGCGGCGGCGATGAACGCCGTCGCCAAGCTGCTCTCGGGCCGTGGCCTCGACGGGCAGGCTGCGCCCCTCGACCCGCGGAGGGTCCTGGGGTCGCTGCTGGTCACCTTCCTCCCGGATGTGAACCCGGGCGGCACGGAGCGGGCCCCCGTCCAGTGGTGGGACGGCACCCAGTACACCAACGAGGAGTTCTGGGTGTGGATGCGCGGGCTGCATCCCCAGACCGGCAAGATGTGGGAGCGCTATGACAAGTGGGACATGCGCGAGGTGGACCCGAAGCCGGAGACTATCGGCATCGTCTACGAGCAGGTGAGCGAGCACGAGTACGTCGAGCCCAACCGCCACCACGACAGCTCGCTGTTCCAGCTTCTCTTCCGCCTGCTCGAGCAGCGGGAGTACAGCCTGCTGATGGGGCTGCACCAGACGGAGTTCGTGGGCCAGATGGAGAACGCAATGGCGATCGTGCCCATCGTGTTCGAGGAGCAGCCGGAGCATTTTCGGGAGCGTGAGATGCAGGTGGGGCGCAGGATGCTGGAGTGGTGGCGGAAGTGGGGCGGCCGACCCATCGGGGAGGTCAAGCCCCTGGGCTACTCGGGTGTGCAGGCCGAGTACTTCCGGCGGGCCTGGGGCGACCTGTACGAGCGGTGCGCCGCCGTCACGAGCGAGATACGCAACAACTCCCTGCTCTGCCCTCCCTCTCAGCAGCGGACTCTGAGCGAAGCGGCCATCTGGGCGGGCATCGAGGCGGCGCTTGACTGGGCGGACTAGACCGGGGCCGGGCTCGCGCTGGATCGGGCGCGATCGGCCGAGGACGAGCCATGAGCGACAGGGGCAGGGGGTCAGCCCTCCGCGGGATCATCACGGTTCTGCGCCGCAAGCTGCTGCCCTGGGACCCCGAGTGGCGTCCCCGCGCCGGCGAGAAGCGCCACATCGTTGTGGCCGAGGAAGGGCGAGAACGGACGGCCAGGCGCGCCGAGGAGGCGTGCGCCCGCAAGCTCTTCTGGAGCGGCTTCCGCATCCTCGCGCGCAACGTCCGCTGTCGGTACGGCGAGCTCGATATCGTCGCCCGGCGCGGCAAAGTACTGCTGTTCGTCGAGGTGCGCTCCTACCGCGAGGGGTCCCTGCGTCCCATCGCCAGGCTGAGGCGTGCCAAGCGTCTCAGCCTGCTGCGGGCAGCCGACCGCTTCCGGGCCCGCAGGCCCGAGCTTCGCGACCTGACGCCCCTGATCCAGGTGGCCGAGGTGTGCTTCGACGCGCGGGGCAGGATCCTGAGCATCGAGCTGGTCACCGTGGACTACTTCCATCTCAGGCATACTCGAGGGTGAGAGGAGGTGCCATGAGGTCGTGACAGGCTACCTGCGTATCGTTGCCCTGCTTGTCGGGGGACTTGCCTGCCAGCCGGGCCAGGCCCAGGGCTGGACGGTGGACCGCCTGGGGTCGGACGTGTGGATGGTCTACAACGACACGGGGACGTGGGGCGGGGCGTCCATGGGCACGAGCCACCAGACCAGCCCCGACTACCAGACGCGCAAGACCCTCGACCTCTCCGTGGTGCCCGAGGAGCTCTCGGCGAAGGTTGTCGCGGCGCGCGTGCGCGTGTTCTTCGCCGTGCAGGACTACTCCTGGGCCTCGCCCGAGAAGCCCAACAACGGCATGGACGAGCAGTTCGAGGTGGTGGTGAACGGGCAGGCCCAATGGTACGGCGTAGCCGACGGCTTCGAAGGGCGCACTTCGGGCCAACAGCCCCTGAGCTGGGGGTGGCGTGACTTCCTGGTGCCGGTGGACGTCCTCAAGCGCGGGGCGAACGAGGTGCTGTTCCGCAAGGTCTCGCCCGAGGGCAAGGAGGGCACCGACGACTACATCTACGTGGGCATTGACAACACCGTCGAGCGCGGCACCAGCGCGGTGAGCTTCGACGGCGGGAAGACGTGGACCGGTGAGAGGCTCAACAGCATTGACGCTCGAGGCGAGTACATGGTCCGCCTCGTGCTCATCACGCGAAGCCTGGAGACCCAGGTGACGTGGAGCGCCGGCGGCCCGGGCGACGCGCTCGGCAGGCTGGACGACTCCTCGGGCGTGGTGGGCTACAGGGAAGCCGACGGGCCGGGGTGGTCGGCCGACGGCCTGGCGATCCCGGCCGGCGGGACGGCGCAGCTATGGTTCGACCGCGAAGCCGTGGACCCGCTGGGCCCGATCCTGGCCGAGGTCGAGTTCACGGGGCGGCCCCCGGCGCTGAGCTGGCTCGACGACAAGGGCGAGGAGCTGGCCTGCAAGCGCGAGGAGCTGCAGGGCACGAGCCTGTGCCAGGTGACCGCGCCGCGCCAGGTACCTCGGCTGCTACGGATTCAGGCTCCGGCCGACGCGCCGGCGAGGATTCAGCGAGTGAGCGTGCGGCTGACCCGCGCCTACGTGCGCCCGCCCGTGGTGGACCTGTGCCCGAAGATGGGCCCCGCACCCCGGCGGCCCGCAGACGGGGCCCCCACCTGCCGACAGGAGGGCGATGCTTTCCTCTTGGGCGACGGCCGGCTCCTGGCCCGCTTCACCACCAGGCCCGGGCTGGCCCTCGAGGCCCTGACCCTCGGGTACACGGACAGGCCCTTCCTCGCGGCGAGGGCCGCCCGGCTCGAAGCAGGCGCGGCCGACGAGGGCAAGGTTGGCCCGTCGCAGCTCTTCCTCCTCGAGGCGGACGGCAAGCGCCTGGGATCGAGCGACTTCCGCGTGGAGAAGATCGAGCGCACGGAAGACCCCCTCGGCTTCCGCGCCGAGCTGCTGCTGCCCGAGCCAAGGCTTGCGGCGGTTTTCACGGCGACCGCTGCCGGACAGGGCAAGCTTCGGCTCACTCTCAGCCTGGCCAATCGCGGCGAGGAGCAGGTGAAGGTGAAGACGGTCTTTCCGCACGTGGCCGCGCTGGACGCCGAGTACTACCTCTTCCCCTACTGCGGGGGCATCATCGCCGACGTGCCGACCTACCTGCGCACGGCCTACGGCGAGAACACGGCCTGGTGGCAGATGATAGACGTGTTCCGGCCCGCGGACGGCTGCGGCCTGTACGTGCGGATGGAGGACGAGGCCGGGGCCTACAAGTGCCCGGTGCTACGCAAGGGTGTGCGGTACGAGGGCGACTACGGCTACGACGACACCGGGCGATACCTCGACCCGGAGCTGCTGTGGGAGCGCAGCCTGGCGCCCGCGCCGGGGATCTCGGTCGCCTTCGAGCACCTGCGTCGGACGCTGCAGCCCGGCGAATCCCTGCGGTGGGCGCCGGCGGTCATGGGCGCTCACGAAGGCGACTGGCATCAGGCGCTCGCCGAGTACGCGGACTGGGCGCATCACGTGTGGAAGTACCGACCCTATCCCGGCCCGCTCGCCGACCGCTGGAACGTCACGGCCGTCGGCTGGGGACAGAGTCCGCTGGTGGACGAGAAGGGCTGGCGCACGGACTACCTGACCGAGGAGTGCGACGTGGCGGAGATGATGAGCTGGTGGGAGTGGTCGGACCTGGGACCGTGGCGCGTCGAGATGAACCACGAGACGCTGCCCAAGGCCCTCGGCGAGGCCCTCTGCGAGCGCTACAAGGCCTACTGGGTGGTTGACCCCCTGGCCGGAAGGCTTCGCTATCCCCTCAACCGCGGTGACTACTACTACAACGAGACCTGGGGCGGGCTGGAGGCCTTCCGCAAACACATCGGCGTCTGCAAGCAGCGCGACGCGATGGCGGGGGTGTACATAGACGGCATCCTGGCCTGTGACACGACCGAGGTGGGTCACGAGTACGGCCCGACCTACGGGGCCATGAACCCCTACTGGAAGGACGGCTACAAGTGCCCGCTCAACCCGGAGGGGTACGTGGCCGCCTATGGCTCCTGGAACATGTGCTGCGACACGGAGTGGTGGGCCGAGCGCCTCAGCCAGACGGTTGCCCGCATCTTCCGCGATACCGGCCTGGACTACCTGCGCCTGGACGAGTTCGGGCATCGCGGCTACCCCTGCTACTCGACGAAGCATGAGCACATGTTCGCGCCGGAGCTGGGCCACAACGGCTGGCTGCAGGGATGTGCCGAGATCTGCCGCCGGACCCACGCCCTGATGGACGAGATCCGCCCTGACCTGGCCCTCACGACGGAGTTCCCTGGGACGGATCACATGGCGGCCTACCTGGACGGTAGCATCGTCTACGAGGTGGGGTATCACGCCCTGCCGGCGCGGCCGGTGGTGTGTAACCTGCTGCGCTTCTACTTCCCCGAGTGCAAGCCCCTGGACCTGGACTACAAGCGCACGCCCCACGGCCAGGAGGTCAAGCTCTGGAACGGCATGGCGGCCTTCGGCCACCGGTACGACGTGCGCTATCTGCGCCTGCTGCGCGAGCACTCCGACGCCTTCGGGCGGGGAAGGGCGCAGGCACTTGTGCCGGCCCTGGCTTCGCGGGTATATTCGAATCGGTTTTCGGCTGAGGACAAGACGGTGACCGCCCTGTACAACGGGCGGCCCTACCCGGTGGACGGGCCCTTGGTGGAGCTGGCGCCGCGGGAGGGGAGGCATTATGTCGAGCTCCTGCGCGGCCAGGCCTTAGCGCCCGAGCGGCGTGACGGTCGGTGGGGCGTGGGCCTGAGGCTCGATCCCGGGGGGCTTGCCCTGGTTGCCGATCTGCCCTCTCTCGCCACCGTGCAGGCGCAGGGGGACGTGGTGCGCGTAAGGCTGGCCGGGCCCGCCGCCGATGTCCGCCTTGTCCTGAGTAACCTTGAGAACGAGCGTCTTGCTGAGGCCCGAGGCGCGTCTGACAGCAGGCTGACCGTGCCCCAGAAGAGCGCCCTCGGGAAGCCGCTGGTCGTGAAGGTCTTCCGCGGCAGGTACGTGGCCGACGTGGTGCCCGTGTCCTTCTGAGGGCGCCCGGTCAGGGCCATTCGGTCAGGCCGGGTCGGTGCGGCGCCGCAGCGGGCCCCCGTGGGCTATTGTGTCCAGCCGGCCTTCAGAGCATGAGGGAGTGATGGAGATGTCCGAGCAGGCTGAGTGCCGCCGACTGCAGGGCAAGGTGGCCATGGTCACCGGTGGCAGCCGGGGCCTGGGTGAATCCATCTGCCGCCGCCTGGCCGCCCAGGGCGCCCACGTGGCCGCCTGTGCCCGCACCGTCGAGGCCGTCGAGCAGGTCGCGGCCGCTTGCAGGGACGAGTACGGCGTCAAGGCCGTTGGTATTCCCTGCGATGTCACCAAGGAGGACACCGTCGCGGCGACCGTCCGGAGGGTGGTCGCCGAGCTGGGTGGGCTCGACTGCCTGGTCGCCAACTCCGGCATCGTCGTGCCGGGCGCTATCCACGAGATCGAGGTGAGCGACTGGACCCGCTGCATCAACGTCAACCTGGTCGGGTACATGATCTCCGCCAAGCACGTCGTCCGGTACATGCTCGAGCGCGGCGGCGGCGGCTCCATCGTCCAGATCAACTCCAAGTCCGGCAAGCACGGCTCCGCGAAGAACAGCGCCTACGCCGCCAGCAAGTTCGGCGGCATCGGCCTCACCCAGTCGCTCGCCCTCGAGCTGGCTGAGTATGGGATCCGCGTCAACTCGATCTGTCCGGGCAATCTGCTGGACGGTTCCCTGTGGCAGGACCAGCTCTTTCCCCAGTACGCCGAGCGCTGGGGTCTCACGATCGAGGAAGTGCGCCAGAGGTACGTAGACCAGGTGCCGATGAAGAGGGGCTGCACCGACGACGACGTCTGCAATGTCGTTGTCTTCCTGTGCTCGGACGAGTCCAGCTACATCACCGGCCAGGCCCTGAACGTTGACGGCGGGCAGACCATGCACTAGCTTGCCGCGTCACGCGATGCCGCCAGGTGTGGGCCTCGGCCGCTGCCGACCGCTACCAGCAGTCTTCGCCAACGAGGGGGCCGGCGGATGACCTTGCTTGCCTGCAGTGCCTTGCTGCTGGGAGCCACGATCCCCTCGGCTGTTCCCTGGGAGACGGGCCGTCCGGTCGTGCTGGGCATCAACTACAGCGCCCTCACGCCCGAGCGCTCCCAGGCCTTCGGGGCCACCCGCCTGCAGGTCTCGATAGGCGGCGCCAGCTTCGTCGCCGGCTGGGGCGTCTCCACGGCCGGCATCCAGCCCCTGCGGGACCTAGGCCTCGACGTCTACGCCTACATGTCACCGAGCTGCCTGTACGGCGACGCGGTCTTCGAGCAGGTCCCACAGGCGCGCTCGTGGCTGGCCGTGAAGCGCAGCGGCGAGCCCTACGTGCGCGACTACAGGGGGGCCAAGCGTTACTCCTGCTGCCTCAACAACGAATCCTGGCGCGCCAAGCAGCGCGAGAGCCTGCTGGAGCTGATCCAGGCGGGGTGCGGCGGCGTTTTCTGGGACGACGCCTTCCCCGTCAACTGCTACTGCGCCACCTGCGAAGCCGCCTTCCGCCAGTTCCTCCGCAAGCTTCGTGAGAAGCCGGCCAACCCGCCGCCCATGGACACCCCTATGCTCGACTACCGCGACGTGCACTCGCGCCTCGAGCTGCGGTGGGTCCAGTTCCAGCAGGCGACCGTGGTGGACTTCATCGAGGACATGACCCGCGCGGGCAGGCGGGCGCGGCGCGATTTCGTCACCTCGATGAACACGTCCCAGCCGGGCGTTACCCAGTGCCTCGACCTGTCGGCGCGCACGGCCGACCTGTTCCTCTACGAGGAAGGCCCGCACACCATGGCTCCTGGCCGGTGCAACGCCCTGCGCAACCTCATCGCCTTCGCCCGAGGCTCACGCAAGCCGCCCTCGATGCTGCTGGGCCGCGACGACTGGGGCTACACGGGCGCCACGCCCCTCGAGCTGCAGACCAGTATCGCGGAAGCCCAGGCCACGGGCTCCGTGCTGGTGCTGCATCTCGGCCACGCGGGCAAGGACGACGAGTGGTTCCGCGTCACCCCGGACACCGTGCCGGCGGTCCAGCGGTACGAGGACTTCATCTTCGCACACGAGGACCTGATGGCCGGGTGGTCGCCGGGGGCCAGGGTCTGCTTCTACTACTCGCCCGAATCGGCGCGCTGGCGCCGCGAGCACTATTCCGACATGCAGGTCGCTTTCGACCGCCTGCAGTTCGCCGGGTGGCCCCTGGCCGTCGTCTCGGGCGAGGAGTCTCTCGACCGCCTCAAGGACTTCGACGTGGCCGTGCTGGTGAGCTGCGATGTGCTGACGAATCCGCAGGTCTCGGCCCTGCGCGACTTCACCCGCCGTGGCGGCAAGCTGGTAGTCCTGGGCTCCCTCGGCGGCACCGATCCCTTGGGCCAGCCCCTTCCCGACTATGCCCTGGCCGACGTGACCGGCCTGCGCAAAGGCGCCGGGGCGGACCAGGCCCTCGCCGACTGGGGGTGCTACTCGGCGGATATGCCTGACGCCGCCGCCCTGCGACGCGCCCTCGACGAGGTCTTGGGCCAGCGTGGCGTGCGGCTCGAGGCTCCGCCCGAGGCCAAGGTCCTCTGCACGGCCTGGCGGAAGGGGAGCCGGCTGGCAGTCCATCTCGTCAACTACGCCCACGATCCCGGGACCTTCAGCCCGTTGCCGGCCCGGGGCTGCAGGCTCTGGATACCCGGACGCGTGCGCGAGATGACTCTCCTGTCTCCGGACCACGAGCCCCAGACCCTCGAGGCCCACGTTGCCGGCGACCGCAGCTACGTTCGCTTGCCCGACCTCGGTGTGTGGGAGATCGTGGTCGCGACCGAGGCACTCACCGGCGGGTGACCTCCGCGTCCCGCCGCCTCCCGGGGCGACGGGCCTGAGTGGCCGGATCGGCGCGTGGGGGCATTGACAGGTCGCGCGATAGGGCGTAGTCCATCTCATAATCGGGGCAGTGCAAGTGTACCTTGGATGTTGGCGGTGACCACAGCAAGTACAAGGGGGATGCTCCGTGCAAAGGCGCCGAGGATTCACATTGATCGAGTTGTTGGTCGTGATCGCCATCATCGCGATTCTCGCGGCTATCTTGTTCCCGGTCTTCGCCCGGGCCCGCGAGAAGGCGCGGTAGGCCAGCTGTCAGTCGAACCTCAAGCAGCTCGCTCTCGGTGTGCTGATGTATGCTCAGGACTACGACGAGACCCTTCCCGCCACGCCGTCCTGGGGAGTATCCGGCTCACTGTACCACTGGTGGGACAAGGTCATGCCCTACGTCAAGAACGTGCAGCTCTACCGGTGCCCAAGCAGCCGACGTTCGGGTCTGGGCGTCTACGCCACGCCGCCTACTGGCACTGTGTGGTGGTCAGTGTCCATCCCGACCATGGGCTACGGCTGTGGAACATGTTCCTGACCAAGTACGACGGGCCCGGCGACAGCTGGCGTGAGCCCATGGCGCTCGGGGAGATCAAGCGGCCCGTCGAATGCCTCATGATGGGCGACTCGTCGGGCACGGACTACTGCTGGAACCCCTACAAGGTGGCTTACGCCGAGAAGTGCGGATCGGAATGCGATCCCTGTGTCAGCAGCCAGGTGGCCAATCCCGAGAACACGCGCCACAATGGCGGGTCCAATCTCGCCTTCTGCGATGGCCACGTGAAGTGGCTGTCGGCCCAGGAAATCGTGCGTCAGGCCACCGCTGGGGACTGCCACAGCTACTTCAACGGCCTCCGCTAGTTCACTGTCGCTTCGCTGCCGGCCGGCCTTGCCGGTGAGGTGGCACAGGCCTTCAGTTCTTTCCGGGCCCCCGAGACCCGGAGGGTGGTCTGTGTTCCCGCACGGGGGCTGCCGGGCCTACAGCGGCGGCTCTTCACCGGCCGCGGGGGCGAGCTTCCTCATCCATACCTCTCCGTTGCAGCCACGGCGATTCTCCGGCTTGTCGCTCGACCGTACCCCCTGGATGTCGGCGATGATGAAGTACGTGACCCCGTCCTTCCGGTCCTCAAGCTTCACCGAGTACAGGTTGCCCTCGCTCCTGTACCCCACCGACGCCTCGTGCTCGTCAACGGATACCTCCGTGATCTGCTCCGGCGCGTCCGCCGGGGCCAAGGCCAGGGCCACGCGGTACACATGCAGCCCGTTCCACCCGGTGGTGTACTTGAAGCCGATCGTGTACTCCCCCGGCTCGCTGAGCCTGTCCGTCACGTCCCAGCTCTTCGTGACCCGTTCCTGCTGCTCGAAGTCGTCGCTCACCCACTCGCCGACCGTGGAACGCAGGTAGGGCCTGATCGCGTTCGTCACACCGTACGGGGCCAGGGCGTCCCCGATGTCGGCCACGGTCTTCTCCGTCACGTCCACGGTATCGGTGAAGCGTGCCCCGCCGATCCCCTGCCCGATGGAAGCCTCCCAGTCCCTGAGCGCCTGGGCCGTCGCGAGCCCGACCATGGCCAGGCGGGACATGTCCTCCTGCAGCGCGGCGCGTTCCTCGTCGCTGAGGTCCTGCTTCCCCGCCACGCGGGCGGCGATGGCGTGGATGTACTTGATCATCCCGACGTAGCCCTGGATCACGCGCGTCTCGGCCAGCAGGTCGGGCGCGTCCAGGTCCTGGGCGATCGCCAGCGCCCGCGCGCACGCGCCCAGGTCCTCGTCCACGTGCTCGACCGTCGGGAAGTAGCGGAACATGCCCTCGCCGAGCTTTGGGGCCGCGCGCTTGGCCACCATCTGCGCCGCGCCGCCGAAGAAGGCGCTGTAGGGCACGCGCGAGCCGTAGACGTCCCAGCCCACGGGCCCGAGCATGACCGCCCACTCGGCCGCGGCGTCGGGGTCCTTGAGGCCCCGCCGCGTGGCCCACGCCGCCGCGAGTTCCCGCTCGTTGCGCCCCCCGGAGTTCCAGGACCATTCGGCCGCGGCCGTGAAGTTGAAGTCATACAGGAGGCGGTTCGGCGTCAGGTAGCCGACCAGGCACTGGAGGCCCTTGTCCACGAACTCCGTCATCCGGTACCTCACAAACTGCGGGCCGCTCCAGGGGCAGACGATGCGCCAGGAGGCCGTGAGCTGCGGGTAGCAGCCCAGCCAGTGCCCGCTCGCCGCGTACTCCTCAAGCAGGGGGTAGATCATGGGATCGCGGGACGAGTCGTAGGTCCGTCCGCCGTCGTAGTAGGTGACCCCAACGCCGTCCGGAACCTCGGCCAGTACCTTGTCGTTGGTCGAGTAGCTGCCCTGGGTCAGCAGTATCCGCAGGCCCAGAGCCGGGTGCTTCTCCCGCGCCTGACGCCAGGCCTTCACGATGGCCCGTGCCTCCAGGGTGTACTGCCCCTCCCTCTGGCAGTTCTCGCACTCGCAGTGCAGGGCCAGCTCCGTCAGCCAGGCGCAGATGTCCGTTACGCCCTCGTGTCCCGCCAGGTCCACCATCCAGTCCGCCAGCACGTCCCACAGCTTCGGCTCCGAGAAGCAGGGCGCGACGACGTCGTACTCCGCGTGCCGCGCCTTCTCGCCCTTCCCACGGCACTCGGGGTAGATGTCATACAGGCCCGTGCGCCCAAGGTGGTCAAGGTGGGTGATGATAGGCACGAGCTTGAGCGCGTGCAGTCGCGCCAGACGTATCCGGTCGGTGTCGGCCTCGGCCACGCCCCTCCCGTCTTCACTCATCTTCAGAGTGACGTGCGACTCCACCAGGTTCATCTTGTGCGCGGCCATCCACTCGATGTCGTCGTTCGCGCTCCCGCCCCACTGCCCACGCTCAGCCAGATCGGGCCAGTCCGTCACCGTCACCAGCGGGATCGTCACCCGCCCGTCCGCGAACCTGCTCTCCAGTAACTGCCGCAGCGTCTGGGCGGCGTAGTAGACCCCGGCCTCTCCGCGCCCGGCCAGCAGCAGCCTGTTCTCGCCCACGGGCCGTATCACGTAGGCCTGGGCCGGATTGGGCAGCTTGGCCAGGTCGCTGGCGCCGTCCACCGGGGTGCCGTCCAGCTTCCCGTCCTCACCGCAGACACCGAGCAGGATCTCGAAAACGCTGCCGGCGGGCTCGGCGCCGGCCTTCTCCGTGAACAGGTCGCGCAGCTCCCCGGCGGCGTTCTGCTCGACCTCACCGGCCCCCGATCGGACCCGCACGCCTACCTGGGCGGCGGGCAGTGTCACCTTGCCCTGGAAGCTGATCTGCTTGGGCAGCGGGATGAGCCATCGCTGCCACGCGGCGCTCTCCTCCGCCGATACGGGCTCCGGGGCCGCCGAGGCCCTGGCCGCCAGCAGGGATACGAGCAGAAGGCCAAGCGTGAGGAGACCTAGGTCTCTGTACATGGTGCAATCCTCCCTCCGCGGTCGGGGCGCTGGCCCCGTCTGCGGTCGTGACGCCCGAGCAACGGGCCGGGCATGCCTTCGCCAGCCTGGTCGTGCCGCGTGACATCTAGCGAGTGGCCAGGTAGAAGCCCCCCAGGAGTAGCACAAGGAAGACGCCCCCCACGGCCAGGGCAAGCTTCTCCTGGGAGCTGAGCCGGAACCGTCCGGCGTTCGGCACGAGGACGCCGACGACGATGAAGGGCAGAAGGGGAAGCGCCGGGATCTGGGGCACGAGGAGCACCAGCGACATGCCCAGCACGGCGAGAAAGGCCGCCGCGAGGGTAGCCGTCCGCACCTCCAGCCCGTGCCGCCAGGCCGCCGTCAGGAACAGCGCGGCGAAGATGAAGTCGCCCAGCCCGATGGAGGCCGCGACGGTAAGCCCCGCCACGCCCTCCTTGCCCGCCGCCGAGCCCGCCTGCGGGACGGCCACGGACAGGCTGCGGACGACCTTGTCGGCCTTCTCCAGGGCCATGTGGGTGGGTCCCACGGTCACGGTGAAGACATCCGCCACCGCCGCAGTGATCAGCACAGGCAGCAGCAGGTTGGGCTCACGCACGAGCCGCGATACCAGACGCCCGAACAGGACACAGGCGAGCATGAATAGCACGCTGGCCGTCGCGCCGAGGAAGATGCGGGCCAGGCCCTTCGCTTCGACGTCGCCCACGAGGAACCACAGCCCCCCGCAGATGACGATGCCGGCAAGCTCGTACCAATCGCTGATGAAGGCCGCCGCGAGGCCGTAGATCGCCGCGAAGGTGGCCGCGGCGAGCAAGCCGCTGACGAGCACGGTGCCCAGACGGGGTGGCAGACCAGGGATCAGGGGCGCCGCGACCAGCAGAAGCCAGGAGACACAGAGGCCCACTACCGCTATCCACAGAGCCTGACGGCGAGACGGGAGACCCTCGGGTGTCGCCTCAGGCACGGGGATGGCTCCTAGTCGGCGCACTCAAGATGGACCAGATGGCCGCCCTCCACCTCGATCTCCCGGGGCCGCTGGTGCACGTCGAACCGTATGATGAGGCGGATCAGGTTGCGGCAGCGGGCGCCGACCAGCTCCTTCGTGAGCAGGTAGCTGGCCGGACGGTCCTCCTCGCCGTAGACGGCCTGCAGATCGCTTGCCTTGTCTAGGCGCGCGCGGATGAACTCCCCGCAGTGCTCGCACTCAATCGTCACCAGCAGAGCGGGCGCACCCCCATCGTCCTCCGCGGGCTCTCGTGGCACGAACAGCCGCTGCAGCAGATCAGCAACACTCGCCAAGTCTCAACGTCCCTCTTTGCGGGCCTAGCTGCGTCCCGGTGCTGTGTTGTGGCCTTGTTGTTCGTTGGCGCCATCAGGGGCGCTATCCAGGGAGAATTATCCAGCCGTTTCGGCGGGGAAGTCAAGGCTGCGATAGAACATCCGTGCCCTCTAAGTCACACCCCCCCGTCCGTTGCGCGCCCTGCCTGTCCTCTTACACCAGGTCCAGGGCCGTCAGGGCGGCGGTCAGGGACGCTCGCGCGTCCAGAAGGCCCTGCCACGCGTCGCCCCGCGCGCGCAGCAGCTCCGGCACGGTCAGCATCGTGAAGTCGTGGCTGTCCGCGGCCCCCAGTTCCTCCCACCGGATCGGCATGGACACCGACGCGAGAGGCGTGGCCCGCAGCGAGTAGGGCGCCGGCAAGGTCTTGCCCCGCACGTTCTGCATGTGGTCTATCATGACCCTCCCCGACCGTTCCTCAACCCGCCACTCGCTCGTGACCAGGTCCGAGTGATCCGCGGCCAGCTCCTCCGTCACGCGGCGTGCCACCTCCCGCGTCGCCTCGAAGCGGTACCGGCGCTCCAGGGGGGCCCACAGGTGCAGTCCCGTCTTCCCCGAGGTCTTCACGAAAGGCCGCAGCCCCCAGCCTTCCAGCCGCTCGCGCAGCAGCGCGGCCACCGCCTTACACGCCGCCAGGGCCTCCGCCCGGTCCGCCTCGGCCCTCCCAGCTTCCTCGGCCTTCGTCCACGGGTCCAGGTCGAAGACCAGAAAGTCCGGGTAGTTGAGGCTGCAGGCCTCCACGGTCTTCTCCGAGCCGGCGAACTCCCCGGGCCAGCCGCGCCCGTCGCTCGAGCAGCGGGCGTACCAGGCGTGCAACTCCACGTCGGCCGTGTTGGCGAGCCACAGCAGCGTGGCCAGGTTGTCGCAGACCACCGCGCGGAAGTCCCGCTCCGCCGTGGGTGCGTAGATGGGGACCAGCCGCGCGAAGTCCGGGCTGCGGTAGCTCCAGTCTCGCTGGTAGAAGCTTTCGCCCTCGATGCCATCCACGTACCGGCGCAGGGTCAGCGGGCGGTCCTGCAGATACGGCAGCAGCCAGGGCGAGACCTCGGCGTAGTAGGCGATCAGGTCGCGCTTTAGCAGTGGGCGACGTCCCTCGTCCTCGGGCCAGAAGACCTTGTCCAGGTTGGTGAGCTTGACGGCCGCGTCGCCCACGCGCAGCGTCGTCGCGCGGTGCTCGACGCCCCGAATCCGGGCCGCCAGGTCCGCCGCCTCTTCGGCCGAGGGCAGGCCGACCGCGCGCTCGCGGGGCGCTTCCTCCGCCGCGGGCTCGATGACCAGCCAGTCGCGCGTCTTCTGTCCAGGCCGGTAGGGGCTGTCGGCGCGCTTGGCGACGGCCCGAACGTGCGCCTTGGCCGCCTCCTCGCAGGCCATCTCGCCGTCAATCGCCACGTGGTCCACGTACTGCACCGGCCCATGGTCCGGCGCCAGCTTGCTCAGCAGCCGGCGTCGCTCGGCCAGGGGAACGTCCATCAGGGAGTGGTCGCCCAGGTGCAGCAGGTCAAAGACCTGGTAGACCGCAGGCGACCGGCCGCGAGAGCGTTCGAGGGCGCCCCGATCGGTCTCGGCCAAGCGCCTGTGGGCGGCCACCGCGGGGTCACCGGCCCCGGGAACGGACACCACGCCGTCGAACACCGCCTTGGGCAGCCTCATCGCCGCCAGGGCATAGGTCACTTCGGGCAGCCTGTCGGTCACGTCACGCTGTCGGGCGTTGCGGAGGGTCACCGTGCTGCCATCGCAGAAGGCCAGCAGGCGGGCGCCGCGACGCTCCACCTCGAACAACCACCCCGGCTCGCAGAAGGGCTCACGCTCGCCGCCGGGCCACATGGGCGGTAGGGCCGTCGGCATGGGCTGCGGCCGCGCTCCCGCCAGTCCCGGCACCTCCTGGCGCACCTCGCGGAGCGCGCTGGCCTGCAGACGCAGGTCGGTGAGGGTGCGCCCGGTGAGGACGGAATCGGGGCGATCCGCGGTGATCTCGCCCCCGGGCACGGCATAGCGGTCCTTGAGCTTAATGAGAAGCCAGTTGTCGCGCTCGCCCTGGTAGCGCGTCCGCACGAGGACGAAACGGCCGCGCAGCTTCTGCCCGCCCAGCAGGAACAGCAGCTTGCCGGCCTCGAGCGCGGCCTCGGGGTCGTCATCCAGGGCCCGCCAGGTGCCGCGATCCCACAGCAGGATCTCGCCCTCGCCATACTCGCCCTCGGGGACCAGGCCCTCGAAGTCCGCGATCTCCAGGCCATGGTCGTCCATGCGCACGGCCAGCCGCCGCTGGCCCGGGTCGAGGCTGGGGCCCCGGGGCACCGACCAGCACACGAGACGGCCGCCGAGCTCCAGGCGGAAGTCGTAGTGGAGTCGTCGCGCCTGATGCTCGTGCACGACGAAGAGCAGCGCGGACTCGGACTCGGCCCGTCCTTCCTCGTCCTCGCCTGGGCTCATCGTCATCCCCCGCTGTCACCGAGTCTGGCGTCAAGTCCTCGCGGCTCGCACCGCTACCAGGCCGCCCACGGGCACGCCGATGTGCCGCGCGATGGCCCTGCACTTGGCCTGCAGCAGCAGGAAGACGGGCCCGGGCGTGCCGCTGAGGGACTCGAAGTTGCCCTGGCCCTTGGCGATCACCACGTCCGCCTCGTGGAACAGGCCCCGCAGCTCCTCGCTGCACAGGTCCAGCTCCACACCGGGCCCGGCGAAGCCCGTGGTCACGACCTCGGCCACCTCGCCCATCGCCACCTGCTCCGCGTCGGTCAGCGTCACGTCGTTGATCACCGGCCCGCCGCGCACCGCGAAGACCATGCGCCCCACTGCCTGGCGCATCCTGCCGATGAAGGCCTTGTCGAAGACGATCTCGCCTGCGTTGTCACCGATGTACAGCACCAGCCCCGCCCCGTCGAGCATCCCCCGCAGCTCCGCCAAGTCCTCGCGGGCGAAGGGCTGGTCCAGGCAACGGCGCAGCTCCGTCTCGGCGTCCCTGAGCTGTTCGTAGCTCGTGACCCCCAGGTCCATGATGTTGCCGGCGATGGCCACCCGAGCCCCGGTCTCCACCCAATCCTCCGCTTCCTCGATCACGCGGGTCAGCAGAGGCCACAGCGCCAGGGCCTGCTCGTTGAGCCGGCGGCGCAGGTCGGCATAGGTGTCCGCCGCTCCCGTCAGCTCCTGCACCAGCTCGTGGACCTGCTGCGCCAGGGCCACGGGGGTCACGTCGGGCGAGGAGTCGGCGACGAGCCTGCAGGCCCGCAGGGCCGCCTCCCGGTGGATGGCGGGCCGATCACTGGCCACCATGGCCGCGTCCACGGCCTGGCGCACGAAGCAGGCAAGACATTCCGGTTGCACAAGCATGGGTGATTCTCCTGAGGGGAGTTCGCGCCGGGGCCCCCGCGGCTAGCTCTTCCAGCCTCGCCAGAAGCCGACGGCGAATCCGCCGGTGAAGGGAAGGTTGTAGGTCATGATCTTCCAGAAGAACCTCAGAGCGCCGGAGGCCACCTCCGTGGCGGGGGCAGCCTGGGCGACCTTGTCCCAGTGGACCTCCGCCAGGCCGTAGTAGGCCAGAAGCTGGACCAGGATGAAGATCGCCCCACAGACGCAGCCGACCACGCGGCCGACGGTCTTGACGAAGTGGGCAGCACACCAGCCGAGAAGGCCGCCGAATCCGAGCAGGCCCACGATAGGTACCAGCCAGTCCAAGCTGCTCACCCACGGCTCTGCGCCGTGAAGCCCCCGGGCCCGGCCCTGCGTACGGCAGGCGCGACCGGTGCCCTCTAGTGTGCCGACAGGAGGAGCCTCGGGTCCTCCACGCCTCCTGGCCCCGCGCTAGCTCTCCACGATCGTCACGGTCGGCGGGTAGGCGTAGTCCAGGTACCTGGCGCCCACCTCCGCCGTCTTCGTGTCGCCCCTGTGTATGTAGACGCGGAAACTGAAGCTTAGGTGCCAGCCCTTGGGGATCGTGTGGTCGCCACGCTGGGACCAGTCGTCCGTGAAGTCGTGAATCCCCCACTCGTTCGCCGTGAAGAGCCCGTAGCTGCGGACGTGCCAGTAGGTCGGGTGGCGGAAGTTGCTCGGGTGGTCGAAGATGGCCAGACCCAGAAGCTCGTCCGCCACGGTGCCGTAGTAGTCCACCCACGGCGCTCGCTTGCCCCAGCACTCCGCCTCGGTCTTCGCCCCATAGGCGTTGGCTATGCAGCCGCCGTGTCGCTCCTCCATGCTCTCGGCCACGCGCACCGAGATCGTCCCGGCTTCCTTCGTGTCGCCCACGTGCACGCCCTGGTACGCCGCGTACCATGTGATGTCCCAGTCCATGATCCGGGCGTCGGGCCCGGCGTTGTAGACCGTGATCCGCGTCAGCTCCTGCATGAGCTTCTGGCCCCGAGACGACACCCAGTCCCCCGTCGCCAGGATGCTGCCCAGCACTGGCCCCTGCCCGAGCACCGTCACGCCCATGTTCACCGTGCGAGCGTGGCCCTCGCCCTCCGACCAGTTATCGCAGCCGTTGACCTCGCCCTGGGCGACGTACATGGACTTGTGGTGCACGTGGTCGCTGGGCCCGAGGTTCGTGACCTCCAGCCCGCCGGGGCCACGCACGGGGTAGCAGTAGGGCCGGGCGACGTCGGGCTTGATGACGTAGGTGGTGAAGGGCTCGCCGTTGATGGCGAAATCCACCTTCCTGGCCTCGTCGAGCGCCACCGTCACGCCCGGGGTCCCTTCCGGTCCCTCCTCGAGCGTGAGCTCGTAGCGCGCGGCCTTCCCGGCAGGCAGGTCGGCAACCGGCCAGCACACGCGCCAGCCGTCCCCGTCCGGCACGCACTGCGCCGGCACTTGCTCAGCGCGCTCGCCGTGCTCGTCCAGCCGCCACATCCTATGGCCGTGCCCGCCGCCCTCGCAGCAGCAGGAACACTCGCCCGCAGGGCAGTCGGCGGAAACGATGACGTTCTCACGGTCGTGAGGGCCGGCCTTGACCTCGTAGATGGTGGTACCGCAGCCGGAATGGCTCATGGGTTGTCGCCCTCCCTGGTAGCAGGCTGGGGAGCTCGTACCGAGGCTCCCTGGGAGCGGCCTGTATTCTACCACGCCCGGGCCGAGGGGCAAGGTATGGCCCCCGCTGCGGCAAACCTATCGCTCAGCGTCACACCAACCAGCAGGGAGGCAGGTGCTTGCTCATGCGCTTGTTCTGGGCCGAAAACCCCTGGCCGGACATCAAGCGGGCCGCTGCCGAGGGCTACATCGTCCTTCTGCCCGCCGGCGCCCTCGAGCAGCATGGGCCCATGCTGCCCGTGGACACCGACGCGCGCCTGGCCGAGCGCTGGGCTCGCGACGGCGCGGCCCTGGCCCGCGACAAGTACGGCGTGGACTGCCTGGTCCTGCCCACGCTGTCCTACGGCCAGAGCTGCCATCACATGAACTTCCCCGGCACCATCTCCTTCAGCTTCCCGACCTATCTGGCCGCCCTGCACGACATCCTCCGCGAGGTCGTGCGCCACGGCTTCCTCAAAGTGGCCGTCATCAACGGCAACGGGGGCAATGAATCGTCCCTCAGGTCAGCCCAGTACCAGGTCATGGAAGAGCTTACCAGGGAGGGATGCCGGGCTCGCATCGCCCTCTTCCCCGGCTATGGCAGCCCCGTCATCTCGCGGGGGCTGCGCGAGCTGCAGGAGTCAGGGCTGATGCCCTCGGAGGGCCAGATGGCCATCCACGCCGCCGGCACCGAGACCGCCGAGACCCTCGCTGACCGGCCCGAGCTGGTGAAGCTGGATGACTGCGAGCGCCCGCAGCTAGAGCGCGAGACCGTCCCCGACTGGGCCTGGCGCACCGAGGAGCTGTCCACGACGGGGGCCTTCGGCGACCCGAGCCTGGCCACCGCCGAGCTGGGCGAGGCGCTGTGGAACCTGTGGGCGGAGGCGGTAGCCGACTTCCTCAGGGGCCTGGCGGAGGACTGAGGGCCCGGGCGGACTTCTGGGCGTTCCCGGCCTCCGGGTCCTTGTGGGCTGGGTCAGATGGCAGACAAGAGGCCTGAGCTGATCAGCGAACCGATCGAAGTGGAGATGGACGCCGCGCCCGGCGGCGTCTATGCGCCCGTCCGTTTCCGCTGGCGCGGCGTGACCCTCGAGATCGAAGCCATCCTCCAGGTCTTCCCCGAAGCACGCCTGCCCAGCACCGCCCGCACCGACGCCTGGTGGCTCAAGCGCAGACGCACCCACTGGGTCGTAAGGGCCTCCGACGGCCACGCCTACCAGCTCTACCTGGACCGCTCCGGCAGTCGGCGCTCCTGGGTCCTGTACAAGCGTGTCGAGTAGGTCCAGGCCCCGAGCCGGCCCTGCGCCGGTTTCACCCCTTGAACTGGAAGGCGTACAGCTTCGCGTCGCGCAGGTCGAAATGCAGCCGCACCGGCTTTCCCGCCAGCGCCGCGACGTCGGCCTTGCCGCCCCAGGTCACCGTGTGGTGCACGTGGTTGCCCCGGATCAGGTCGCAGTCCTCGGCCGTGAAGCCCTCGATGGGCGCGTTGCCCTCGTCGCGCAGCTCAACGCGCGCGTGCCCCACGGCGCCGCAGTCCAGGTTCAGCTCCAGCTCGCGGCCGGCGAAGGTCACCGCCGGCGTCGTCAGCCAGCCGCCCGTGTAGGCCGCGTCGGCACTCATGAAGCCATCCAGCCGCTGGACGACCAGGTGCACGTGGCTGATGCCCCGCAGCTCCTTGAAGCCCACATACTCGCCGTGGCTGCAGGAGAACCCCGCGTAGTACTGGTACAGCTCGTCGCCGCGCCGGATGATGCCCGGGGCCATGTACATCGCGCCCCCATCGGAAGACCCTCGCACCCCGAGCGGCACGTAGGCGCGCCGGTCGGGCCGGGTGAACTGCAGGCCGTCACGGCTCACGGCAAGCTGAATCTCCAGGAAGCCGTCGTTGCCGTACTTGCCCACCGGCGGTTCCGGGAAGTGGTAGTAGATGCTCGGGAAGGCGAAGTAGGCATTCTCCGCCCACGGATACTGCAGCACGCAGGGCGTGTAGATGTCCGTGGCGGGCGGGTCCAGCTCGTCGTAGCTGATCGCGTGGGGTAACTCCCGGCTGGGTACGGGCGGGTGCTTGTCCCCCCAGATCAGGTAGGGCTTGACCGATGTGTCGTAGGGCCAGGGCTTCAGGATGTCGTCCATCTCGGCCCGCGCCACCTTCCGCAGCGGCGACCAGCACCTCAGGTACGCCACGTACCTGCCCAGCCGCGTGTCGTAGAAGGCCTGGTTCTGGGTGTCCGGCAGCAGGGGCAGCACGCGCTCGGGGTGTCGCGTCCAGTGAATCCCGTCTGGCGAGTACCCCAGGTACAGCCCGCCCTTCTCCGGGTCATCGAAGCCGTCCTCCCGCAGCATCTTGTAGCGCTGCTCCGGGGGCGCCTGGGGGTCCAGGAACACGCAGTCCGCCGTGTAGGGCAGCACGTTGTTGTCCTTGCTGCCGTTGTAGTCCACCAGGCCCAGGCTGGGACGGGTCCAGTGCACGCCGTCGCGCGAAGTGGCCAGGCAGTAGGCCCCGCGCCCGCGCTTGCCGTCCTTCCCCACTGCCCACGAGGCATAGTACAGCTTGTACTCGCCCGTGCCGTCGTCCAGCGCGTCGCAGTACCCGATCCACCCCTCGTCCCAGGGCGCCTCGCCTTGCAGGACGATGCCCCGCTTGACAGGCGGATTGGCGCGCAGGTCAACGCCCTCGGACTCGGCGATGAAGCGATCGTCCAGGAAGAGCTGTTTGCGGTCACCCACATCAAGCACCGGTGCCAAGACAGTCACCTCCGCGGTTGCCAATAGCAGCGCCGCCGTCCACAGGCTCATATCTGGTCTACCTCTCGCCCCTTACTCGGCCGGAACCAGGAAGACCGGGCTCGAGGTGAGAGTCACCCGAGCGCGCCCGGCCTGCACCGGAAGCCCCCGTGAGCGCCCATACACGTCCACCTGGTTGGCCTCGTCCGCCGTCACGGGCACCTCGACCTCCTGCTCGCCCGTCGTGCTCCAAGCCACCAGCGTGGGCCCCGGCGGGCCATCGAATCGTGCCGCCTGGATGCCGTTCCCTACCGCCAGCGCCCGCACCTCCGGCCGTCCGTCCAGGTAGCGCGCGGCGGTCGCGTAGGCGAGCGTCGCGGGCATGGCCCCCAGCCCGCGCTCGACGAGGGAGTAGTCCCCTGCGTGCGCGCCGGCAGGGTCGCAGAAGCACAGCAGGTCCACCCCGGGCTGGGCCAGCCCCACGGCCGTCATCTTCACCAGGAACTCAGCCTGTTCGGCGGCCCCCCGGAAGCACAGGCTGCGCCGCGCGCCCACCTCGCCCCACCAGAACCGCACCCTCTCGGCCTGCTCGCCCAGGGCGGCCCTGTACGCGGCCACGCCACGGTCCCTCGACAAGCTTATGTCCTGGCCAAAGCTCGACGGCGGATGCAGGGGGTAGCAGTGCACATCCACAGCGTCGTGCAGGGCGAGGCCGCCGGCTTGCGCCATCGGCAAGAAGAACTGCTCGGGCTGGCAGCAGAAACTGGCGCCCACGAAGCCCGCCGTGGGGTCGGTGCGCAGGAGCTCGTCCCTCAGCAGCCGCATGATCCTCAGGTACAGCTCGGGCGTGAATCGCCCCGAGATGTCCACCTCGTTGTAGGAATGCCAGCGCCTGATCTGCCTGCCGAAGCGCCGCACCATTCGCTGCACGTACGCCCGCACCACCTGCTCGTACTCGGAGCTGTCCCAGTCCGGCAGAGGATGCCAGAGCCAGACCAGGAGCTGCTTGGGCCTAAGCTTGTCGGCGATCTGAGGGTTGAACTCCCTCGGCCAGCCGCCGTCCAGCCAGCCCACGATCTCGATGTCCCGCTTCCTGGCCTCCTCGACGGCAGCCACCACGCGCGGGTCAAAACCGGTCGCGTCCGGCTTCTCGCCCTCCGTGCACCAGGAGGCCTTCAGGCCCAGGTTCACGCGCACGTTGCACCGGCGCAGGTACTCCAGGTAGGCAGCCGAGTCCTCGTTGCTGAGCCAGTAGAAGGCGCAGCCCAGGCGCTTGGGGCCCTCGACGGGTCGCGGCTCGGGCACCACGGCCAGGCCCTGCGGCACGAACCGCCGCAGCACCTTGCCAGCCTCGTCGTACAGCGTGCACCAGAGCTCGTAGTGGCCCGCCGGCGCCTCGAAGGCCACGCTCGCGCTGCCCGGCCCGTCCGGCCCGAAGGCGACCGCCGCGTCGCCCCGGGCACACTCGCCGCCCCCCATGTCCCTGGCGACCCAGTTCAGCCTGCCCCGGACTTCTCGCCGCAGGCCCTCCTCGGCGGCCTTCCCGTACAGCCGCTCCGTCTCCTCGCCGGTCAGGAACCGCAGGCCGAGGTTGAGCGCGACGGGCTCGCCGGCCACGTAGGTGAACCGGTTCCCGGGATCCTGGGCCTCCAGGTGCACCAGGTGCCCCACGCACCCGGCCGGCGTGGCGCTCCATCCCTCGTCCGCCCGTTCCGCATCGCTCAAGCCTACTTCCACGCCGTCGGTCTCTCCGGCCAGCACCACCGAGATGCTCCACGGCTTGCCGTAGCCGGGGTCCGTGCCGCGCGGCGCGT
>CAZSOQ010000010.1:0-41348 GCA_964608495.1 uncultured Armatimonadia bacterium | reverse complement strand
CCCTCCGCCTGCTCGTCTGTCTGTCGGTCCTTGCCCTCCTCGCCGGCTGCGCGCGCCAGGAGGCAGTGGTGGGCGGCAAGAAGGTCGTCCGCGTCTGGCACGTCTGGGGCGGCACCATGGCCGAGGGCTTCACCAATATCTGCAACGCCTACCAGGCCCAGCACCCCGAGATTCAGCTCCGCCCGGTCTTCGCCGCCAACGACCTCGCCACGAACCAGAAGTTCTTCACCGCCGTCAGCGCCCGCCGGCCGCCCGAGGTCATCTTCGTGGACGGCCCGCAGGTGGCCCCCTGGGCCGAGTGGGGAGCCCTCCAGTCCCTCACGGGCCCGTGCGAGAAGGCGGGCATCACGGGCGATGACTACTTCGCCCCCTGCTGGCGCCAGAACCTGTACAAGGACGACGTCTGGGCCCTCACCTTCTGCGCCGACCCCAACTTCGGGTTCGTGTGGAGCAAGGAAGCCTTCCGCAAGGCCGGCCTGGACCCCGAGCGCCCCCCGACGACCATCGAGGAGCTTGACCGCTACGCCGCAGCCCTCACGCGCCAGGAGCAGAACGAGATCGTCCAGATCGGCCTGATCCCCTGGGCGCAGTATGGCTCCGCCAACTCGATATTCACCTGGGGCTGGGCCTTCGGCGGCGAGTTCTACGACTACGAGGCGCGGAAGGTCACGGCCGACAACGCGCGCGTGGTCGAGGCCCTGACGTGGATGGCCGAGTACGCCGAGAAGTACGACGTCACCAAGATCGCCAGCCTGCAGCAGGGCTTCGGGGCCGCCGAGCAGAACCCCTTCATCACCGGCAAGGTCGCCATGATGTGCCTGCATATCGGCGGGATCTCGGACCTGGCCCGCTACGCCCCCGATCTGGACTACGGCGTGACCTTCATCCCCGCGCCCCCCGGCGGCGAGCAGCACAGCTCCTGGGTCGGGGGCTGGTGCGTGGCCCTGCCCAAGGGGGCCCAGAACCGCGACGAGGCCTGGGAATTCATCCGCTGGCTCTGCGCCACGCCCGAGGGCACGCGCCTCGTCGGCCGGGAGACGGGCCTGTTCCCAGGCTACAAGCCCTCGCCCTACTTCGAGGAAGTGAGGGGCAAGCGGCACTACGACAAGTTCCTCCAGATCCTCCAGGAGTGCCGCCACCAGCGCCCGGTCATGCCCGTCCAGGCCCGCTACATGCGCGAGCTGGCCCGCGCCGTGGACGCGGTCGTCTACGGCAAGGCCACCGCCGAGGAGGCGCTGGCCGCGGCCCGGGACGCCACGCAGCGCGAGCTGGACCTCATCATCGGAGACGGGAGGCAGCAGACCGCTGATGCACGGGACGGACACGCCTGCGCGCCGCGCCTGCCCCTGGCGCACCCTGGTCTGGGTCTGGCTCCTTGGCTTGCCGCTACCGTCGGCGGCTAGGGCCGCCCATACGGTGGTCGTCTACACCGGCGAGCTGGACTGGTACGCCCACCGACACACCTTCGCCACGCTCCAGGGCATTGTCAACCGTGACGGGCCCAGGCTCTACCTCAACACGCCCTTCCACTACCATCCTCCGGTCACCCAGGCCTGGCTCGACCACTGCCGTGCAACCCAGGGCTTCGAGTACGAGGAGGTCGGCGATCTGGACGCACTCATCGAGCGGTTCCGGGGCCAGGTGGCGGGCCTGGTCGGCTTCGACCGCACGCGCGGCCCCAAGATGGCGAAGGAAAACAAGTTCTTCCCGACCGAGGAGTATCTGGCCACGTCCGTCGGGGCGCTGACCGGTATGTTACCCGTGCCGTCGGACCTCAGGCAGGCCCTTGCCGCCAGGTGGCGACTGCCCGCCCCCGCGGAGGTTGAGCTGAGGGACTACCACGGCAGACCCACCGGCGTCGCGATCCACGGCGACCTGGCCGCCTACGGCTTCGCCAACAAGGCCCAGGCCGTCGAGTGGGCGATCAGGGAGCTTCTGCCCCACTGTTCACCGGACTTCCTCTTCAACTACGACGCCTGGGGCGTGGACTACGCCGTCCAGCACTTCGCGCTGTGCACCAACCTTAGCTACCGCGAGGCCGACGCCGGCGAGGGCACCACGGAACGCCAGCTCCTGGAGCGGATCCTGGCCACCTATCGCGACCGTCGCGACAAGGCCAGGCCCTACTTCTGGGTCATCGGCCTGCAGCCCCCGGAGCGCCTGGGCGTCATGAGCCTATCCCGCTTCGGCGGCATCAACACGATGACGAACATGGCCGACAACTGGAGCTTCCACACTCAGGTCCCCTCCGCGCGCGACCAGTGGCGCCAGCAGCCCAGGCCCGAGGCCCCCCCGGACACACCCGACACGCGCTACGTGGCCTTCCTGGCCTCGGAGTGCACTACCCAGAAGGCCGCCGGCAACGGCCTGCAGCACGGCGCCTGGCTCGATCCGGCGCGGGGGCAGGTGGCGATCAACTGGGGCATGAGCGCCGCCTTCGGCCGGGACGCGCCCGCCGTGGTGGACTACTACTACTCGACGGCGACCCCGCAGGACTACTTCCTCACGGGCGACATCTGTGCCGGGATGGGCTTCGCGGTCCCGCCACTGATGCCGGAGGCGGCCTGGCAAGCCGTCCTGGAGGACGCCGCGCCGCTGTGCCAGGCGATGGACCTGCGGTGCCTGGACATCTACGCCAACGACGGGTACTACGACGCCCAGGAGGACCAGCCCCGCTTCGCCGACCTGTGCGACGCCCTGGACCTGCTTGCCGTAACGGCCAAAAACCGGGTGCTGAGCCGGGGCGTCTGGGGCGAGCACGGCAACGTCTGGGGACAGGCGACGCGCGTGCTTGGCGTTATCCACTACCCTCGCTCGCAGGAAACGCTATCCCGGGACGCCATGATGGACTTCCTCTTCGACCGGCTGGCGGAAGGTGAGGGGCCTTGGGGGAGGCACTTCTGCTGCGTCTACCTCCCGGTAGCCGCGCACGGGTACGAGCCGAAGGGGACCACGCTGTGGGCGTCGCCCTCCGGGCTTGTCCGCCTGCGGGAACGTCTGGACGCCGAGATGGGCGGGAAGATCCGGATCGTCCGGCTCGACGAGCTGGTGGCGCGGTTCGCGCCGGGTGATTGAGAGTCTTACCGAGGCTAAGGAAGGAAGACTCGGGCCGCTGCGCGCCCCTGGGGACCATGTGCTTTGGCCGGGAGCGTGCTCCGAAACGGAGGAGACCGGGATTGCACTTCACAGCGCTTGTGGCCCTATCAACGCCCCTGGTGTGCGCGGCCGGGCTGGCCTGGGCGGAACGAAAGACCGTCGAGGTACCATGGCAGTATGGCACCTTCAGCGCGGACTGCGGCTGCTCGTGGCAGTGGGACTTGCCGGAGGAGGCGCAGGTGAGAGGCAACGCGCACTTCCTTGCCGGACCTTCGCCGGGGCAGGACTGGGCGGCGTGGCTTAGGGTGCTACGGGAGCACAGGAGGGCCGTGCGCGAGGGCCTGCGCGACGTCGCCCGCCAGCGCATCGTGATGGAGTTCGACGGCGTTCGGGCATGGGTACGGACGGGCCGGTCGTGCGCCTACGCGGCGGACCTGACGCCGGGCGAGCCAATCGTGCTGATTGGCGAGGCCCGCTGGCGACAAGGCAATAACACCTTGTGTCTTGCCTTCGATTGGTGCCACCGGCGGGGCGGGGCCACGGGTCCATGGCAGGGATGGTCCATGGTCCGCGCCACGGCGTCTATCCCCACGGATGCAGATTGGCACGAGTTCCGCATCAACGCCGAGGTGCCAAGCTTCGACACCGGCGAAAGCTGGGCGCGGCCTATCGTCGGCATGGATGGCACCCACGACAGCACAAGGGGCATCGTGGAACTGCGCAACCTACGCCTGGCCCTCCCTGCGACGGCGGAACGGGTCGAGGCCTTCGCGGCGCTACACCGTGACTTGCCCGGGGCTCCGGCCTTCGACGACACCATCTACAGCCGCGGCGACCTACGCTGGACGAGACGCTGCTTCGTCTGCGGGTTCATCATGGTCTACGATCTCGCCTTCTACGATCCTCAGGCAGGACGTTACCGCGTGTCCGAGCTTCTGGACGAGGCCGAAGGCGAGTTCGGGGGTTTCGACGCCGTAGTCCTGTGGCATGCCTATCCGCGCATCGGCGCCGATGATCGCAATCAGTTCGACTTCTTCGGGGACATGCCGGGGGGCCTGACGGGCCTGCGCGGGGCGGTACGGGAGTTCCACCGCCGCGGAGTCAAGGTCTTCCTTCCCTACAACCCCTGGGACACAGGGACACGCCGGCCTCCGGGCTCCGACGAGAGCGAACTCGCACGCATCTGCGCCGATACGCACGCAGATGGCATCTTCCTGGACACCATGCTGGCCGCCCCGCCGAACCTGAGGGAGAAGGTGGACGCCGCGAGGCGAGGCATAGCCTTCGAGCCGGAGGGGCATCCGGTGGTCCCGGAGATGCAGGTCTGCAACTCCTCCTGGGCGCAGGGACTGCAGTTCCTGCCCGAGATCGGGGTCCTGTGGCTGAAGTGGATCGAGCAGCGGCACATGCAGCACCAGGTCCGGCGATGGGAGAAGTCACATGCGGAGGAGCTGCGCGCAGCCTGGCTCAACGGCAGCGGGATGCTGGTGTGGGAGAACGTCTTCGGCTCGTGGAACCCGTGGTGCGCAGCCGATCGCGCGGCCCTGCGCCGCATGGCGCCGGTGCTGCGGGCCTTCGCGGACTTGCTGGCGGAGGGCGAGTGGCTGCCCTTCTATCCCACGATGCACCAGGGTGTGCTCGCGTCGTGCTGGGAGGGCGACGCTGTCCGCCTCTGGACACTGGTCAACAACGGCGGGGCGGCCGCCGGAGGGCCTGTCCTGGAGCTGGAGGACCGAAACGAAGAGTTCTTCGACCTCTGGCGCGGGAGGAGACTGCGGCCTGAACGCGTGGGCGACAGGGTCCTCCTGGCGCCACGCGTCCGCGACTTCGGCGCCGTGGCCGCCTGGCCCGAGGGGCGGACACCAGACTGGCTGGCCGGTCTGCTCGAAGCCCAGAAGCTGGAGGCGAGTCGCGACCTCCCGCCGCAGAACGCCGACCCGCACGTGCGGGCCCTGTCCGTGATGGAGGCAAAACCGCCCCCGGCGCCCGGCGCCGTCGTACCCGCGGCACCGAAGCCCGAGACGGTGAGGGTAGCGGGGGGCGAGTACGAGTTCCACCTTAGCCATCAGCGGCGCGAATGTGGCTGCTACCCGGACCCCGGGACGCCCCCGGAGCGCTGGCACGACTTCCTGCGCGGTTACCCCTGGGACGGCGATCTCGAACACCATGTGCGGACCAAGGTAGCACCGGTCCAGGTTTCCCTCCGTACGGTCACGAACGGCGAATACGAGCTCTTCCTGACGGCGACGGATTACGGGCCGCGATGGCGGGAGAACTTCCTGAAGCACTGGCACGGCCCACGCTGCCCGCTCGAACTGCGAGACGATCCGGTGGTCTATGTTGACCTGGCGGACGCGAGGGCTTACGCTGCCTGGGCTGGCGCAAGACTGCCGACGGAGTGGGAATGGCACGCTGCCGCTGAGCAGGCCGGCGAGGCACTGGAGCGCGGGAAAGCCTGGGAGTGGACCGAGTCCGAGCGCGACGACGGCCATACGCGCTTCGTCCTACTGCGCGGCGGGAGCACTTACCAGGCCCGTGGCTCGGGATGGTACTTCCCGGGCGGGCCTCAGCCTGTCCAGACCCATGCCAAGTTCCTGCTGATGTGGCCCGGGCTGGACCGTTGCGCGACTATCGGTTTCCGCTGCGCGTATCCTGAGTAGCCGCGGAGGCGCCTGCGACCTGCCCGGGCAGGTCGCGGCTGTCAGACAGGCGTCTTGCCGGTGGGGTGAGCCGATAGAGGGGCCCGGCGCATCAGAGCCGCGCCCACTGATGCCGAATGAGAAAGACCGCCAAACCTCCTGAGCGACGCCGTCTTCTCTACGGCCTGCTGTTCTGCGCGCCGTCCATCGTCGGTCTGCTGGTGTTCATGGCCTACCCCATCCTCGCGTCCCTCTACTACAGCTTCACGCGCTACAGCGTCATGAAGCCGCCCGTCTGGGCCGGCGCCACCAACTACCAGCACCTCCTCCACGACGGCCTCTTCTGGAAATCGCTGTGGAACACGGCCTATTACGCCATCTTCGCCGTGCCGCTGGGCATCGTGGTCGCCCTGGGGCTGGCCCTGCTGCTGAACATGAAGGTTCGCGGCCAAGCCCTGTACCGCACCTTCTTCTTCGTACCGTCCATCGTCCCGCTCGTCGCCAGCGCCGTCCTGTGGATCTGGCTCTTCAACCCGCAGAGCGGCGCCATCAACGCCCTGCTGCGGCCGGCCTTCGCCTGGCTGGGGCTGGGCGAGCCGCCCGGCTGGCTGGCTGATCCCACCTGGTCCAAGCCCGCCATCATCCTCTGGAGTCTCTGGGGCGTCGGCGGCTCCATGGTCATCTTCCTCGCCTCGCTGCAGGACGTGCCCCAGGAGCTGCTCGAGGCCGCCGAGGTGGACGGCGCCCGCACCTGGCACCGCATCCGCCACATCACCATCCCCTTCATCAGCCCCCAGATCCTCTTCGTCCTCATCATGGGCCTCATCGGCGCCTTCCAGTTCTTCACCCCCGCCTACGTCATGACCAACGGCACCGGCGGCCCCGTGGACTCCACGCTCCTCTACTCCCTCTATCTGTTCAACGTCGCCTTCGCCGACTTCAAGATGGGCTACGCCTGCGCGCTGGCCTGGATCCTGTTCCTCCTCATCCTGGCCTTCACGGCCCTGATCTTCCGCACCTCGGCGCGCCACGTCTACTACGCGGGCGGAGAGAGAGGCTAGACATGGCGACGCCGTCCTGCTGCCTGTCGCCGGCGGTGCGCGGGTCCGCGTCGAGGGGCGACGCGGGCTCCCGCGGATGCCGCCCGGCGCCCGGCCGCGCGGAGGCCAGCCGGGGGGTGTATCACCATGCGGCACGCCTGTGGCTGTCTGCTACTGCTTCCCGTGGTGCCCCTGTGCATATGGGTC
This sequence comes from uncultured Armatimonadia bacterium, assembly GCA_964608495.1. Lineage (GTDB taxonomy): Bacteria > Armatimonadota > Zipacnadia > Zipacnadales > FEN-943 > JAKORR01. The sequence continues at coordinate 34,366 of CAZSOQ010000010.1, read as the reverse complement.
TTCCCGCTGCTTTCCCTGCCGCAGGGCGCGGAGCTGGTGATCCAGGAGGCCGTGCTCGTAGTCCTGGCGGTGGGGGCCTTGTGGTACGGGGTGAGGCTCGGCTACACGCCGGCACAGGCCGCCGCAGCCCCGGGCCCGGCGAGGACCGTGGACCGCGTCCTGATCTGGCCGGTCGCCCTCGCCGTGCTCGTGGGCATCGTCCTGATCGCGAGGCACCCGCCCCACCTGCTGTTCTTCTGACCTCCCCGGCCGAAGGCGAGGCCTGGTGGCGATGACGACTCAGCCCAGACCGCGGCGCGGCCCGCGGCGGCTCGCACGAACGGTCGCCGCCCACACCGTGCTCATCATCCTCAGCGCGGTGTTCCTGGTGCCTCTGGTGTGGCTCATCACGTCGTCGCTGAAGACCGACGAGCAGATCTTCGCCTTCCCGCCGGAGTGGATCCCGTCGCCTCTCACCCTCAAGAACTACCCGGACGGCCTGACCTTTATCCCCTTCTGGCGCTACCTGCTGAACACGACGACCATCTGCCTCTTCGCGGTCATCGGCACGCTGATCTCCTGCTCGCTGGTCGCCTACGGCCTGGCGCGCATCCGCTGGCGCGGTCGCGACTGGCTCTTCTACATCATCCTGGGGACGATGATGCTGCCCTTCCAGGTGACGATGGTGCCGCTGTTCGTGCTGTTCGCGCGGATCGGCTGGGTGGACACCTTCCTGCCGCTGATCGTGCCGCACTTCTTCGGCAGCGCCTTCTACATCTTCCTGATGCGGCAATTCTTCCTGACGATCCCCGGGGAGCTGACGGAGGCCGCGCGGATTGACGGCTGCTCGGAGTGGGACATCTACCGGCGGATCATCCTGCCGCTGAGCAGGCCGGTGCTGGCGACGGTGGGGCTGTTCGCCTTCATGGCGATGTGGAACGACTACCTGGGGCCGTTGATCTACCTGGCGGACGAGAGCAAGTACACGCTGGCGCTGGGGCTGGCGAGCTTCTCGAGCCAATACGGCTCCTACCCGGGGATGCTGATGGCGGTGACGACGGTGATCACGGTCCCGATCGTCATCCTCTTCTTCTTCACGCAGCGCACCTTCATCCAGGGCATCACGCTGACGGGGATCAAGGGATAGCACCGCGCCGAAGGTCCCCCCGTGTGCAGGCGCGAAAAGCGCCGCCGCCGCGTGTGGCGGTTTACCATGCTTGCCGCCGGGTGGGCACCGCTATGAGACTGGACGCGTTCACGATCACGAGGTACCGCTCGATCAACCGCGCGCAAAGGGTGCCTGTCGGCAGCTTCACGGTACTGGTAGGCCCAAACAACGAGGGCAAGTCGAACATCCTGCGTGCGCTGGGGGCAGCCTTCGCCGCACTACGTGGCCGGGGCCGGCCGGCAGGGCATTGGGCAGGACGTCGCCCCGGCGTTTATGGAGGCGCGGACTACAGTTGGCAGCGAGACTTCCCGGTAGCCCGTCAGGACGAAGGTCCGAAGGGGAAGTCAGAGGTGGTGCTGCAGTTCGACCTAACGGCCGCGGAGCGGAAGTCCTTGCAGGAACTCACCGAGGCGTCCCTGCAGTCGAGGCTGCGCCTCGCCGTGGAGTTCGGCTGGGAACAGGTAGAGCTGGACCTGCGGCTTCAGGGACCCGGGAAGAAGAAGATAGCCGAGAGGGTCTGGAAGATCGCGGAGTTCGTTACCGAGAGGATCGGGCTTGTGTATGTACCGTCTGTACGGACGCCGGATATGGCCGTAGCGATCATAAGGGACATGGTCGCCGACGCGCTGGGGCCCCTCCGCCGCAGCCGGGAGTACGATCAGCTTCTCGCAAAGCTGCGCGAGCTGGAACAGCCGCACCTGGACAGGTTGGGCGAGGCACTTACGGAGACGGCGCGGGGTTTTCTAGGAGAGGTGGAGAGGGTGACGATACAGCCGGCCGGCCTCGACCGCGCCCCCTTCGAGCTGAGAGACTATGAGCTGATCGTGGACGACGGCGTACGGACACCACTAGAGCAGAAGGGCGACGGCGTGAAGAGCCTTCTGGCGATAGCGCTATTCAAGTACGCGAGCGAAGTGGCCAGTGGGGACAGGAGTCTGGTGCTGGCGATCGAGGAACCCGAGTCCCACCTGCACCCGCAGGCGGTGCATGCGCTCAGGTCCGTGCTCAGGGAACTCGCCGAGAAGCAGCAGGTGCTCGTCTCCACCCACTCCCCGCTCCTGGTGGATCGCGATCACCCGAGCGCCAACATCATCGTGCGGGACCGCCGGGCCAAGGCGGCGGCCGGACTTGCGGAGGTGCGGGAGGCCCTCGGTGTCGAGGTCTCCGACAACCTGGTCTCTGCGCGGTTGGTGCTCCTCGTGGAGGGTCCCGGGGATGAAGCCTTGTTGGCCGAGTGGCTGAGAGGCCTCTCGCCGCGGCTGGCGACGGCCATGCACAACGGGGACCTCGTCATAGACTCTCTCGGGGGAGCTTCGGCCCTATCCTCCACGGCGGGCGTGTACAAGTCCTTAGTATGTTCGGTGCACGCCTTCCTCGACAATGACGACGAGGCCCGTCGCGCGGCGGCGAAGGCAACGCATGCTAGGCACATGGGGCTTGATGAGGTAACCTATAGCACGTGCCCCGACATGAAGGAGTCCGAAGTGGAGGACCTGATCCCCTTGGGGATATACGCTCACGCGGTGCAGCAGCGGTTCGGGGTGGAGCTCGCCGAGAGCGATCCGCAGTTCCGGCACGCGCACGCAAAGTGGAGCGATAGGGTGCGGGATGTGTTCCGCGCCAGAGGCAAGCGCTGGGACGACACCATCGAGGCACAGGTGAAGGCCGTCGTCGCGGATGCAGCGGCAACGAAGGGGCTCAGCAGTCTCAACCGCAAGAGGGGCGATGCTGTGCCGTCTCTTGCGCGCGAGCTTGAGCGGCGATTGGGCCTGTGAATCCGGCTCGATTGGCATCGCGAGCGTCGGCAGAGGCTCTGCGCGTGCGGGGCCAACGCCAGCAACGCAGTCCAACGGGGCCGCGGCATTGACCCCTCCCACAGGGTGGCGCACGTTCCTCGTTTCTACGCCGCCGCCGCGGTGTCGTGACACGGACTGCATCGCCGCCGGTCGGGCGCGGCAAGCCGGCGCACAAAGGGGGCGGCCATGCCTGCTGACACTCCCCGTCTGCATTACGGCTGGGTGATCCTCGCCCTCGCCACCCTAGTCGTCTTCGGGGCCCTGGGCCTCGCCCGCTTCGGCTACAGCGTCGTGCTGCCCCCCATGCAGGCCGCGCTGGGCCTGGACAACACGCAGGCCGGCGCCCTCGCCACCGCCAACCTCATCGGCTATCTCGCCCTCTCGGCCATCGGCGGCGCGCTGGCGTCCCACTTCGGCCCCCGCGTCGTCATCTCCGCCGGGCTCGGTCTCGCGGGCGCGGCCATGGCGCTCACCGGTCTCGCCCAGGGCTTCGCAGCGGCGGCCCTCTGGCGGGCCGTCACCGGCATCGGCAGCGGTGCCAGCAACGTGCCGGTGATGGGCCTGCTCGCGGCCTGGTTCGGCGCCCGGCGGCGCGGGCTGGCCTCCGGGATCGGGGTGGCCGGGTCGTCGGTCGCGCTCATTCTCCTAGGCCCCATCGTGCCGCGAATCCTCGCCGCCCACGCAGACCAGGGCTGGCGGGTCTGCTGGTACGCCTTCGGCGGCGTGACGGTGCTGCTCGCCCTGCTGGCGCTCGTCCTGCTGCGCAACCGCCCCGCGGAGCTCGGGCTCGAGCCCATCGGCGCGGAGGGCGCCACCTCGCCCTCTGCCGGCGCCACGGGCGCGCTCCAGTGGGGCGCTGTCTACCGCTCCCCCGCCGTCTGGCACCTAGGCCTCGTCTATGTCGCCTTCGGCTTTTCCTACATCATCTACATGACCTTCTTCGTCAAAGCCCTCATCGCCGAGGGCGGCTACACCCAGCAGGCCGCGGGCGGCCTCTTCATGACCATGGGCTGGTTCAGCCTCCTCTGCGGCCTCATCTGGGGCACCGTCTCCGACCTCATCGGCCGCAAGGGCGCTCTGATCATCGTCTACCTCCTTCACACCATCGCCTTCGGCCTCTTCGCCCTGTGGCCGACGGCGCCCGGCTTCACCGTCTCGGCCATCCTCTTCGGCCTGTCCGCCTGGAGCATCCCGGCCATCATGGCCGCGGCCTGCGGCGACCTCCTCGGCCCAAGACTCACCCCGGCGGCCCTCGGCTTCATCACTCTCTTCTTCGGCATCGGCCAGGCGCTCGGCCCCACGGTCGCCGGGGCGGTCGCCGACGCCGCCGGTTCCCTGCTGCCCGCGATGCTGCTGGCGTCGGGCGTGGCCCTGCTGGGCGCGCTCGGCGCAGCCACGCTACGACCGGCGCCCGAGCCCGCGCCGTGATCGTGGCAGTGGCGCCACGCGCGGTGCCCCGGGGGCGCCGCAAGGGGCAGCGCCCCGTCAGTCCCCTGCGCCGACCGTGTGCCCTCGACGGAAGGAGCCCGTCGCCCGGGCGACGAATCAGGCCGCGCCGAGGTACCATTGCCGGCCCACAAGGAGCCCTGCCATGAGCGCCTTCGCGCTGCTCGCCTGCCTGCTTCTCCTCGCCGTCTGGGCCCAGGCCCAGCCGCCGGACGACGCCCTGGACGCCCCGCCGCCCGTGGCCCTGAACGCTCGCGACTTCGGTGCGCTCGGCGACGGCAAGACCGACGACACCGCCGCCATCTCCGCGGCGCTCGACGCGGCCCGCGAGGCAGGCGGGGGGATCGTGTGGCTGCCGCGCGGCAACTACCGCGTGGCGACGCACCTCTCGGTCCCGGACGACGTGACGCTGCAGGGCGTGTGGACCGTGCCGACGGCCTGGACGCAGCTCAAGGGCACCACGCTCCTCGCCGAGGAGGGCAAGGGCAGCGAGGACGGGCCGCCCTTCATCACGCTGGGGCGCAACGCGACCCTCAAGGGCCTCACGATCTTCTACCCCGAACAGGACCCCAACGACCTGCAGCCCTACCCGTGGTGCGTGGCGTCCTCGGGGGCGGACGACCCCTCGATCGTGGACGTGCTGATGGTGAACCCGTACCGGGCCGTGGACTTCGCCACCCGCAACTCCGGGCGCCACTACATCCGCAACCTCTACGGCCAGCCCCTGCGCACCGGCATAAGCGTGGACAAGTGCTACGACGTGGGCCGCATCGAGAACGTCCACTTCTGGCCCTTCTGGACCTGGGACGCGAAGACCCAGGTGCAGGAGTTCCAGCGCGAGAACGGCGAGGCCTTCGTCTTCGGCCGCACCGACTGGGAGTACGTGCTCAACACCTTCTGCTTCGGCTACAAGGTCGGCTACCGGTTCATCGCGACGGAGAGTGGCGCCTGCAACGGCAACTTCCTGGGCATCGGCGCGGACTGGACCAACGTCGCGGTCCAGGTTGACCAGTGCCAGGGCATCGGGCTGCTGATCACCAACGGCGAGTTCGTCAGCGCGATGGCCCCGGAGCCTACCGAGGTCCTCGTCGCCGAGACCAACACCGGCCTGGTGCAATTCACCAACTGCGCCTTCTGGGGCCCCGCCGACCGCATCGCCAGCATCAATGGCTCAGGCTCCGTGAGCTTCAACCAGTGCCACTTCGCCCAGTGGGACACACCGAAGCAAGGGCGATACGCCCTCGAGTGCCTCGGCGGCGACCTCACCGTCTCGGCTTGCCGCTTCGCTGCGGGGGCGCCGGGGATCCACCTCGGCCCGGCGGTCCGCACCGCCGCCATCTTCGGCAACCACTTCGCCGGTGAGCCCCAGGTCGTGAACGACAGCCGGGGGGATGTGCAGGTGGGGCTGAACGTGTCCGGGCTCAAGCCGGACGCGGCTCCGTGAGCGCCGCAGCGGCCCGGCCCAGGAGAAGCGACCCATGACTCGTCGAGAGATCGTCCGCCGCGCCGTGGAGTCCCAGGGCCCGGCGCGCCTGCCGATCCACTACTGCAATCGCGACTTCGAGCACTCGGACACCGCCGGCACCGGCTGGGCGCCCGCCGCCGGCTGGAGCCCCTCGCAGCCGGGCATGACCGAGTGGGGCTACGTGTGGCAGAGCCTCGACCGCACGATGGGCCAGCCGCACATCCGCCCCCTTGCCGACCTGTCGCTGTTGGACAGCTACGAGCCGCCCGATCCCTTCGCGCCCGGCCGGCTGGATCATGTCCCTGCCTTCTGCGAGCAGAACCCGGACCGCTACCGGGTCCTGGGCATCGGCATCTCGGGCTTCAACTGCGCCACCTTCCTGCGCGGCTTCCAGGCCTTCCTCGAGGACCTGTACCTCGACCGGCCCGCCGCGGAGCGCGTGCTCGACCTCGTCTTCGCCGTCGAGAATGGCATCCTCGACCAGCTCGGCGCCTTCGATCTCGACTGCGCCAAGTTCGGCGACGACTGGGGCACTCAGGACGGCCTCATCATCCACCCCGACCTCTGGCGCGAGGTCTTCAAGCCCCGCTATGCCGACCAGTTCGCCCGCGTCCACGCCGCCGGCATGCACGTCTGGTTCCACACCTGCGGAGACGTGTGGGACATCATCCCGGACCTCATCGAGGTGGGCGTGGACATCCTGGAGCTGCTGCAGCCCGACGTCTTCGGCGTCGAGCGGCTCGCGACGCACTTCGCCGGCCGGGTCTGCTTCTGTTGCTCGGTGGACCACCAGCGGCTCGCCTGCCACGGCGGCCGCGAGGCCATCCGCTCCTACGCGCGTCGTCTTTGCGCCAGCCTCGGCGGCCCGGCGGGCGGCTTCATCGCCTACATCGAGGACTATGCCTCGCTCGGCATGACCGAGCAGAACTACCAGTGGATCCGCGAGGCCTTCCACGACCTGGCCGAGGGGTGAGCCCATGCTTGCGCCGCTGGTGCTCGTGGCGCGGGCGCTTGCCTTCGACGGCCACCTCGTGACCGAAGGCGGCCTGCACCTTCGTGGTGATGCCGGATGTCGGATGGACGGTTCCTGAGAATGGAGCTGATGATCGGGGCCGAGGGTCTGCGCCGCCTGAGGTCCGCGCACGTGGCTGTGGTGGGCCTGGGAGCCGTGGGCGGCTACGCGGTCGAGGCCCTGGCCCGCGCCGGCGTCGGCAGGCTCCGGCTCGTGGACTCAGACGTGCTGCGCCCCAGCAACCTCAACCGCCAGCTCCACGCCCTCGAGTCCACGCTCGGCGTGCCCAAGGTCGAGGCCGCCCGTAGGCGCATCGAGGACATCAACCCCGCGTGTGGTGTCGAGCCGCTGCGCCTGTTCGTGCACGTGGACACCATGGATCAGGTCCTGGCGGGCCCGCCGGACCTGATCCTCGACGCGATCGATTCCTACACGCCCAAGCTGGAGCTTCTGTCCGCGGTGCTCCAGCGTGGCCTGACCGCCATCTCCTCCATGGGCGCGGCGTCGCGCACGGACCCGGCTCTCGTCCGCACGGGCCTGCTGTCCGACGTGGCCGGCTGCCCGCTCGCCCGGGCCCTGCGCAAGGGCCTGCGCCGGCGAGGTCTGAGCACGGACGTTCCCTGCGTCTACAGCGAGGAGCCGGCGAGCCCCCGGTTCGTGGGGGGGATGGAGGAAGCCGAGGAGTCCGACGAGGCGCCCCACCGGCGCGGCCGCAGACGCCGGATCCTGGGCAGCCTGCCCACGCTCACGGGCATCTTCGGTCTCACGGCGGCGAACCTGGCCCTGCGCCTGCTCCTGGGCGACCTGTTCCCCCGAGGAGACTAACCCGCGCGGACGCGCCGCCAAGACGACGGTCGGGCGCCGGGCCTTGCCCAGGCTACTCCAGGCCCCACTTCCGCGTCAGGTAGGCCTCGATGGCGTCGGCCTCGTCGAAGGGCAGGGCGCGGTCGAAGAGCAGCGCCTCGCCGATGTCGGCTGTGAGAAACTGCGACGCGGGCCCCGGCGGCCCGAAGAGAACCAGGCTGTCGAGGACATGGCCCGCCCGCCGCGTCTCCGTGAAGAGCCTGGGTCCGTAGGCCCTCGGCTCAGCGCCCCCAGGCCGCAGGATCATCCAGTTGGGCGCTACCCAGTCATCGCCCTCGCCGCACGAGGCGCCGGCGAGCCGCTGCCACGAGGGCCCGCCCGACGTCGGCGCCTGCGACACGATGAACACCGTGAAGGGCCCCTCGCTCGCCCGGACTGTCCCCACCACCAGGCTCCCGGAGCCGCTGCCGCGCACGACGGGCCTGCCCTTGATCCCGTCCGGCCACGACGAGAGCAGTTGGCCGGGGTCGCGCGGTGTGGCGTCATGGCCGTGCCCGGACTTGTCCCGCCACACGAGCACCCGACCGGTCGCGTCGGTCTCCACGGTCTTCGTGTCGGTCGTGTCCAGCCACAGTTGCAGCCCCTCGGTCACCATATGCTGCTCGTCCACAGGGCCGCGCGGCTGGAAGCTCAGGTCCATCGGCGGGGCCGCAGGCATCTCGGGGTCGCGCCAATCGGGCCCGGGCACCCAGTACTCCCCACCGACCTCGTAGGCCCCCAGGTCCGGGGCCTTCCCCTGGTACCCGTCGGTGATGCCCGGCACCACGATCCCGGTGTCAATCGCTCCCGATCCCGGCGTCGGGACGCCGTTGCCGGCGATGGCGTAGGCCCCGTTGTGGCTGATCTCGGGCGCCAGCTCCCCCTGCACGAAGGCCCGCGGGTCATCCACGCGCATCCGTCCCACGACCAGGTTGTTGATCACCCGCGTCCCCTTCTGCGTCGGCACCTGCCCCGAGTAGGTGAAGGTGGCGAACACCGACCCGTTCCCGGCGAGCGTGTTGTTGCACACCAGGTTGTCGGTCGAGTCGCTGTTGAGCGTGATGCCCGCACCGGAGTTGTTCCACGATGCGTTGTGGTGTACCACGAAGTGCCGGCAGAAGTTGTCCAGGTAGATCCCCACCGTCGCGTCGCCCACGTTGTCGTGCGTCCAGTTGTGCGCGATGATCCCGCCCTCCCCGTCCGTCCCCCACGAGTAGATCGCTCCCGAGTCGTTGTTCAGCATGTTCGCCCGGTACAGGTCGTTGTACTCGATGCGGATCTTCTTGCTGCCGTGGTGCTGAAGGATGTCCCGGCCCGCTCGGCAGACTGTGCAGTGACCCACCACGGCCTCGACCGACCGGCACAGGTCCAGCCCACCCTGGTAGGTGCCCAGGTAGTTCACGTCGTACACGACGCTGTTGACCAGGCGGTTGCGCTCCCCCGCCAGCCGCAGCCCCGACCCGGCTGAGTAGGCGATGCTGCACCGCCGCCACTCGTTGTCGCTCCCGGTCACCACGTTCTTCGGCGGCTGCGCCGCGTAGCCGTCCAGCTCCCGGAAGTGGTCCACGTAGCGCAGGTGGCAGTTCTCGACCACGCAGTACCGCGCGTCGGTCATGTTCAGCGCCGCCGCGAACACCCGCAGCCCGCTCAGCTCCACGTGGCTCAGCCCGCTCAGATCGAAGGCGTAGTCGCGCTGCTTGACCTCCACGGCGCCCTCGGCGGGCGATCCCCCACCGGGCGGCCATAGATACACGATGCTCTGCTCCTCGTCCAGGTACCACTCGCCGGGGCTGTCCAGGGCCGCCAGGCTCCCGAACAGCACGTAAGGGTTCCCGGCCTTCGGCTCGTGAGGGTCGAAGCCGTGCCACTTGTCGGGCTGCTTGGGCCGGAAGTCGCGGTCGAAGCGGAAGGACTTGCCCGGTGTGTAGTCCACGATCCGCCGCGTGTTGTTCGTCCACCGGCTGCCCGGCCAGATCAGCACGAGGGCGCCGTTCCAGTCGCCCGGGGGCAGGTTCGGGTCGGCCAGCATCTCGTAGCCCGTGCCGTCGCCCGCCTTCGCGCGATCCATCGCCATCAGATCGTCCGGCGGCGAGTTGGGCCAGCGCGCCTCCAGCATCATCTTCCCGTCGGCGAAGAGCTGGATGAAGCGCCTGTCCGTGGCAGCCTTGAGCACCTGCCCCTCGTGCACGGACCATTCGGCCGCCAGCACGTCCGCCCCGCTGACCGTCACCTCTTCGCCTTCGTAGGCCACGAACCGTACCGGCTTCCCCGGCTCGCCCGACGCCGCCGGACGCACCGTCTCACGGTACGTGCCGGCCCGGATGACGCACGTGTCTCCGGGCCGCAGCGCGTCGGCGGCCCGCTGAATCGTCCGGAAAGGCTGCTCCTTCGCGCCGGGGTTCGCATCGTCACCACCGGGCGCGACGTAGTACTCCGCACCCCACACCTTGGGCGCGAGCGCGAGAAGCAGGGCGAGAAGGGCGTGCACTGGCCGCATGGTCTCCAACTCCCGGATTCAGCAGTCACTCGCTGAGGCAACCAGGTGAAGGTATTCACGCCTCGCCTAGCCAATACCTGCCCGCCCAGGGGGACAGGAGGCCTGGCCGGGCACGGTCTCGTGCGGCCCGAGACAGAGCCCACCGCGTCATGTATCCTGGCGATGTGCCGTGACCCTTCGCGCTCCTGCCAGCCGGGGATAGTCACGACCTGAGCCTTCGTCGGCGCGCAGGGACGGCTCGCCGGTGGCCTTGTGACCCGTGCAATCCCTCTTCGATGGAGGCGCTTCCCATGCCCAAGATCGTGTTGGTCGGAGCGGGCAGCGGCTTCGGCAGCCGCCTGTCCGTGGACATCCTGTCCTTCCCCGAGCTGCAAGACTGCACCCTCGCCCTCGTGGACATCAAACCCGAAGCCACCACGGGCATCACACGCTTCGTCGAGCGCGTCGTCGAGCATCACAGCCTGCCCGCGCGCGTCATCGGCACCACCGACCGCCGCGAGGTGCTCCAGGACGCCGACTTCGTCGTTATCTCGATAGCCGTCGGCGGCCCGGCCTACAACGGCGCGCCCTTCTATCACGAGGTGGAGATCCCCCGCAAGTACGGCGTTGACCAGGCCGTGGCTGACACCGTCGGGCCCGGCGGCATCTTCCGCACGCTACGCACGGCGCCCGAGATGCTGGCCCTCTGCCGCGACATGGCGGAGCTGTGCCCCGACGCCCTCGTGCTCAACTACACCAACCCCATGGCCATGCTGACCTGGGCCATGAGCGAAGGGTCTGCCATCCGCAACGTGGGCCTGTGCCACAGCGTCCAGGGCACGCACGGCCAGCTCGCGGGGTACATGGGCCTGCGCCCCGACGAGGTGCGGAGCTGGGTCGCGGGCATCAACCACATGTCCTGGTTCCTGCGCCTCGAGCGCGCCACCGGCGAGGAGCAGGGCGAGGACCTGTATCCCCTGCTGCTCGAGGCGATGGAGGACCCCGAGACCTACGCGAAGGACAGGGTGCGGTTCGAGGTGCTGCGGCACTTCGGCTATTTCGTGACGGAATCCACGCCGCACATGTCCGAGTACGTGCCCTACTTCCGCAGGACCGCGGAGCTCAGGGAGCAGTTCGGCCTGCGCAGCCGCAAGCCTGAGCGCGACGGGACAGGCGCGCGCCGCTTCTGGATGGACGACAGTCCGGGGGGCACGAGTGTGGACGCCGACGCCCTTCAGCTCAAGCGGTCCAACGAATACGCCTCGGGCATCATCCACGCCTGCTGGGCCAACACCCTCTTCCGCTTCAACGGCAACGTCATGAACCGCGGCATCATCAGCAACCTCACCCCGGGGTGCTGTGTCGAGGTACCCTGCCTGGTGGACGGCACGGGCGTGAACCCGTGCACCGTGGGGCCGCTTCCGGCCCAGCTCGCGGCCCTCAACCAGGCAAACATCGCGGTGCAGCAGCTCACCGTCGAGGCGGTGCTCGAAGGGGACCTGGACAAGGCCCGCATGGCGGTGCAGCTCGACCCGCTGACGGCGGCGGTGTGCACGCTGGCCGAGGCGCGAGCGATGTTCGACGAGCTGCTGGAGGCCGACTGGCCCTGGCTCGAGGGCTACTACGGATAGGTGACCACCACACCACCACCGCCGCAGGCACGCGCCTGGAGCCGCTTCGCGGCTCCCGCCGCGACCTGCGACTAGATCGCCGCTGTAGCTCGGCCGCGCGTCGGCCCGAGAAGGAGGGTCGGATCGTGAAAAAGTCCGAGCGCAACCTGTCAGAAGCCTGTTCGCGCCGAAGCTTCCTGCGAGCCGCAGGATTCGGCGCGGCAGGTGCCCTGCTGGCGGGCGCCGGCAGCTCGCGTCAGCGCGCCGCGGCCGCGCCGCCCATACTCACCGGGAGGAGACCAGGTGACATGAAACCACGCCCCGACCTGCTCGACGACAAGTCGCCCGAGGGCCTCGAGGTCTTTCAGCTCACCACCGAGCCCGAGGTGCCGAGCTCCCAGCTGTACATGGAAGCCCAGGTCTTCACCATGGACTCGAACCGCTTCGTGCTTCACCGGTCGGCCACGGCCCACGGCGGCAGCAGGCGCGACCCGAAGCACCAGTACCTCCTCTGCGACCTCGAGGACGGCGGCTCTCTCACGCCGCTCACGGAGGAGATCGGCGTGACCGGCGCCTCGGTCTCACCCGACGGCCGCCACGTGTACTACTTTGCCGACCAGACCCAGGTCGGCGGCGGCACGTTGGCCCTCAAGCGCGTGAACCTGGACGGCACGGGCCGCGAGACGATCTGTGTGGTGGACGCGCCGCTGCCGGGCACCACCTTCCGCTCCAGCCACCTCTACCCCCTCTCGACGATCTCCTCCGATGGCAAGCGCATCGCCATCTCAGGTTTCCTGGGCGACGGCCAGACCGAGAACGCGCCCTTCGGGCTGATGGTCTTCGACATCGAGCAGGCCACGGTGGCGCTGGTCATCCATGGCCAGACCTGGTGCAACATGCACCCGCAGTACTGCCGCTCGACCGACGCCGAGGCGAGCCACGACGTCCTCATCCAGGAGAACCACGACAACGTCGCGGACGCCAAGGGGTCGGTGACGCGCCTGGTCGGCGGCGACGGCGCGGATATCCACGTTATCCGCGACGACGGCACCGACTTCCGCGACATGCCCTGGGGCCGCGACGGCAACGAGTTCTGCCAGGGCCACCAGTGCTGGCGCGGCAAGTCCACCTGGGCCATCACCAGCACCGGCACGCGCCAGCCTCCCGAGGCCCAGCTCATCGAGGGCCCGGCCGCTCCCCACGGCGGGCACGTGGGCATCAACACGCCCGGCGGTCTCCGCAACGACCTCAGCCGCGGCTTCCCCGGGCCCCACTTCTACCACTTCGCGACCGATATCGAGGGCACGCGCCTCATCTCGGACGCCGGCCCGCTGGACACCACCGCGACTCTGTGGGTGGCCGAGCTTGGCGAGCCCGGCCGTGACCCGCTCACCGGCTGGCGCTACCTGCTCTGCCCGCGCTCGACCTGTGACAAGACGGCTCACATCCATCCCTTCCTCTCGCCCGACGGGGCCCTGGGGTTCTTCAACTCCGACGAGTCGGGCATCCTGCAGGCCTACATGGTCCGCGGCCTCGCGGACTAGACGTCGCTTCAGCATCAAGCCGGGCCCCACGCCCGGCCCTAGGGGAGGAATGAAGATGGCTGACTTCAATGGCCTTGGCATGAGCGTGGGGGCCCTGCCGCGCCTGTCGCACGCCGTCACGCGCTCCATCAGCGCCGAGAACCCCAGTGGCGAGAAGGGCTCCGGCGGCATGGCCACAGAGGGCACCGGCGCCCGCTGCGCCCGCGATCTGGGCCAGGGATGGAAGGTTTCGCCCAGCGTGCTCATCAAGGCCGGCCAGACCTTCACCCTCGCCGACATCGGGGGCCCCGGCGCCCTTCAGCACCTGTGGATCACGGGCGACCTGGCCCGCAAAGGGCCTCTGGCCCGCCACTACATCCTGCGGATCTACTGGGACGGCCAGGAGCAGCCCTCCATCGAGTGCCCCGCCGGCGACTTTTTCGCCTCGGGCTGGGGGCCCTTCGCGCAGATCAACTCCCTGCCCGTGGTCGTGAACCCCAACCGGGGCTTCAACTGCTACTGGGAGATGCCCTTCCGCGAGCGCTGCCGGGTGACCCTCGAGAACCGCCACCACGAGGACATCGTGTGCTACTACCAGATTGACTACACGCTCACCGACGTCCCCGACGACCTGGCCTACTTCCACGCCCAGTTCCGCCGCACCAATCCGCTGCCGTACAAGCAGCCCTACACGATCGTGGACGGCATCCGCGGCTTCGGCCACTACGTGGGCACCTCGATGGCCTGGGGCGTGAACAACAACGGCTGGTGGGGCGAGGGCGAGATCAAGTTCTACCTGGACGGCGACGGCGACTTCCCCACGACCTGCGGCACCGGCACCGAGGACTACTTCGGCGGAGCCTACAACTGGGACGTGGACGGCCAGTACACGACCTACTCGACGCCCTTCCTGGGCATGCACCAGGTGATCCGTCCCGACGGCGCCTACCGGTCCCAGCAGCGCTTCGCCATGTACCGCTGGCACGTGATGGACCCGATCCGCTTCGAGCGGGACCTGCGCGTGACCATCCAGGCCCTCGGCTGGCGCGACGGCGGCCGCTACCTGCCCCTGCAGGACGACATCTCGTCCGTGGCCTACTGGTACCAAACGCTACCCACGGCGCCCTTCCCGCCCCTACCGGACAAGGACTACCTGGAGATCATCTAGGCCGTTAGGCCCCGGGCGGCACCACGGGGCCACAGGCCCCGTGCATGTCGAGACGGATCTTCTGCTGACCCGCGCGGGACCGCGGCAGGCGGAGGTGCGGCCCTACCGCCGATGCTGCTCCCACGTCAGCGACCCCATGAACCGCCGCAGCTTCAGCTCCAGCTCGTCCGCCACCTCGGGGTGGTCCTCGATCACGTTGTGCTGCTCGGCCCGGTCGGTCTGGCGATCGAAGAGCTCGCGGGGAGCGCCGAAGCCGATGGCCCCCGTGCGGCCGCCGCGCTCGGAGCCCGAGGGCGATATGCGCTGGTCGCGCAGCATCATCTGGTAGGTCCACTGCTCGGTGCGCAGCGCCCAGCTCTGGTGGCAGTGGGCCGTGACGGCGAAGTCGCGTAGGGACTCGCGCTCGCCGGTGATGATGGGCCAGAAGGAGTCGCCCGTCGTGCCCGGTGGCCACTCGACGCCCAGGAAGTCATAGATCGTGGGCGCGTAGTCCGTATGCTGGACGAAGCCCTGGATCCTGCGTCCCGCCTGCTCGCCGCCGGGCAGGCGGATCAGCAGCGGCACGTGAGCCAGCTCCTCGTAGTTCCACGGGCGGCACTTGCGCACGATCCCATGGTCGTCCAGCGGCTCACCGTGGTCGCTGGTGAACAGGACCAGAGTGTCGTCGAGGTACCCCATCGCCCGCGCCGCCTCGAGCAGCTTGCCCACCCAGCGGTCCACGAACTCCACCTCGGCCGCGTAGAGCCGCTGGACGTGCCGCATCTCCTCGGGCGTGAGGTACTCGGCCACCTCCCAGGGCACGGGGTCTATCAGGTCCACGCCCTCGTAGTCCGGGTCATACTTGCGCTTCAGGGCCTCGGGCGGGTCCCAGGGCTCGTGCGGGTCGAAGCAGTCCACCCACAGGAAGAGTCGGTCCTGCCCCTGGTGGCGGTCGAGCCACTGGATGGCGCGGTTGACCACCTGGGCTACGAAGTAGTCTTCTTCCCCCTGGCGCACGGAGATGTTCCGCAGGTACTGCTCGAAACGCTTGCGCCACAGCTCCGTGTGCTCGGGGCCGCTCGGCGCGGGCTTGTAGTGGCGCGCCAGGCCCTCGCTCACATCTATCCCCTCGTCCACGACCCACGGGTCGTACTCCTGGCCGCGGATGAAGTGCGTCTCGTCGAAGCCCCGGTTGACGTTCATCCCGGGCTTGTGCATGTGGTAGACATCGGTGATCAGGGCGGAGGTGTAGCCCTTGTCCCACAGCCACTCGGCGATGGGGATGTCGGTCAGCTCGAAGTGCTGCCAGGGGCGAAAGGGGCCGGTGAAGCGCCCGTGCCACATCGCCGTGCGCGCCGGCATGGTCGGCAGCCCCTCGGCATAGCAGTCCTCGAAGAGCAGGCTCTCGGCGGCGAAGGCCTCCAGGTTGGGCGTCTCGGCGGGGCTGGGGCCGTGAGGCGTAAGGTGGTCATAGCGCAGGCTGTCGGCTACAATTACGATGACGTTCATGGCGCGAGCCTCCAGTGTAGGGTGCTGTGAGTCAGGGTTCTCGCGGCGACGAGGCGTCTCCTTCGACCGACGGGCGCGGGGAGGACCGGGCTCAGACGGCGGTGAGGAGCTTTGCCAAGACACACGGCGCCGAGGGTCTGCCCAACCTGCGGACGGCTGCTCGACGAGCGCCACTGGCAAGTCTGCCCGCGGTGCCGCGAGCCCATGCCGGCGCCCGGCGAGGAGCTTCCGCCTCCGGGCATGTTGACCCATTGGGGCCTGGGCATGTGCGGCCTCGTGGCCGGCGCCATGTTGGGCCTGGGCCTGGCGGTGAGCCTGGACATGGGCCAGCCGCCGCCCCGGTGGGCGATGCTTTGGCCCGTCGCCCTGGGAACGCTGGGCGCGGCCGCCTCGGCCTGGCTGAGCCGCCACCTCATGCGCCCGGCGCGCAGGTCCTTCGAGCGACTGATGATCGCGGCTATGGGCGTGGCGTCGGTGGCCACGCCGCTGACGGTGGCAGCCTGGCGCAATCCCTATGCCCTGGGCACCGTCGTGGCCATCGGCACGCTGGCCGTCTACACCTACCTGCGACGCTTCCCCCACGACTGGGGGCTGGAGGCGCCGCCGGGCAGGGAACGTAGCGACGTCTGACAATCCTTGAGACGACGGGCCGACACGGTTCTCCGCCGGCACAGGCGCCGGGCCTTGGGGTGCGACCTAGGCCGCCGGCCCCCTCGCAGACAGCGACGTGAGGACTTGACAGGGAGGCGTATCGAATGAGCGACATCCAGGAACGCGTGGCCGCAAGGGCTCGCCGGTGCAAGGCCGCCGCCGCGGTCTTGGCCTACAGCCCCGGCGAGCAGCGCGACGATGCCCTGCGCCGCACCGCCGACAAGCTGCGAACGCGCCGCGGCAAGATACTGCATGCCAACGCGATAGACCTGCAGCGCGGCGAGGGGAAGGGCTTGTCCTCGGCCATGCTCGACCGACTCCGGCTGGACGACAAGCGCATCGAGGACATGGCCGCGGCCTGCGAGGAGATCGTGGCCCTCGAGGACCCCATCGGCCAGGTCATGGAGGAATGGACGCGGCCCAACGGGCTGCTGATCCAGAAGGTGCGCGTGCCCCTGGGCGTGGTGGGCATCATCTACGAGTCGCGCCCGAACGTGACGATAGACGCGGCGTCGCTGTGCCTGAAGGCGGGCAATGCCGCGCTGCTGCGTGGCGGCTCGGAGGCCATCAACTCGAACATGGCCCTCGCCGAGGCCCTCTCGGACGCCTACCGTGAGGCCGGCCTGCCGGAGGGAGCCATCGAGATCCTGGACTTCACCGATCGCGAGGCCGTGCCCGTCATGGCCCAGCTATCCGGCTATATTGACCTCATCGTGCCGCGCGGAGGCGCCGGGCTTATCCGCGCGGTCATGGAGGACGCGAAGGTGCCCGTGCTGGAGCACGATCGCGGGCTGACGCAGATCTACGTGGACGCGACCTGCGACGTGGACATGGCAGTGAGCCTGGTGCACAACGCGAAGATCCAGCGGCCGGGCGTGTGCAACGCCGTCGAGAATCTGTTCGTCCACAGCGCGAACGTCGAGGCCCTGCGAGCCATCTGCGCGGACCTGATCGAGGGCGGTGTCGAGGTCCGCGGCTGCCGCCGCACCTGCGAGGTCGTCGAGGGATGCGTGCCGGCCACCGAGGAGGACTGGGATACGGAGTACCTGGACCTGATCCTCTCCGTGGGCCTGGTGGACTCGCTCGATGAGGGGATCGAACGGATCAGGAGGCACACCTCGGGCCTCACCGAGCTCATCATCACGGACAACGAGGCCAACGCCGAGCGGTTCCTGCGCGAGGTGGATTCGGCCTGTGTGTACTGGAACGCCTCGACGCGATTCACCGACGGTGGGCAGTTCGGCTTCGGCGCGGAGATCGGCATCTCGACGGCCAAGATCCACGCGCGCGGCCCCATGGCCGTGCGCGAGCTCACTACCTACAAGTACGTGGTGCGCGGGGACGGCCAGGTCCGGCAGTAGCGCCGACCGGCAGAGGCATGAGGGACGCGCGGGGAGACGCGGCCCGTCCAGGTGGTACTTGCCATGCAATCAGCGCAAGAGGCACGAAAGTCGCTCGCGAAGGCGCGACGAGTGGTGATCAAGGTCGGCACGCGGCTCGTCACCACGGTTGACGGCCGGCCGGATGACGCCTTCCTGGAGGGCCTGGGGGGCCAGGTGGCGGCCCTGCGCGGCCGGGGCCTGGACGTGATGGTGGTGACCTCCGGGGCCGTGCACCTGGGCCGACGCCTGCTGGATCACCGGGGCGGAGGCACGGTGCGGATGCGCCAGGCCATGGCGGCCCTGGGCCAGCCCGAGCTGATGCGCGGGTACATCACGGCGCTCAGCCGGCACGGGCTGCTGGCAGCCCAGCTCCTGCTGACGGCCGAGGACCTGATCAGCCGCGAGCGCTACCTGAACGCCCGCAACACGCTCGAGACCTTGCTGCGAGAGGGCGCGGTGCCGGTCATCAACGAGAACGACAGCGTGTCCATTGACGGCGTGACGGTAACCTTCGGCGAGAACGACCGCTTGGCGGCGCTGGTGGCGGTGACGGTGCGGGCGGACGCCGCGGTGTACCTATCGGACCAGCGGGGCTTGCTGGCGAGGGACCCACGCTTCGACCCGGACGCGGCGCTGGTGCCGGTCGTGCGGCCGGAGGACAACGTGTGCGACCTGGCCGGGGAAGCCGGGGGACCGGAGTCGGCGGGGGGCATGGCGAAGAAGATTGACGCCGCGCGCTTGGCCTCGAGCTGCGGGGTGGTGGTCGTGATCGCCGACGGGCGCGAGGAGAACACCGTCCTGCGCGTGCTGGAGGGCGAGGAGCTGGGCACGATCTTCATCCCCAGCCCGGCGATGGAGGCCCGCAAGGCCTGGATGGCCACCACGGCGCAGCCGGCGGGCGAGATCGTGGTGGACGACGGGGCCCGCGAGGCCCTGCTGGACCCCGACGGCGCCTCGCTGCTGCCCGTGGGCATCACCGACGTGCGTGGCGACTTCCGCCGGGGCGACCTGGTCCTTCTGCACGGCCCCGACGGTCAGGAGATCGCCCGGGGGCTGAGCAACTACGACGCCGAGGACCTGCGGAAGATCATGGGGCACAGGACCCGCGACATAGAGCGCCTGCTGGGGCGTCGTGGTGATGACGCGGCGATCCACCGCGACTACCTGGTGGTCACGGCCGGTACCCATCGGTGAGTGGGCGTGGGCGTCAGGCCTTGATCACGAGCACCGGGTCCAGCCGGGCGCCCACCTGAGCCAGTCCCCACTCCATGGTCAGCATCAGCACCTGCCGGCCCCGGTACCTGGCCGGGAGCCCCCCGGGGTCGGTGAGGATGTCCGTGGCCTCCGACGACTCGCGCTCCAGCTCGAAGAAGCGCAGGTCGCCCACCGACCAGGCCCGGCGCAGACCTCGGAAGCCGTCCAGGACGTATCCGCCGCCATGGGGCACGATGTTCGCGCACCGGAGGGACTGCACGACGAAATCGGGTACACCTGGTCCCCCCGAACGGCGGGCAACGACATCCTCCCCGAGGTTCGGCATGCCCTTCAGCAGGTAGGAGGGCAGGTCGGGGCGCAGCGTCAGAGGCAGGGGCTGCTCCCAGAGGGCATGGTGGCACCCCAGGAGCATCTCGCCGGTGGAGAGCAGGCCCTGATGGAAAAGGTTGGCGAGGGGCTGGAAGTCGCCGAACAGCGCCCGCGCGGCCATGAGGCGCTTCTCGGCGGCGAAGTCCGCCGCCCGGTCGAAGAACTCCAGGTACTCTGTGGCGGCCGGGCCGCGCAGCAGGCGCAGCGGCCCCCAGGGCGTTGCGACCACGTCGGCCCTGGCCATGAGCGCGGGAGACTTGTCCCAGTACAGCCCCGGGCCCAGGTCCGTCGCCTCGCGCAGCTCCGGGCACGACCCGTGGATGATGAAGACGCAGGGCGGCAGTTCCGGCCCGCCCGCGAAGGAATGGCTCGAGAAGAGGTCAACGAAGTGGTTGCTCACGGCGAAATCCCAGCGGACCGGCACGCCCTGCAGCTCGGCCGGGCGGGACAGCATCTCCTGCAGCCGCACGGCCACCTCGTCGGCCGCCGGGACCTCGGCGAGACCGCCCACCAGCATCCCGCAGGCGTTGGGCTTGGCGTCCAGCACCACCGTCGGCTCGGGCCATTCGCTGACGAGCTTGCCGCCGTAGCCGAACCCGGAGGCCCAACGGTTCGTGTTGCGCGTGATCGTCGAGTCCGGGCTGGCGATGAAGCAGGCGCGCGGCGGCGCCCCGGCCTCCTGCTGGGCCCAGAGGATCTTGGCCAGCCCGAAGGCCATATTGGCCTCGCCCATCTGCGCGGCGGCGTCGGCCGTGGAGAAGGAGGCCACGCAGCGGCGGGCGAGATCGAGGATGGAATCGGCGTGACTGGTCATGAACTACCCGCTATAGTAGGCCTGTTGGCGGAGACTTTCAAGGCCCTCCGGGCGTCCCCGGGCCCGACCGGAGCGCCCCGGAGCGGCCGGCTCGCCTGGGGGACGATGGTGGCGTGAAGCTCGCCCTAATGCCCCTGAACTCCGTGCTCTACCCGTGGATGCCCATCGTGCTCAGCGTCTACGAGGAGCGCTACCTGCGGATGCTTGAGGACGTGCTGGCCGGAGCGCGGGTCTTCGGCACGGCCCTGATCGCCGAGGGGCGGGAAGTAGGCGGGGCCGCGGTGCCTCACCCGGTCGGCACCGAGGTGATCGTGGCCCGGGCCTGGCCGGTGGACGACGGGTCCTGGCGCGTGGTGGGCATCGGCCGGCACCGCTTCCGCATCCGCGAGGTGCTACGCCAGCATCCCTATCCCCAGGCCGAGGTGTTCTTCGCCGGGCTGGGTGAGATGCACGACGAGGATGTGGACGCCGACCTGGTGCGCGAGGTCAGGGAGCTGTTCGGCGAGCACCTGTCGCTGCTGCTGGCGCTCCTGAGCCAGGCAGGCGCGCAGCCCGAGATCCCCGAGCACCCCGCGCGGCTGTCCTACATGGTCGCGGCGCACCTGGGTACGGGCGCGCGCGAGCGGCAGAGGCTGCTAGAGATACCCTCGGCGGCCGAGCGGCTCGAGGCCGAAATCAGGCTGCTGCGGCAGGACCTGGCGCGTCTGCGGTTCTTCGCCGCGGCCGAGCCCCCGCGCCCCGAGCCGCCGAGCCTGAACTAGGGCGTGGGGCGCACCGGCCGGGGCCCCACAGGGCGCGCGGAACCGAACCTTGGGCCGCAGTCGCGCGTAATACGACCTGAGCGGACCCCAGAACCGGGGGTCGGCGGTGCGGGTGCGAAGGCCTGACTCCCGCGGGAGGAATGGAACGTGCCCTCAAGGCGAAACCTGTGTATCGGCTCCCTGCTGGTTCTCGTCGCCGGCGCCCTGCTGGTTCAGGGCACGGGGGTGGCGGCCGATCCCCCGAGGAACATCGTGCTGATCGGCTGGGACGGGGCGCAACGCGATCACCTGCACGAGATGATCGGCCGCAACGAGGTCCCCAACCTGGTGGCGCTGGCTGCGGAAGGGGCGCTGGTGGCCATGGACGTCACCATGGGCGCCACGGACACCAAGGCGGGGTGGACCCAGATCCTGACCGGCTACGCGCCGGAGAAGTCCGGGGTCTACAGCAACGGCAAGTATGGCCCCATCCCCGTGGGCTACACGGTCTTCGAGCGGCTGGAGCAGTTCCTCGGCCCGGACAACATCTTCACGGGGGCCATCGTGGGCAAGAAGGGGCACGTGGACGCCGACGACACCCAGAAGGTGCCCTTCGACACCTGGGCCAAGCGCCGTCAGAAGCAGGGCAAGAGGGTCCCGCCGAAGCCCAAGGCCGGCGGGACCGTCGCCGAAGGTGGGGCCCTGGTCGAGGAAGACGGCAAGCTGCTCGTGGTCTTCCCCCCCAAGCCCTACTTCAACACCAAGGACCACATGGACCTGTGGGTCAACGGGCTGGTCCAGAACGAGAAGGTCGGCGAGCTGGCGCTGGAGACCATCGAGAAGCACAAGGCCGAGCGGTTCTTCCTGTTCATCCACTTCGCCGAGCCCGACCACAGCGGCCACAAGCACGGCGAGAACTCCCAGGAGTACACAGACGGGATCAAGTCCGACGACGAATGGACGGGCAAGATCATCGCCAAGCTCAAGGAGCTGGGCCTGTACGACCAGACCCTCGTCTACGTCACCGTGGATCACGGGTTCAACGAGGGGGCGACGGGACACTCCTACGCTCCCTACGTGTTCCTGGCGACGAACGACAAGCTGGTGACGCGCGACGGCAACCGGGCGGACGTGACGCCGACGATCCTGAAGCGCTTCGGTCTCGACCTGGCCAAGATCGAGCCGGCCCTCGACGGGATTCCCCTGGACGAGCCGGCGCCGGAGCGCAAGGCCCCACCAGACAAGCCCGGGGGCAGGACGGGCCAGCAGCCCGCCGCCGGGGGATAGCGCCGGCCGCGAGGCAGGGCGGCGGCTTGTTGCCCTGGCCCAAAACCGGCATACTGGCAGCCGCGCAGGTGACGCGAAACCGGAACCTGGGGAGGGTGTTTGCGTGCCCGAGGCCGATGCCCGGTGGCGCGGAGGCTGGTAGGGCATGTGCCGCCGGGAGCACGCCGCGGCAGGGGTCCGGTTCCCACGGCATCCTCCGCGTGCCGCGTAGGTTGACAGCGGCCTTGGCAGGAGGCGCAGGCTTTGCGGGCTTTGCTGGCGAAAACCGACTGGGCGGTGGTGGCAACGGCGGTGATCCTCGCCGCCATCGGCGTGCTGATGGTCTACAGTTGCACGCACGGCAAGGCTGGCGCGTCCCACCGGTACTACCTGCAGGTCGTGGCGATAGGCGTCGGACTGGCGGCGGTGGTGGCAATGGCGCTGTTCGACTACGCTCGCCTGCAGCCGTTGGCCTGGCCGCTCTACGGTCTGTCGCTGGTGCTGTTGGTGCTGGTCCTGTTCTTCGCCGGCGAGGTAAGGGGAGCCCAGCGATGGCTGGCCCTGGGGCCCTTCCATCTGCAGCCGACGGAGCTGGCCAAGGTCGCGGCCGTGATCATCGTGGCGGCCTACTGGTCGCGGCCGGAGCCCGGGGTGAGCAAGTTCACCAGGACCGTCGTCAGCTTCCTGATGCTGGGGCCCGCGATGCTGCTGTCCCTGGCCCAGCCGGACATGGGGACGCCGGTGGTGCTGGTCGGGTCCTGGCTGGTCCTCAGCTATGTGGCGGGTGCACGGGCGGCCCATCTGCTTGCCCTTGTCTCCGTGCTCCTGGCGCTCTTCGCCGGGGCCTGGTTCACGAACGTCATCAAGCCGCACCAGAAGGCCCGTTTGCTGTCCTTCACCAACCCGGAGGCCGACAGCCAGGGCGCGGGCTGGCAGATGAGCCAGTCCCTCATCGCCGTCGGTTCGGGCCACCTGCTCGGCCAGGGCTACATGCGAGGCACCCAGACCCAGTTGTCCTTCATACCCGACCAGGAGTCCGACTTCATCTTCACGGCCATCGGCGAGGAGCTGGGCTTCCTGGGGGCCTGCTTCACCCTCGGGCTCCTGGGCTTGCTGATCTACCGGGCGACGGCCATAGCCGAGGCGGCTCGCGAGACCTTCGGCGCTCTCCTGGCGGCCGGCATCGCAGGCATCTTCGTGACCCACGTCGTGGCGAACGTCGGGATGACCATCGGGCTCATGCCCGTCAAGGGCATGCCGCTGCCCTTCCTCAGCTACGGGGGCAGCCACATGGTGGCCTGCATGATGATGGTGGGCATACTCAACAACGTCCATCTGCGACGTCGCCGCATAGACTTCGACTTCTGACTCTGGAGCGACCTTCACGCATGGCCAGGATCCGCAGGGAGATTGAGGTGCCGCGCGATTGGGAGACCTTCGCCTGGAGCGGCTTCAGGGTCCGCGTGCCCAGGGACTGGACCCCGGCCGCGCTCACCGGCAACGAGGACGACGGCTACTTCCGCCTGGACGGGCCCGACCAGCCGCGGCTCGAGGTCAAGTGGGCCTCCAGCCGCGGCTTCGTTGACGTCGAGAAGGTCGTCGCCCGCTACCTCAACAGCATGCGCAAGGGTCGCGCCGGGCAGGAGGTCCAGGTGGACGAGCGGCCGGCCCTGCGCATGAAGCTCGGCAAGGAACGCAGCAGCCTGCGCTTCTTCGGCTGGCGCTCCGACCAGGAGGCTCTCGGCGCCGCCTGGTTCTGCAGAGACTGCGGGCGCACCACGCTGGTGCAGGTGCTGGGGCCCCCCGGCAGCGATGTGGTGACGCTGGCCGAGCAGATCCTCACCACCCTCGAGGACCACACCACGGGCCCCTGGGTCAACTGGGCCCTGTACGGCTTCCGCTGCCAGGTCCCCGCGGGCTTCAAGCTCGTCGGCCAGGAGCTCCTCACCGGCCTGCTCCGGCTGAACTTCGAGCACGGCCGCGAGAAGCTGGCCATCGTGCGCTGGGGACTGGCCGACGTGGCCCTCCAGGGCACCGACCTCGAGAGCTTCCTGTACGACAAGAACAAGAAGAACTGGCGCCACTTCCGCCTGAAGACCGACGTGGCCGACGTCCACGGCCACGAGGGGGCCCTGGCCCTGTCGGGGATCAGCGCCATGCCCTTCGCCCACATGGCGGGCGTGGCGCTCAGGCTCATCGGGCGACGGTGGGCCAACAACCTCAGGGGCGCGGCCTGGCTATGTGAACCCACCAACAAGATCTACCACGTCGAGGCCGTCGTGGACCCATCCGACGAGGGGATGGTGGCCGAGGTGATCGACCGCATCCACTGTCACGAAGGTCGCGCAGCGACCTCCTGGGAGGACCAAGCCTCGTGAGCCCCAGGCCGCTGGTCCTCCTCGGCCTAGTCCTGGCCCTGCTGGCAGGCCTGCCGGCCTTCGCGGCCGACCCCGAGCCCGGCGCCCCGCCCAGTGAGGGCCAGGTGATCCGCGAGGCCCGGCAGCTCATCAACGACGGCAAGCTGGAGCAGGCCGCGGAGCTGCTGACCCAGGCCGTGAAGACCCACCCCATGGCGCCCGAGCTGCGCATGAACCTGGGCTACGTGGACGAGCTGCTGGGCCGCTTGGACGACGCGGTGGAGCAGTACGCGGCCATCGTCGGCCTCGCCCCCGGCAACACCTACGCCGTCGGCCGCCTCGAGAGGATCTGCTACGGCGAGACCTTCCCCACGCGCCTGGTGACCGACCAGCTCTCGCTGTTGCCCGTCCACTTCGTGCGCTTCGTCATCCGGCGGCCGGACACGCAGAGCGTGACGGCGGCGTCCACCGTCTCCGTGCTGTACCCCGGCGAGATGAGGACCAGTGGTCGGCCCGTGACCAGGACCGTGCCTCCGGGCGTGCTGACCGGCGAGTCCTGCGAGTTCAACCGCGTCATCTACTCCTTCGCCGGCGAGACAGCCCGCGCGCGGACGTGGCAGTGCGGGCGGGTCTACTATCCCTCCAACCTGCTGAGCCGCGAGGGGCGCGATTAC
This sequence comes from uncultured Armatimonadia bacterium, assembly GCA_964608495.1. GTDB lineage: Bacteria > Armatimonadota > Zipacnadia > Zipacnadales > FEN-943 > JAKORR01. Next base: position 8,924 of record CAZSOQ010000010.1, on the reverse strand, counting down.
GGCCCGTTGGCCGCCAGCCTGGCCCGCATCCTGGCCCGCTTCGAGGCCTACCTGAGCGAGCTGGCCCCCCGGCCCGAGGGGCCCACGCCGCTACGCGTGTGGCTCTGCGAGTCCGGCCCGGCCGGCGGCGAGACCGTGGACGCGGACGTCTACCTGTACCAGGTGAACACGCTGCGGCCCGCGGAGGAGTGGCAGCGCGAGCTGGCGCACGAGATGGCCCACGCGCGGCTGCCGGAGCTGGGCGGCTACCGCGATCCCGAGCCCAGCCTGGAGGGACTCTTCGGGCAGGCCTGGCTGCTGGCGGCGCTGGCCCGCGAGGCCGAGCAGGCGACGGGCGAGTCCTGGCGCTCCCCGGCGGCGCAGCAGTGGATAGACGGCCTGTGGCCCGTGGGCACGGCCGACCTCACCGGCCTGATCGAGAGCGACGTGGTGGGGGCCGTGCGGTTCTGGCAGACCGAGGGGCCCTACTCGGCCGACGTGACCTCCGCTCGAGCAGGCCGCATGGCCTGTGGTCTGCTGCTGTGGATCCAGGCGGCGCATGGCACGCAGGCCCTGCGGTGGGTGCTGGGGGCCGAGCTGGGCACTCTGTCGGCCCTGGCTGCTCGCTACGCAAGCTGGCTGCAGGAGTCCGAGGGCCGGGTTGACCTGGCGGCCGCTGCCGGGTGGTCGGGCTACGGGCCCGATCCGGCCTGGCTGCCCTTCGGCCCGAGACCCGCGGAGGCCACTCAGGCCGCGCCCTGGCGGGCCAAGTGCTTCCTCCCCGACGGTACGTGGCACGTGCTGGGTGACGGCAAGACCCCGCTGTCCGCCCGCTGGACCCCCGCGCAGGCCGACGAGGGCCAGGCGCTGGTGTGGGCGCCCCAGGTGGTCAGCCGGGGCGAATGGGGACTGCTCGAGGTGGCCGGCTCCGGCGAGGAGCCCGTGCGCTTCGAGAGGCTGAGCCTGCGCCCCGCGTCCCAGACCTAGCCTCGGCCCCCGAAGGGCGCGGGGCTGCTCGCTCCCCCCGCCGGCCTCTCTCCGCTATCCCCCGACTCCGGCGATGGCATCGCGGAACTCCTGGATCGCGCAGCCATAGCCCCCCGGGTGCCGGAACAGGAAGCTGCCCGACACGAAGGCCCGCGCTCCCCGCAGCCACAGCTCGGCCGCGATGGGAGGCACCACGCCTCCGTCCACCTCAATGATTATCTCACGGCCTACGCCTTCGACCAGGGCGCTCAGCTCGCGCAGGCGGTCGTAGGTCTCGGGGATGAAGCTCTGCCCGCCACGGCCGGGGAAGACCGACATGAGCATGATCTGCTCGCAGGTCTCGAGGGCCGGGACCACGGCCTGGACGGGCGTGTCGGGGTTGATGGCAAGGCCGGCGCTGACGCCGAGATCGTGGATTGCCGCCATCGCGTCGGCGACGTCGTCCACCGTCTCCTGGTGCACGCAGATGAGCTGGGCGCCGGCCCGGGCGAACTTCTCCGCCTGGCGCAGGGGCTGCTCGATCATCAGGTGGGCGTCTAGGAACAGGTCGGTGAGCGGCCGAGCCGCCTCGACGATCATCGGGCCGTAGGTGAGGTTCTCGACGAAGTGCCCGTCCATCACGTCGAAGTGCAGCCAGTCCACGCCCGCCTCTTCGAGGCGGCGGATGTCCGCGGCCAGGTTCTGGAAATCGGCGGAGAGCATCGAGGGCGCGATGATCGCCCTGCGCTCGTGAGCGACGTCCTGCGTGCTCGGCATGGAAGGGCCTCCTAGCTGCGGGACCGTCCCCCAGGTTGCCGCGCAGCCTCGCGGGCCAACCCGCTCGCGGCACTAGTATAGCGGGATTCCCCCGGGGCAATCACACCACCGCGCGGGCCTGCGTGGTGCCCACACGGACCGCGGCGCTGCGCCGGGCCACAGCGGCCGCCGGAGCGCCGGGCAGGCCGACGCAGCAGTCACTCGGCCCCGGCCGCCGCCAGGACTTCCCCCAGGCGCTGCAGCGTCGCCGGGTCCTTCACGCCCGGCCGGCACTCCAGACCACTCGACAGGTCCAGCGCCCAGGGCCGCACCTGCTCCCAGACCTCGGCCAGGTCGTCGGTGGTGAGCCCGCCGGCCAGCAGACAGGGCACGGGGCACCCCTGCACAAACTCCACGGCCTGCTCGATGGGCAGCCGCACGCCCGTCCCGCCGCTCCTCTGTCCGACGCGCGCATCCAGCACCACTCGGGCGGCCCCGGCGGCCCCGGCCTCACGCGCCAGCCCGAGCGCCTCGCCCACCTCACCCGGCCCGGCGTCGGCAGGCAGGCTACAGGCCCGCCACAGCTCCACCTCCCCCGGCAACCGGGCGCGCAGCCCCGCGATATGCTCGGCGTCCTCGCGACCGTGGAGCTGCACGGCCGCCGGGCGGGTCCGCCCCGTCAGGGCCAGCAGGCGCTCCGGGTCCATGTCTACGGTGACGTACACCCGCGGCGCGCGGGCCGCCCGGGCCAGCAGTGCTGCGGCATCCGCCGCGAGGGACCGAGGCGAGTCGGCCTCGACCACGAAGCCCACGTACGCCGCGCCGGCTTGCTCGGCGAGGCGCAGATCGCGCATGAGGGTCAGGCCGCATACCTTGATGCGCATGTGGAAGGGACTCCCCGACCTGCGGTTCCGGACGAGCGGCGACGCCCATCCGGCACGAAAGACAGCCGCGACCCCTAGAGGTCGTAGGTGGCGTCTACGACCACGTCGCGGATGCCGGGCAATAGGCGCAGGTGGTCCTCGAGATCCTGCATGGCCTTCCTCAGGTCCAGACCCCGGCCGTCGGCCGTGCGCAGCCGGCGGACCCGACCGCCGATGTAGGCGACCTGGTTTATGACCGCAACAGTGACGAGGGCGGGGTCAATGGCGATCTTGTGTAGCTCGCGTTCGACCATTCGTGCAGCCTGCTTGTCTTCCAGCGGCACTGGGCCTCACCCCTGCGCGGCTTGTCCGGCCCACGCCCGAGAGCCCCGCCGCAGGCGAGCGTTGCGCGGCGATCAGATGCCCACGCTCAGCCGTGCGGCCATCGCCTCGGGCAGTCCGGCGGCTATGATGGCGTCTTGCGTCTCCGCTATGTTATAGGGTACCCGTTTCAGCTCGAAGCGCCTCCGCTCCAGGTCCAGCACACCGTAGGCGCTGCAGCTATTCCGATCGCGCGGCTGGCCCACTGCCCCGGGGTTGACCAGGTAGAGCACGCCGTCCTCCATCTGGACGCTCCGCCCGTCCGGCGCCGGGTGGTGGCTGGGCATCCCCCGCCGCTCGGGACAGTACTCGAACCACTCGGCGTAGTGCGTGTGCCCGAACAGCCCGATCTGCGCATCGAGGACGCGGAAGCTCATCAACGCCTCGTGGGGAGTCGTCGTGTAGAAGTCCTGGTCGAAGATCGAGCCGTGGCACAGCACATAGCCGTCGCCCTTGTACCGTGGCTCGAGGGAGGCCAGGAAGGCCGCGTTGTCGTCGGTAAGCACGTCCCGCGTCCACAATATGCACGCCCGCGCAGCCGAGGTGAACCACATCTCTTTTCCCGGCTTCACCGCCGACTCGTCGTGGTTGCCGCGCACGACCACGCAGTCCAGCTCCCTCAGCTTCTCGCAGCACTCGTTGGGGAAGGGGCCGTAGCCAACCACGTCGCCCAGACACAGATACCCGTCCACCCCCTCCGCCGCCAGTGCGTCGAGGACGGCCTGCAGAGCTGGCAGGTTGCTGTGTATGTCCGATAGGACCCCGTAGCGCATTACCGGCTTCCCGTCCCAGCGCCCCGGCGTGCCAGCGCGATCTCTTCGAGAGCCTGACGGTAAGCCACGCCGGCCACCACGTACAGGTCCTCGACCCGCCTGCCATTATCAGTCCCTTCGGGGCCGTCCCGCAAGTGGGCCGACCAGCGTGAGAGCATCGCCTCCACGTCGTCGCGATCCATCGCGGCGGCCGCGAGGGCCGCCTCGGGGTCCGCCCCCTGCTCCTCGGCTCGGGCACCACTCGGCTCCCCGGGTTGCGCGCGGGCAAAGAATCGCAGCAGGTCCGCGGCGCGGGGCTGCTCGCGGCAGGCGGCGGCGAGCGCCTCGTGGCTGTGGCGGGCCAGGCTCAGCGTACACGCGGCCAGCAGCTCGGCGATGCTCTCCCGGGCCGCGCCGATGCGGGCTTCGGCCCATCGCACCTGCCCCAGGACCCCGGCCAAGCGCGCGCTGTTGAGGCGTCCGAAGGGCTCGCCGGGCCCCGAGGCCACCAGCTCGCCGAGCACGGCGGCCAGAGCCCATCCGGCCTGGCGAGCGCGCTGCACTTCGCCCACCGTTCCCGCCAGGTGCTCGGCCACCGAGGCCGGCAGCTCGGCTCCCAGCCCGAGCCGGTAGACGGCTTCCAGGCCCGCGTCGGTCATCGCCCGCAGCCGCATCAGGGCCCGCACCGTGTAGGCGAGCGCGGTGCCGTACCGCAGCTCGCCGGTCTCGGGGTCCACGGCCTGCGCGAGCTCCAGGGCCTGCTGGATGGTCCGGTTGCGCTGAAGCTCCTCGAGGGCGGCGGCCAGCTCGCGAGGGCTGCTCCCGGCGCGCGGCGCCTCAAGCGAGAGGGCCGCCACCTCCGCGACCACCGGCTCGAGCCGTGCCGCCTCTACCTCGGCCCACCGGCGATGCGCGGGCCACTCACAGCACCGGCGGGCCAGTTGCCACGCCAGCGCGGGCCGTCCCCGGGCCTCCAGCGACAGGCACAGACGCAGGGCGGCCGTGGGCTGGCCGCGAAGCCAGCAGTCCAGCCGCTCGCGGGTTCTCTCCTCGCGACGCTCCGGCTCGGGATGAGTGAGGAACAGGCGCTCGGCCCAGGAGCTCTGGTCCCGCCGCATCCTCGAGAAGAAGGTGAGCAGGCCCGAGGGATCGTAGCCGGCCAGGAAGGTCAGGCGCACGGCCTCGCCGTCGGCCTGGTCCTCCTGGCGCCGGGAGTGTCGCAGGGAGCTCAGCAGCCCCGCCATGAGGGCCGCATAGGCCGCGTCGTCCTGGTCTTCGCGCCGCAGCAACCCGGCCAGGGCCCACCACAGGAGCTGGCGCCCGACCGTGCGCTGGAAGTCCCGGTCCTCCAGATGCCCCATCTCGTGGGCGACGACCGCGGCGATCTCGTCCACGGAGTTGGCGTGGGCCACGAGCCCGCGGAAGACGTACAGGTGCCCGCCCGGCAGAGCCAGGGCGTTGATCTGGTGATTGTCCACCGTGCGCAGCACGTAGGGCAGGTCGCGCGAGCGCAGCGCGAAGAGATCCCGCGTGATGGCCTCGAGCAGCGCGGCAGTCTCGGGCCCCCGCCACAACCCCGCCTCGTGCTCCAGGCCCCGGGCCGCCATGTCGCCGATGCGCCGCTCCAGGCTGTCCATCAGGTCAGCTCGTGGACCGGGAAGGCAACACAACAACCCCAGGAGGAAGGCCGCCAGGGGGGCTGCCGTGGATGGCGGGGGCCTGCCCATAGCGTGCGTATTCGTCGAGGGCGCGCAGTGTCCTACGTGGTAAAGCCGCGAGGACCGGGGGGCACCGGTCCTCGCGGCACTGCCATCTATGTCATCAGCCAAGCAGAAGCTGGCCTACTGCGCTGCGGGCGGCGGGAGCTGCGCTCCGCCTCCGCCCTGCCCGCCGCGCCCCCTGGCGCCGCGGCCCTGACCGCGCCCGCCTCCGGGCCCCTGGCCGAAACCGGCCTGCCCGTCCTGACCAGCGGCGCCCGGCAGGGCGTGCCAGTACTGCTGGAGCTGTTGCCGAAGGGTGTTCTGCTGCTGCCGAAGCTGCATTATCTCCTGGAAGGCGGCCTTCACCTTCTCCTTGTCCATCGGCTGCTGGGCCATGAGCCCGTAGATCTCCCACTGCTTGAGGTGCATATCGTTCTGCAGCTTGCCCAGGTCCTCCCAGATCTTCTGGCTCTCGGCGTTGGGCTCGACGTAACCGCGGCCCAAGCCCACGGCCCCACCACCACCCATACCCATACCCATGGCGCGGCGTCCGCCCATGCCCATCTGCCCACCGCCTCTGTTGGCGCGGGGACCCATCCCGGCGCCCAGGCCCGCCCCGCCACCGCCGGGCCCCATCCCCTGACCCGCGGCTGGGGGCGCCGGCTCGTCATCGGCGAGGGCCACCGGGCCCGTGGCCAGGGCACCCACGACTGCAATCGAGAGCACTACCATAAGAAGCCTGTTCATCGTTCGAGCACCTCCGGATGCGCGTATGTTTGGGTTGGCTGAAGGGTCCAGGTTCACACCCACACAGACGGATCCCCCCGGGGATTGTTCACCGCCGTCGAGGAGGTCCGGCGCGGTCGCCGGGAAGGGGGGCCGCGTGGCGGTGCGGTGCCACTGCGTCTTTGATGGCGGGGCCACTGCGGGAAGGCGGACGCGCGCGCACGCAGCAACCGCGCGGACGGGGGCCCCATTCGTACCGGCCGTGGCGGCGCTAGGGTCTCCTCTGCCGTCCGCCAGGCTAGCCCTGCTCGGCCACCAGAGCCGTGGCTTCCTCCCACGTCAGCAGCCCATGCTTGGCGCCCACCTGCGTCACCACGCGGGCGGCGTTCACGGCCCCGATCTTGATGGCGTCGGCCAGAGGCAGGCCCCGGTGCAGGGCCGTGAGGCAGCCGGCGCCGAAGCTGTCCCCCGCGCCCACCGTCGAGACCACCTGGGTCTCGAAGGCCGGCACCGAGTAGAAGGCCTCCCCGTCGTAGCCGTCCGCGCCTTCCTCGCCCTCGGTGATAACCACCATCCTGCAGCCGGCCTCCCGCAACATGCGCAGCATCGCCTGCTCGTCCGTGTGGCTGCGGTCGGGCTCCACACCCGTGAGCTCGTAGGCCTCGTCCTTGTTGAGGACGATGAGCTCCGTGCGCGCCAGGACGGGCGCCAGGCCCTGCACCCCCAGCGCCAGTTGGGTGGCGCCCGGATTGACCGCCAGCTTGATCCCGTGCTCGTCCGCGAAGTCCGCCAGGTCGAAGAAGAGCTGGGCCGCCGGCCCACGCAGCGACCCGACATAGAGCCACTTCGTCTGCGCCAGCCGGTCCAGGCACGCGCGGTCCACCGCCAGGTGACAGGTGGCGCCGCGATGCACCAGGATGGTGCGCTCGCCCGCGTAGTCGGTCAGCAGCACGGAATAGCCGCTGCGAAAATCGTCGGTGTACTGCACCAGCTCGGTGCCCACGCCGAACCCCTCGAGCTCCTCAACGATGCGCTGGCCCGGGCCGTCCCGGCCCACCCGGCACAGGCACGCCGCCTTCAGCCCCATCCGCGCGGCGGCCACCGCGACGTTGGTGGCGCCGCCTCCCGTCATCACCTCGAGCTGGTCCACGGCCACCTTGCCGCCGTAGGGCAGCGCGAGCAGGGCCACCTCACCCTCGGCGTCCTCCACGCGCACGACCTTGGCTTCGCGGACATGCACGAAGACATCCTCGGTTGCGCTGCCGACGGCTATCAGGTCATACATCCGCCTGCTCCCTCGCCTCCAGCACCGCCGCGGCGCCGGACAGGAATGGGCCGAGGTCGGCCGAACCTCAATCGCCGCAAGTATACACCATGCGACGCCGAGGGCTCCCGGGGCCGGCCGAGGCCGTGCGCGGCGAGCCACCGTCGGCCGCTAGAGGTGGGAACAGCCGTGGACAGGCTCAGCGACTTCCTGGAGGACAACCGCGACGAGCTGGTGACGACGCTCGCCCGCCTGGTGCGCACCGAGACGACCAATCCCTACTCGGGCGACGCGAACCCGTCGGGCGAAGCGGCGGGCCAGGAGGTGCTGGCGGAGCTCATCTCCGATCTGGGGGCGGAAGTGCAGCTCTTCGACTGCCCCGCGGACATCTACGACCGCATGGGCGTCCTGGGGCCCCGCAACCGTTGCTTCGAAGGGCGGCCCAACCTCGTCGCCGATCTCAGGCTGCCCGCGCCCGGCCCCACCATCGTCATCAACGGCCACATGGACACGGTCGGCGTGGACAACATGACGATACCCCCGCTGGCCGCCGAGGTGCGCGACGGATGGATGTGGGGGCGCGGCACCAGCGACTGCAAGGGCGGGCTCACCATCGCGGTGTGGGCTCTGCGCGCGCTGCTCAGCGCAGGGCGCGACCTGGGCGGCCGCGTGATCCTCGAGAGCGTCGTGGACGAGGAGTGCAACGGCAGCGGAGCCGGGACGCTGGCCTGTCTCGACCGCGGCTACAGCGGAGACGTGGCGGTCTTCGTGGACGGGTACGACGGGCGCATCAGCCGCGGGTGCTACGGCTGCCTCACGGCGCAGGTCACGGTCGAGGGGCGCGAGGGGCACGCGGCGAGCGGCACGGGCGTCTCGGCCCTCGAGAAGGCGCTGGTGGTCAAGCGGGGCGTGGATGAGTTCAAGCTACGCCGCGAGACCCTCTACCCCGACGCCCGGGTCAACATCGGCGTCTTTCGCGCGGGTGTGCACCCGGCCGTGGTCCCCGGGGCGGCCGAGATGCAGCTCAACATCGTCTACCGCCTGGAGGACGCGCGGGGCTCGGTCGAGGCCGGGCATCCCTGGGGCGCGGGGGCGCTGCGCGAGGACTTCGCCGCCGCCGTGGCCGCTGCGGCCGAGCGCGACGAGTGGCTCCGCGAGCACTCGCCGCGCGTGGGCTGGATCAAGGACCTGATACCCTTCGAGGAGCCCGAGGGCGGTCCCTGGCTTCAGGCCCTGCAGGAGGCCTACCGGGTCGCCGTGGGGCAGGAGGCCGCGCTGGACTTCATGATCGGCTGGACCGACGCCTCCTACTACTCGGCCCTGGGGCGGGTCCCGACCTTCCTGATTGGGCCCTCGGCCGACGGCCAGGCTCACAGTCCGGACGAGGCTGTCGAGATCGAGGCACTGTTGCGGTCGGCCAAGGCCCTCGCGGCCTTCCTGGCAGGGGCGCTGGGGCCGGATGGCGGGGCGTAATCCGGGGCGCCGCGTCCTGATCCGGGACGCCGGACTCCGGGGCCGGCGGTTGCCCTGTCGATCG
>CAZSOQ010000009.1:0-42180 GCA_964608495.1 uncultured Armatimonadia bacterium | reverse complement strand
GAGGCCGTGGCCGGAGAGCCGTTGGATGAGGTGGTGCGTGAGAAGCTCACCGGGCCTGTAAAGATGGTGGACACGGACTTCTGGGTGCCACCGGACGAGGTCGGACGCCTGTGCCAGATCTACCGGCAGCCCAGCCCGGGCGTGCTCGAACCGGGACGCCAGGCGGCTGACCCGACGGTGAAGCCGACGCTGTTCATGGGCGGGCACGGCATGCTCAGCACCGCCGGCGACTACGAGCGCTTCTGCCTCATGATTCTGAACCGGGGCGAGCTGGATGGAGTGCGCGTGCTGAAGCCGGAGACCGTGGACCTCATCTTCGAGAACCAGGTGCAGGTGCGGGGCCAGATGTACGGCCTCGGCGGCGTGGTGGACGGCCGGGGCAGCTACGGTTGGGGCGGCGCCGACGGCACCCAGTTCTGGATTGACCGCACAAACAAGCTGTTCGCGATCTTCATGACCCAGACCGACTGGTACAAGGCGCCGACCTACCAGGTCTTCCGCGGACTGGTACTCGAGGCGGCGGGGATCGAGGCCCGCCGGCGGTGAAAGCCCCCGGCGGGAGGTGCAGGGCAGTGAACAGGGCCTGCACGCTTTACGGCAAGTCTCATCGCCATGACCTTTACAGCTCTCTGTGGCGCGCAGCAGCAGCCGGCGACCCGAATGAGCCTCGAGGAACGCTTCCAGCGCCTGGACCGCAACGGCGACGGGAAGCTGACGCGGGATGAACTGCCCGGCGAGTGGCTCGCGCGGCTGGACGCCAATCAAGACGGAGTGGTGACGCGGCAGGAGGTCGAGGCTTTCGCGGCTCCCACCGACCGGGCGTACCACGCCGCGGGCGGAGGCCCGGTACCCCTCTCCGACAGCAAAGCCTTCACAGACCTGGTCTTCCGGCGTGACTGGCTTCCCGGGACGGAGGACGCCCACGGGCGGCTGATGACCGGCACGGAGTGCAACTACATCGTCGCGCATCGGGGGCGGCTGTACGCGGCCATCAGCATGTGGAACCACGACAGCGCCAATGCACCCAATCCCGGCCCGAGTGTGCTGGTCAAGCCATCGGCCGGAGCGCCGTGGGAAGTGGACGCGTGCTTCGGTCCTCCTAGCGTGCGCGTCGCGGTGCTGGCCTCCCTGACGTTCAGCACCGACGCCGAAGGGGCCGAGCTGGCCGATCCGGTAACGCTGCTCGTTGCCGGAGGTAGCCTCTACGAGTCCACCGACGAGATCGCCGTGTTCATCCGTGACGACCAGACTGGCCGGTGGGCCAAGAGTGTGTTGACGGGCACGAACCGCCAACGCGGGGAAGTCCGCTTGCTGCGGGTGCATCGGGATCGAATGACCGGAGTGGATCGCGTCATCGCCGCCCTCACGAACGGCAACGTATTCACCGGCGCCTTCGACCCCTCGTCGCCGGGCCGAGTTCGCTGGGAACCCGAACCAGAGCTGTCAGGGCGGCTTGGCCGCATCATGTCCTGTGGCGAAGCGAACGGCGACGCCTATCTGGCGGTGGACATCACCCCGGACCAGCCCGGCAACGGCGGGCTATTCCGGCGTGTGGACGGTGCGCAACCGCGCTGGGAGTGGATCGGAGAGTGGGGGCATCGGGCGAGCCACAGGGGCGTCGCCTGGATTCGGGGCCTCACAGCGATCCCTGACGCGGAGCACCCGGGCAAAAAGCTGCTGCTGTGCAGCGGGGAGGTGGACGGAGTCATCGAGGTCATCAACCCCCAGCGAGACCACGAGCACACCATAGAGCTTGACTTGCGCAGGCACTTCGGCGGCCTTGTCGGAGCCCAGGAAGGCCAGCGGTTCACGACCATCTTCGCCTACAACGAGATGACTCCTGCGGTGCACCCCGACACGGGCGAACGCGTCCTGCTCATCGGGGGCGGGATCATGCCAGGGCTGCAGGGCAGTGATGCGCAAGCGAAATGCGCCTGGTGCCTGGTTCGCCACACGGATGGCCGCTAGGGAACGGTCGCGGTCTATGATCCCGGTGTGGTTCCCCCGGCGCTCGGGGGACTGCGCTCAGTACGCACGATCTGCACGTCGCCGTTCCCTGAGGACCGTGGCCGGGTCTGGTACTTCGGCGGGTTCGACGCAGCGCAGGGACCGCACCGCGATACAGCCTGGATCTACAGGGGCACGTTGCCCGAAGCTGATTAGGAGGCAGCCACGTGAGGTGCCCTATGGCGGCCGCAATCGGGTTGGGGCTGCTGATAGCCCTAACCGCCCTGGACCAACAGCCCGGCGGTCAGCCACTGCCTGAACAGCTCTTCCAGCAGTTGGACCGGGACGGCGACGGCAGGATCAGCGAGCGAGAGGCCAGCAATCCGCGCTTCAAGGTTGTGGACGCCGACGGCGATGGGTTCATGACCCGCACGGAGTGGACCGCGTACCTGAACAGGCAGGCCATCATTCAGCTTGATCGCGATGGGGACGGCCGGATCAGCCAGTGCGAGTTCCATCAGCTTTACAAGGACGCGGACGCCTTCTTCAGCCAACGCCAGCAGCTTGCCCAACCCGCTGACGGCAGGCCGTTGCCTGACCCGCTGCCGGTCAAGGACGACCCGTTGGGCTTGCGCTTTACCCAGGACTACTTCCCGGGCACGACGGACGCCGAGGGCCGCCTGCTGGCCGCGACCGAAGCGAACCACCTGGCGGCGCACCGGGGGCAGCTCTTCGCGAGCTTCGGCGCGACCTACAGCAATCCGCCCACTCTCGATCCGGGCTTCACAGGATATGCCGTCCTGCGCAAGGAGACGCCGACCGGGCCCTGGGTGGTGGAACTCGATCTGGGTCCGACACCGTACCGCGTGGAAGCCCTGACGTCGGTCACGTTCACCACGGACGCCGATGGCCGCAAGTTGGATGAGCCCGTGGCCCGCCTGGTGGCCGCTCGCTGGTCGGCGAAGAAGACGATCCTGGTGCGCGATGACGCAGCCGGAAGATGGGATGAGTCCGTGGTTCTGCCCGGCCCGGACCTGCCGCGGGGCGGGGTGTTCACGGCTCGCTCCTTTGGGTCGCACGTGGACCGCGAGACGGGCGTCCAGTCATTGTTCGCAGGAACGTGGACGGGACACGGGGGGCCGTCGGTGAGTACCGGTCGGCCATCTACCGCGCCGCGTATGACCCGACCGCGCCCGGCGGCTTGCGCTGGTCCCCGGAGCCGGAACTGCGGGACGTGGGCCGGATCATGGCCTTCGCCGAGTGCAATGGTGACCTGTACGCCGCCTGCTGCATCGTTAACGAGTCGTCGCTTTCGGGTGGCGTCTTCCGCCGGGTGGATGGCCCGCAGCCGCGCTGGGAGCAGGTCTATCGCTGGAAGGAGTACGACCTGGCCATCTGGGATGATGAGCAGCGGATGATGCGTGGCCTCACGGCCGTACCCGACCCGAACGGCACAGGGCACGAGGTGCTGATCGGGTTCCGCTACTTCCCTGAGCCGATCATCGAGCGCATTGACCCCCAGCGGGGTCACGAGGCCACCGTTGAGCTGAACCTGAGGGAGTTCTTCGGGCAGGCGTTCCACGGCGGCGGCAGGTATCTCGGCCCGATCCGCTGCGCCTACAACCCCTTCACTGCCGTCACCGAACCGCGCACAGGCCGGACGGTGTATCTGGCCGGCGTTCAGATCTACCATCCTGGCTTCCCCAGACCCCCGTTCAACGGTTCGCACTACCTGGTTCGTTGCCCCGACGGCAGCTACGACTGGGGTATGGTCCTCGATCCGGAACACCCAGTTCCCGAGGGCCGCAGCCTCGACGCCACGAGGCGCATCCTGGTCTCCCCGTTCCCGGAAGACCATGGCCGCGTGCTCTACTTCGCCGGCTACGACGGCCCGTACGTGGACAACCGAACCGCGTGGATCTATCGGGCAACGCTGTCATCGGCGCGCGATGGGGAGGCGCGGCCACCAAGAGCCAGTGGCAGATGGCCCCGCTCAGAGCTAGCAAGTGCCTCGGTGTCGAGCAGACTGGACGAAGAACAGGGGTATGCCAATGTCCGGCCCAAACTTCATTGAGCGCCGCGATTTCCTGCGTTTAGTGGGGGCTGCGGGACTGGGACTGCTGTGCGGGCCGACCGCCTTGGCGGCTTCGGCACAGGCGGCGCCCATGACACGCCCACTGGGCCGCACTGGGTTCCAGGTCACCACTCTCGGTCTCGGGGGGCAGGCGAGCCTCCAGTGGACGCCCCCAGACGTCCGTCCTGAGGAGATCATAATCAAGGCCTTGCGACTCGGTGTGAACTACTTCGACACCTCTAACGGCTATGCCGGCAGTCAGCTCAACTACGGCAGGGCCTTCCGCGCCCTGGGTCTGTGTCCCGGGCAGGCGAACTACGACGAGAAGCTGCGCCGCAGTGTGTTCCTCGCCAGCAAGACGATGATCCGGTACGCGCGTGGGAGCAGTCCGGCCGTACGCGACCACAGCCAGGGGCCGCGAGGTTCCAGGGCGGTGGATGACCTGCGCCGCACCCTGTCTCAAGTCTTTGGCGACGGCCAGAGCAACTATCCTGAGGGCGCGTACCTAGACCTGTTTCAGATCCACAATCTCATGTACGCCGAGGAAGTCGACGCCATCTACGAAGGCCTGGACGCGCCCAACCCGACAGCCGAAGGCATCGGGGCGCTGGCGGCGCTTCGAGACTTTCGCGACGGGACGAACCGAACGGGTCTCAACCCGCGCGAAGAGCGGCTGATCCGGCACATCGGTATCACGGGGCATCGCTCCTCGCCCGTCTTGATGGACTGCATACAGCGCGACGAGGAGGGGCTTCTCGACACGCTCCTGGTCGCGATCAACGCCAACGACCGGCGCTACTTCAGCCACCAGTACAATGTCATTCCGCTGGCCCAGGCGCGAGGCATGGGCATCATCGGCATGAAGGTGTTCGCCGACGGGGCCCTCTACGGCAAGCCTCCGCGCTGGACGCGGTCTCCTGAGGAGGTGGTGCGCTGCGTCGGTGCGCCCGCCCTGCCCAGCGCCCCCCTGGTGCAGTACGCGCTCTCCGTGCCGGGCATTGCGACGGTGATCACCGGCATCGGTCAGATAGCGGACGCCGCGCAGCACTGCCAGCTCACCCAGAATCTCGCGGCGGCTGGGTCCGAGGCGAGACCCGCCTGACAGGCAGCAGTGACCGCCTCCGCCAGGGCACTGACCTCAGCGCAGGTGAGGGAAGCGGCACGGGGGGCAGCACCCGATAGGAAGTAGCCTCTCTCGTCCCTGCCCACGGGGAGACCGCTCTCGCACAGGTCGTCGAGGTACCGGTAGACCGTGCGTCGTGAGACGCCCAGCTCCTGGGCAAGTGCGACCACGCTCGACCCGACGGTCCCGCGCCCCCAAGGCAGTATGTTTGACAGCTTGACGAGTCTTGCGGACTTACCCATCGTCACGACGTCGCCGAGCAGGCCCGCCGCGCGCGCCAGGTCGTGCCGCGTCAGGCCCTCGCGCGAGCCGGTCACGCACAGGATCACGAGGTCGGAGCCGACCGTGGAGCCGAAGCGCAGTATCCGGCGGAGGGAGGCAATGGAGCCCTCGTCGAGCCCCCCGCCGGTGATGAGGGCCGAGGCGACGCCGGGCAGGTGACCCCACTCGTCGGTGAAGCGGGCGGGCGCGTCGAGGTAGGCCGCGTACTGGCCGTGCTTGAGCTGCAGGCCCTCGAAGCCGGTCGGGCGGAAGTGCTCGAAGAGCAGCCTCTGCTCGTCGGCGTCGCACGTGGGCTTGGAGAAGGCGAGCTTCATGGCGATCCCTCGTTGGTGAGATGTACGGCGGCGGCGGCGCGGGCAGCGACGAGGCGCGGCCGGTCGGGATGCGCGAGGTAGGCGTCGAAGCGCATCCGGGAGACGCGAGCCCTCAGCGTGAGACGGGCGCGGGACACGTCGGTTAGAAGTGCTCGCCGTACCAGGTGCCGTTGATGAAGGCGCCGAGGAGGGAGCCGGCGTGGTCCCAGTTGCCAGGGGGGTTTTGCTCGTTAATGGTCCAGTAGTCCACCATGCCGATGCCCGGCGCCCGGTACTCGAAGTCGTACCAGTAGCCGAAGACGTCCATAGAGGGAACGACGTTCGTCGTGATGGTGAAGAGGAGGAAGCAGTTGTCGAAGCGGCCGGCGGGTGTGTTGACCGAGAGGCCGGCCGCGACGGGCATCATGAAGTGGTGCATGGTGCCCAGCTTGGAGCCGTTCACGGCGTCCACGATACTGGAGTCGCGGCGCTCAGCAAAGCCGAGCGGACAGGAGAGCGGCAGGCGCGGCGGCTCGACCAAGAGGGCCGTGTGCGGGTACTCGTCTGGGTCGGGCGTAATGCCGACGAAGTATCGAGACCCGGCCTTGTCGGCCCAGTGGTCCGTCCACTGCTGGGGGTGCGAGCCGCCAAAGTCGTGCCAGGCGACGGGGAAGACGTTGCTGTAGCCGCCGAGCGAGCCCGGGGCCCCCACCTGGCCGATCTCGGTGTAGCTTCCGGGGGTGCCGATCTTCCACTTGTTGCCGACCTGGAGCGGGAAGCAGGAAGCGAAATCGAAGGCGGGAGCGTTGCCCCAGGTCTGGGCGCCGGCGCGGACCCATTCCGCATCGTAATCGTGTCGCTGCCCGGCCCACTCGTCCGTCAGGTCCAGGTGCACGTACTTGACCATGCCGGCGGACGGGTCGAGGAACCTCCGTTCGACGTCGTTGGGCTCCCCCCCGTCGAACTGGATCATGGAGTCGAGGAGGTCGCAGCCCGGGAAGCTGCCCGCCGTGACGGTCGCGGACTGGCGCCCGGCGTAGGCCACGGTCTCCTTGACCTGGCCGATCGCCTGGTTGTTTCTCTCGTCACGAAAGGTCACCCAGGAGCTCTCGTAGACCTCGCCCATGAGCATGGTGCGCGGGAGGGCCGCGGCCTGGGAGGCGACATAGCGCGTCACGCCCTGGGCTTCGAAGACGTCGGGCCGGTGGCCCACGAAGCGAACTTCGGTGGGCGTCACCTGCGAGTAGGACGATTCGATGCGGGCCGACGGGGTGCCCTCGGTGTTGATCTGGAGGGTGGTGACCCGCCAGGCCTGGACGCCGCCCACCATCTCCTGGGCCTCGACGGTCTGCACCATGGCCCCCCCGTCCTCGCGAACCAGGCGGGCGGCGTTGCCCTGGGCGAGCTCCATGGCGTCGGCGGCGTCAATCTGGGGCCGCGTGCCATAGCTGCTGGCGCCGATCTTGGCGAACTGCAGCGGGGCGCTCCAGGCCTCGCCGTCCTGGGCCGTCGAGGCCGAGAGGTCCTCTACCTTGACCGGGCCCACTCCCGGCGCCAGCCAGAAGCGGTTGCCGGCGTAGCCGAGGCTTCCGGGCCCGTAGCTGAGCCGCCAGTCCACGGCCACGCAGTGCTGGAAGGCGCCGGCCGGGGTTGTCACCGTCTGGTCGAAGGCCCTGGCGCAAACGGACGCGGAATAGGCATAGGGCGTCCCGCCGAAGCTGATCGTGCCTTCACCCTTCACGCCCTGGCCCATGGTCAGGCGGTCGCCCCAGGCGAAGGCGGGCGAGAGGACGAAGTCGTTGGGGCCGCTGTGCCACTCGTCTCGCCACCCGGCGAAGCCGACGACCGAGCCGCCGCTGAGGAGCCAGTATTCGGCCTGGCTGCCAAGGGGCAGGGCCACCTCGGAGAACACCGCTGTGCTGTGGCCACCGACGGACTTCGTGCCGCTCACGCGGGTGCAGTTGGC
The DNA here is from genome assembly GCA_964608495.1 of uncultured Armatimonadia bacterium. Lineage (GTDB taxonomy): Bacteria > Armatimonadota > Zipacnadia > Zipacnadales > FEN-943 > JAKORR01. The sequence goes on along the minus strand of CAZSOQ010000009.1, from coordinate 34,495 downwards.
CTCGTCGTCGGTGCCCCAGATCCAGATGTTGCCGGTGGCGGCTGGGACGAGGCCGGCGAGAGCCAGGCTCGGGCGGGCCCCGTAGGTGTGCGTGCCGATCTTCGCGTACTGCAGCACCTCGTAGTCCACGCCGGGGGTGTCGGGCTTCCAGTCTCTCTTCACCTCGCCGACGCCGGGCGCAGCCCAGGCCACGCTGCTCGACTGCTCGCGGTCGCCGTCGCGCGTCTGGTCTAGCTCCTGGAGCATCCTGATGCAGCCCGGGAAGGAGCCGGCGGGGGTGTCCACGGACTCGTCGGCGGCCTGGAGGGTGAGGCTCACGGTGATGTGGCCGGTGACGTCGCCTGTGATGTCGGCCTCGACGGTCACCTTCCGGCCGAGGACGAGGGTCTCGGGGAACTGGAGCGGCGGGTCGTAGAGGTACTGCTTGCCGGATTCGCCCTCGACGCCGCCGAGGAGGAGGAAGTGGCCGTCCTCAAGGGCCTGATACTGCGTGCCCCGCAGGTCGCGGAAGCAGTCGAGGGTGTCGTTCTTGTAGGCCGTGTGAGTGCCGATGGGCGTGGTACCCGTGATGGCCTCGGTCTCGGCGAAGAAGCGGCTCTCGTCCACCCACAGCCGCTCGTCGCCGGAGTTCGCGGGCACGTAGTCGGCCAGGCGGACCTGGGGGGTATAGCCGGCCAGGAAATCCCCCAACTGCTGCTGGACGTCGGCCAGGTCCACATCCCCGTCGCCGTCCACGTCTGCTCTGCGGTCCCAGTCGGGCGCGCCGGCCTGGAACTCACGCCAGCCCTGCATGAGGATTGCCAGATCCGCGGGGTCAACCTCGCCGTCGCCGTTGAGGTCCCCGGCCCAAGCCAGCCCAGCCGGCAGGGCAAGGAGCAAGACGAGCAGCATAGACACGGGGGCAACGCGAGTGATATGGCGCATCCGCCGCCACCTCCCTACCCGCTCGGCGACGAACCCCCACCACGGAGGAGTCTGTCGAGGGCTCCTTCGCCGCTCCGGCGGACCCGGCACACCGCAACGTCAGGGCCGCCCTGGAACGGCAAGAGTCTACGCCACCATCAAGGGCATGTCAAGCGCGGGGCGGGGTCAGAGGCGCGGGCCTTGCAGAGGCCGGCAGACGCGAGCCCCCGGCGTGAGACGGGCGCGGAGCTAGATGAGCGCCGAGGCGACGCCGGGCAGGTGACCCCACTCGCCGGTGAAGCGGGCGGGGCGATCGAGGTAGGCCGCGTACTGGCCGTGCTTGAGCTGCAGGCCATCGAGGGCGACGGGGCGGAAGTGCTCGAAGAGCAGCCTCTGCTCGTCGGCGTCGCGCGTGGGTTTCGAGGAGGCAAGCTTCATGGAAGGCTCCCTGCCGTTAGATGGACGGTCCGCCCCCCTTCGGCCGAGCGATAGGCCGCCTCCAGCAGTGCGATGGTCTTGAGGTTATCGCGCCCGCTATTCGACGGCTCGGCCCGGCTCTCGATGGCGCTCAGAAGCTCCTCAAGGGCTGTGAAGACCGACTCCGGCTTCGAAGCGCCGGCGTAGGGATTCTCCCAACGCTCCACGGCCCCCTGTCGGCTCGCCGGGTCGAAGAGCGCCGGGATTGCGTACTCCCCCCGGGCTCTCTCGACCCGGGCCGCGTCGGGGTCACAGGCGGCGACCACGCGGACCCTGTCGGGATGGGCGACGTAGGCCTCGAAGTGCATCCGCGAGACACCGCCACAGCCGGTCACGGCGAGGGTGAGACTGCTCATGTCGGGTCACCGGCGCTGGAAGAGAAAGACCTGCGCGGTGTCGGGGGCCAGGGCCAGGGGCCACCCCGACGCAAGCTCTGCGCCCGTGGCCTCGGCGCGGCGGTCGGTCAGCATCTCCCGCAGCTCGTAGCCGGCGTCCCCGCGCAGGCCGCCGAGCCGCAGCTCCGCCGAGCCGTAAGGGGACAACGGCTGGCGGTAGACCACGAAGAAGCCCCCGTCCCCCGCGGGGTCCACGAACTCCCACCCGCTCCAGGTCTGCTCCTCCCGCGACTGGGCGAAGAGCGGATAGTAGTCCTCGTTGATGTACTCGCGCAGCTCCTTGTAGAGCCCCACCAGCCGCCGCAGGGTCTCCTTCTGCTCGGGCGTGAGCTCACGGAAGTCCATACCGAAGCCCAACGGCCCCGCGAAGAGGGCGGCCATCTCGCCCGCGGACGAGAAGCGGCGCAGGTTCGTGTTGAGCAAGCCCCCCGGCAGCAGGAAGTTGCCCCCCGTCTCGTGGAAGCGCATGAGGGGTTGGTGGTGCGTGTCGTCGCTCTTCCAGAAGGTGTGGCCGCGGCGGATGGTCTCGAGGTCCATGCGACGCCCGCCGCCCGCGCACTGCTCGATGAGCAGGTCCGGGTGCCGACGCATCAGCTCGTCGAGCACGCGGTAGAGGCCGTTGATGTGGAGGATCTGTCGCAGGCCCTGATGCTCGCTGTCCTCGAGGCGCTGCCAGGCCCGCAGCGGCGCGGTGTTGAAGTCGTAGCGGATCCAGTCCACACCGATCTGCGTGATAAGGTCGTCGAGCATCTGCAGGACCAGCTCCCGGGCCTCGGGCCTGCCCAGGTCGAGCAGGTCCACGACGACCAGGTCGGGATGCTCGGCGGCCCAGCGGGTGGCCGGGGCGACGCGCTCGGGCTCGAACCACAGGCCGAACTTCATGCCCTGCTGGTGCACGAAGTCCGCCAGGGGCTTCAGGCCGTCCGGGAACTTGGCCTCGTTGATGGTCCAGTTGCCGACGCCCGCCGGGAAGTCGCCGTCGAACCAGCCCGCGTCCAGGCAGAAGTACTCGATTCCGAGCGGCGCGGCCTCGGCCGCCACCTCGCGGAGCATCGCGGCGTCCACGCGGTTGTTGAACACGAACCAGGAGTTGAAGGACACCGGCGGCGAGCAGGGCCGGCCGCCCAGGTGAGGCTGATAGGCCGTGCGCAGCAACCGCCGCAGAGCGTTGCCGCCTGCGCTGTCCGCGCCCCAGAAGGGCACCAGCAGCGCCGCCGGGAGCGTAACCTCCTGGCCCGGCTCCAGGCGGAAGTGCACGGGCTCCATGCCGGCGCGCAGGCTCACGGTCCTGGCCTCGGCGTCGAAGCGGGCCGTCGCCTGCCATTGGCCCGACCAGCCCAGGCCCACCGCCAGTCCCCAGCCGGAGACCCCATCGCGCAGGAGGAAGAAGGGCAGGTCGCCGTCGCTGGACCTGCCGCCGGCGACCGCCAGCGTCTTCTCGCCAAGGGGTGTGGTGGCCAGCTCGAAGCCCGTGCGCTCGGGCACGCCCTGCAGATTGCCCGTGAGGCCGCCCGAGCACGAGACGAGCGTGGCGCGGCGCTCGGCCGAGGGCACGGTGATGTCCACGGACCTCAGGTCGGTGACAAGCTCGGAGGGCCCATCGCCACGATTCGCCAGGCCCCAGCCCAGCTCCAGCCCCGGCGGCGAGGAGTAGAGCACCGCGGTGAGGGTGACCTCCAGGCCGGTCCGCGGGTCGCGCCAGCGCTGCACGTAGCGGGTGCCGCCGCGCACCTGCTGGGGCGCTTCCTCGGTCCGCGTCCAGTCGGTGAGGAGCTGCCAGCAGGGACGGTCGCCATAGGCAAAGGACGCCGGCGGCGAGGCGAAGAAGGGCGCGGGGAAGGCCTGCCACAGCGCATCGCCGATGTAGGTCACGTCGCCCTGCGCCGTCTCGAGCCTCGCCTCGGCCCAGTCGGCCTGGTCGTACAAGATGCCGTCGCCGGCGTCAGTGACGATGAGCTCAAGCTGCCTGGCGCCCGCGATGTCCACGTCCACCGGGAGCGGGTCCTCGCCGCAGCGGCAGACCGGCGTGCGCAGCCGCTCCTCGCCGTCGGCGAGCACGACGAAGGCCACCGACCCCAGGACGCCCCACGTGTCCCAGTTGTTGTCCACACCGACGGCCGCGCGCAAGCGCGCATAGGGGCGGTCGAGGGCGAGGACGATGCGGCCCTTGGAGTGGGCGCCGATGCCTTTGGTGAAGGCGCGGCGGCCGATGCGGAGGGGCGTGAGGGTGTGGCAGGAGAGGTCGGGCGTGGGCCGCGCCCAGTCTTGCTCGGCGCTGAGGACGCGGAAGCCCTCGGGCGGGACGGGCGTGGACGGTGCCGGGGTATCCTGGAAGCCCATGCGCGCCAGAGCGCGCGAGAGGGAGTTGAGCGCGCCCTGGGCGGCGCCGTCGGGCGCCGCGGGCGAGGCTGACGACATCGCCAGCGCCAGGGCGAAGCAGGGGAACAGCAACCAGGTGCTGGACATGGGTCGCATCTCCCTGAGGCTGGGCCGCCTCGGGTCCGCGAGGGTCGCAGGGCCGCAGCGCGCCCGCGGTCAAGGCAAGCTCCGGCCTGTCCTGGGGTGGCGAGCGAGTCCCGGACGCCCGCGCGGATCAGAACTCCCGCAGCAGGTCGAGGAGCTTGCGGTCCAAGGCGTGGCCGTGCCAGTCCTCATACTCCACGTCCTCGCGGTCCGAGTCCAGTATGCCAAAGGTGCCCCGGAAGTTCCATAGAGCGTAGCCGATGTTGTGCGACGTCAGTATCTCCAGCACGTCCCGGAACCAGGCGAGAACCACGTCGTGCGGCGTGTAGCGGAAGGCCCCGCCCTCACCACAGTGCACCCCCACGCCCTCCCGCGCCAGGGCCGCCCAGGCCCCATAGTGCCGCTCCAGACGTTCGCGGTCGTAGGGCTCGCCATGGTGCAGCGCGCCCGGCCAGGTGGGCACCGGCAGGCTCTCGCCGCCGGCCCAGCTCGCCTTGTAGTGGCTCACGCCCATCGGGACGTAGGCGCGACAGCTCTGGGCCACGCCCAGGGACGCCAGGTCCGCCAGCTCCGGGCAGGGGTCGTTGCCCCAGCTCAGCCCGTCCAGGATGATGAGCCGCTCCGGGTCCACCTCGCGGATCGCCGCGACCGCCGCACGCATGACGCGCTCGTGGTCCTCGCGGCTCATGCGCTCGCCCGGGTTGGTGGGCTCGTTGACGAGGTTGAAGCTGAGCTGCTCCGAGGGGATGCCGCGGTAGCGCTCGGCGAAGGTCGTCCAGTGGAAGCAGAAAGCGTCCAGGGCGGCGGCGTCCTTCCACAGGTTGAAGGGCTCCTCGCGCTCGCGGTTGACCGAGTAGCCCGGCGCGCGATGGAAGTTGAGGTCCACGTGCAGGCCATACTCGCGGCCGAGCTCGACGGCGCGGTCCACCTTCGCCAGCCCCGCCTCGCTCAGGGCGTAGACGTCGTCACCCTCGATCCATAGCAGGTAGCACATGGGCAGGCGGACGAAGTCGAAGCCCCAGTCGCGAATCCAGCGGAAGTCGTCCTCGCGCCAGTTGCCGTCGCTGCGGGTGGTGAACATCTCCAGCAGGTTGAAGCCCCTCCAGCGAGGGAGAAGGGTCTGGGCCTGGTCGGACATGGTTCGCTGCCTCCCATAACCTGGATGATTCACATCTGCGCGGGGGAGGCCCCTCTTTCAAACGCCAAGAGGGGCCTCCCCCGCACCCCCTCCACCAGAAAGCTCTGTCGCCGCTTGGCTTGCCGACTTCGTCGGCTGCACCAAGCGGCTCCCCGGTGTCAGTCTGGGACGAGCACGAGGGTCGGTGGTAGCTGCGATGGCGGACCCATGGATAATCCGAGCTAAGGGAATCTGGTTTGCGGGCGCCGGCGGGCAGGCAGCGCCTGGTGGGGATCTTCGCCGCTGCAGGTCGCGGGCCTCTTGCCGCCGAGGAAGGGCGGGCCAGTGGAAGGAGGCCGTAGCCAGCGGTGGCGGGGCTGCGGGGGGAATGGGAGAGACGGCGGGGCTGAAGTGCCGCCCTACATGGGGCCAGAGCCCGTCGCCCCGGCGCACAGACCGTGCCAGGCCTCCCAGAGGGGACACACGGGTCCGGTGTCTAGACGCGCTCGGGAAGGGGCTCGGCGGGGCCGTGGGTGTGCTCCCACAGATGCCCGCGCCGCTTGCGACCTTCCAGAGTCGTCTCGAAGTACACGCCCCGGATGGGCTCGTGGATGACGGCCAGATCGTGGTGATGGCCCATGCCCGTGGCCACGCAGTCGCCAGGGCCGATCTGGTAGTGGCGGCCCTCGGACACGGCCGCGCCGCACCCCTCCAGGATGATCCAGTATTCGTCGCAGTCGTGGAAGTGGTTGTCCAGGCTGGTGTTCTTGGGGTAGTCCACGGGGTCGCCGGCGTCGTTGGGCCGATCGGTGGCCTGGACGCCAAAGATGCCTGAACCGCCGGTCTCATCGCCCCAGCGCCCGCACAGGCGCACGAGCGTGGCGGCGGCGAGCACCTCGAGGACCTCGAAGCGCTCCCCCCCGGCGGCCAGGTCCAGGTTCGCGCCCTCCTGGGCGTCCACGATGCTGCCGGCCACGCCGATCCGGCACTCGCCGCCCGCCACAATCAGCTTCTCCCTGCGGCCCAGGCGCTCGAAGACGTGGGTCGTGCCGGCGGGAAGGGTGACGATCTCGAAGTACTCCATCTCGCACCAGTCGGGCGCGAGGCCGACTCGGCTTGTGAAGACGGGCATGTTCGGCCGGCCTCCCTGGACGGTCTGTGAGTCAGGCGGCGGTCCCGGACATGATAGAGGCAAAGGTGGGCGGCGATGAAGGGGCCGCCACCGGGCCACGGCCGCGGGCGTCACTGGAGCGCGACGTCGAGGACCTGGGCCATGTGGGTGACAAACACGAACTCCATATCCTCGCGCACCTCTGCCTCGGTCTCGGTAAGCTCGGCGAGGTCGGGCTCGTTCTCGGCAGGCATGACCACGGCTTCCATGCCGGCGCGGTGGGCCGCGAGCACCTTCTCCCTGACGCCGCCCACCTGGAGGACATGTCCGTGGAGCGTGACCTCGCCGGTCATGGCCACGTCGCCGCGGATCTTGCGCCCGGTAAGGGCGGACACCAGGGCCGTGGCGATGGCGATGCCGGCGGAGGGGCCCTCCTTGGGCACGGCGCCGGAAGGGACGTGGACGTGGATGTCACGGCGGGCGAAGTAGTCGCCGCTGAGGCCGAGTTCGGCAGCCTGGGAGCGAGCGTAGCCGAGCGCGGCCTGGGCCGACTCCTTCATGACCTCGCCGAGGCGTCCGGTGAGGAAAAGGTCGCCGTCGCCGTCGAGGACGGCCACCTCGACGGAGATGACATCGCCGCCGTCGTAGGTGAAGGCGAGGCCGGTGGCCACGCCGACCTGGTCGCGGCGCTTGTGCTCCTCGCGCCGGTAGCGGGCCGGGCCCAGCAGGTCGGCGAGGACCGGGCGAGTGACCGCCACCGGACTGTCGTCGCCCGAGGCGACACGCCGGGCCACCTTGCGGCAGACGGCCGCCACCTGGCGCTCCACCTCGCGCACGCCGGCCTCGGCCGTGTAGTGGCGGATGAGCGAACGCAGGGCCGTGTCGCGGAAGCGGACGTGGCGGGCCGTGAGGCCGTGCTCGCGTCGCTGCTTGGGGACGAGGAAGCTGCGGGCGATCTGCAGCTTCTCCTCCTCGATGTAGCCGGGGAACTCGATGATCTCCATGCGGTCGAGGAGGGCAGGCGGGATGGGCTCGGTGTAGTTGCCGGTGGCGATGAAGAACACGCGCGAGAGATCGAAGGGCACCTCCAGGTAGTGGTCCTGGAAGGTGTCGTTCTGCTCGGGGTCGAGCACCTCGAGCAGGGCCGAGGAGGGGTCGCCGCGGAAGTCCAGGCCGATCTTGTCAATCTCGTCTATCATGAAGACCGGGTTGTTGGCGCTGACGCGCCGGATGGTCTGGATGATGCGGCCGGGCATGGCGCCGACGTAGGTGCGCCGGTGGCCGCGGATTTCGGCCTCGTCGCGCACGCCGCCCAGGCTGATGCGGATGAAGCTGCGGCCCATCGCGCGGGCGATGCTGCGGCCGATGGAGGTCTTGCCGACGCCGGGCGGGCCGGTGAAGCAGAGGATCGGCCCCTTGGTCTGGGCCACGATCTTGTGCACGGCGAGGAACTCGAGCACCCGGTCCTTGACCTTGCGCAGGCCGTAATGGTCCTCGTCCAGGATGCGCTCGGCCTCCGAGATGTCGAGCTTGTCCTCGGTGGCCGCCTGCCAGGGCAGGGCGATGAGCCAGTCCAGATAGGTGCGGATGACGGAGACCTCGGGCGAGACGGCGGGCATGCGCTCGAGGCGGTCGAGCTCCTGCAGGGCCTTCTCGCGGCCGTCGGCGGACATGCCCGCGGCGTCTATCTTGCCCCGGTACTCCTCGATCTCGCTGTAGAGGCCCTCGCGCTCGCCCAGCTCGGTCTGGATGGCCCGCATCTGCTCGCGCAGGTAGAACTCCCGCTGGGAGTCCTCGATGGTGGATCGCACGCGCTGGTGGATCTCGTGTTCGATCCGCAGGATCTGCAGCTCGCGCTCCAGGATCCGCTCGACGATCCTGAGCCGCTCGGCCACGGCCGCGGCTTCGAGGACAGCCTGCTTGTCCTCGACCTTCAGGTTGAGGTAGGTGGCGACGATGTCGGAGAGCTGACCGGGATCGTTGACGTTGATGGCGGTGACCAGGGCGTCGTTGGGGACGCTGTGCGACAGGGCCGCGGCGTCCTCGAACATCGAGCGCACAGCCCGCAGCAGGGCCTCGGTCTCGGGGCCCTCGGCGGGCTGGTCGGGGACGACCTCGAAGGAGGCGCGCAGGTAGGGCCTGAGCTGGGTGAACTCGGTGAGGCGAACGCGGCGGAGACCCTCGACAACGAGCCGTGGGTCGCCGTCACTGGGCTCGGCCAACTGGACGGCGCGGGCCAGAGTGCCCACCTGGTACAGGTCCTCGGGGGCCGGCTCGCCGTCGCGCTCGGTGCGCGCGGCCACCACCAGGATCATGCGCTGGGCGCCCCAGGCTTCGCGTCCGGCAGCCACCGAGACGTGGGTCAGGAGGGTGAGCGGGATCACCATGTGCGGGAAGAGCACAAGACCGCTGACGGGCAGCAGGGGCAGGTCGCCGGCCTGCTCCATAACGCTCTCTTCGCCCCTCGCGGACCCGAAGTGATTCAGCAAGGCGGAAAGGAGTTCTTCGCCTTCAGTCATAGTGACGTGACCGGCCTTACAGGGGGGCATGCGTACCCCTTCAGCCCCTGCGTCCAGTCACCCTCCTCGTGTGGTACTTCGCGGGGTCCGGGCCGTTACCTCCCCGGCGCTCCGAGGGCCCAACAGGCGGACACGCGCGGGCCGCAGGGGGCGGGCCGCGCAGGACAGGCCGGGGTCACCGCGGGGAAGCCGCGCGCCGGGGGCCACCGGGGCGACGGGCGCGCAGCAGGGCTCAGGCGGTCTTCTGCTGCTCGTCGGCCTGGTCGCCCCGCAGACGCAGGACCGGCCGAGCGCCGTCGCGGATGCACTCCTCGGTGATGAGGCACTGGGCCACGTCGCGCCGCGAGGGGATCTCGAACATGACGTCGAGCATCGTCTCCTCGATGACGGTGCGGAGGGCGCGAGCGCCGGTCTTGCGGCGGAGGGCCTCCTCGGCGATGGCGTCGAGGGCGCCGTCCTCGAAGATAAGCTCCACATCGTCGAGGAGGCGCATGAGCTTCTGGTACTGGCGGACGACGGCGTTCCTGGGCTCGGTGAGGATCGCGCGCATGGCGGCGCGGTCGAGGCTGTGAAGGGTGGCCAGGACGGGCAGGCGGCCGACGAACTCCGGGATGAGGCCGGCCTTGATCAGGTCCTCGGGCATGACCTCGGCCAGCACTTCGTCATCACTCATCTGCCCGGCGCCGGCTTCACCGGCCAGGAAGCCTATGCGGCGCTGACGCAGGCGCTCGCGGATTACGTCGGCCAGGCCGTCGAAGACGCCGCCGCAGATGAATAGGATGTTGCGCGTGTTGATCTGGATGAACTCCTGCTGGGGGTGCTTGCGCCCGCCCTGGGGCGGGACGTTGGCGACGGTGCCCTCGAGGATCTTGAGCAGAGCCTGCTGGACGCCCTCGCCGCTGACGTCACGAGTGATGGAGGGGCTGTCTTCCTTGCGCGAGATCTTGTCTATCTCGTCTATGTAGACGATGCCCGTCTCGGCCCGCTCCACGTCCCAGTCGGCGGCAACGATGAGCTGCAGGAGGATGTTCTCGACGTCTTCGCCGACGTAGCCCGCCTCGGTGATGGAGGTGGCGTCGGCGATGGTGAAGGGCACGTCAAGGAAGCGGGCGAGGGTCTGGGCGATGAGGGTTTTGCCACAGCCGGTGGGCCCGATGAGCAGGATGTTGGCCTTGTCGAGCTCGGCATCCTCATCCAGGGCGGCGACGTGGCTGCGCTTGAAGTGATTGTACACGGCCACAGAGATGATCCGCTTGGCGCGCTCCTGGCCGACTATGTAGCCATCGAGGAAGTCGCAGATTCCGCGAGGGGTGGGCACGGAGCCGTCCTGGAGGGCCCTGCGGGCGTCCTCCTGGGCGCGAGTCTTGACGATCTGATGGCAGAGGCTGACGCAGTCAGGGCAAATGGCCGCGCCTTGACCACTGATCAGGCGGGAGAGGGCCGAAGCCTGGCGCCCGCAGAAGGAGCACGCTCTGCTTCGACCCTCAGAGCCACCGGCGTCGGGACTACGGGTCACAGTCATCACCCACGGCGGTCAGCTTTCGGACTGAGGCTGTCGGGTGGCCACGACGTCCACGATGCCGTACTCGAGGGCCTCGCTGGCCGTCATGTAGTAATCGCGCTCGGTGTCCTGCTGGATCTTCTCCACCGGCTGGCCGGTGCGCGCGGCAAGGATGTCGTTGAGCCACTGGCGGAGGCGGAGGATCTCCTCGGCCTGGATCTGGATGTCGGTGGCCTGTCCCTGCAGTCCGCCCCAGGGCTGGTGGATCAAGATGCGGCTGTAGGGCAGGGCGTAGCGGTGGCCCTTGGTGCCGGCGGCCAGGAGGACGGCCGCCATTGAGGCCGCCTGACCGATGCACCAGGTGTGGACCTCGGGGGCGATGTATTCCATCGTGTCGTGGATAGCCAGGCCGGCGGTGATGACGCCGCCGGGGCTGTTGATGTAAAGGTTGATGGGCTCGGCTGGGTCCTCGCCCTGCAGGAAGAGCATCTGCGCTATAACCAGGCTGGATACCAGATCATCAATCGGCGTGCCGATAATGATTATCCGGTCGCGCAGCAGTCTGGAGAAGATGTCGAAGATCCGCTCGCCGCGCGGCGTCTGCTCGATGACTGTTGGGACGTACATTGGTCGACCCCCAGGGAAAGGTTTGTCACGTACTCAGGCCCGCCGGCCTGATTGCGCTCGGTTCCCGCTACCCCACCGTCACCGGCCGGGCTCGCACCCAGGGTGGACGGGAGGGATCATGCCTCGTCCTCGGGCTGGTCCGCGGGCTCAGTCGCCAGCTCGGCCTCGTCCGCCGGCTCGCCCGGCTCGTCGGCCATCTCAGGCTCGGTGTCGGCTTCCACGGTCGCTTCGGCTTCCGGCTCGGCCGCCGCTTTGCCCTCTTCCGCCGGCTCGCCCGGCTCGTCGGCCATCTCAGGCTCGGTGTCGGCTTCGACGGGAGCCTCGGCTTCCGGCTCGGCCTGCACCTGCTCACCCGCCTCGGTTTCCGCCTGGGCCTCGGCGGCCTCGGGGGCCGCCGCCTGGACCTCTTTGGCCTGCTCCTCGGCCGCCGCCTGGACCTCGGCGGCGGTCTCGGCCTCAGCCTCCGCCTGCGCGGCCTGCGCGGCGGCCTCCGCCGCGGCTGCGATGGCCTCGCGCCGCTCCCTGCGCTGCGCCTCGAGCTGGTCCATGAGCTCGCGGTAGCGCTGCTGGAACTCGGCCCGCGGCAGTTCCTCGACCTCGCCGTTCTCTATGATCCAGCGCAGGGCCCGTCGCGTCCTGGCCCGCTCGTCTATACGCTGGGTCACCTCTTCCTGCACCTCGTAGGCCTGCCGGACGAAGGTGACCGGGTTGTTCGTCTCTCGAGACAGATTCTCGATCTCGGCCTGCACGTCCTGCTCTTCGGGCTCCAGTTCCCGGCCCTCAATCAGGGCGTCCATGGCTATCCTGGCCTCGAGGCCCAAGACCGCGCGCTGGCGCTGCCGGTCCTCGAGCTCCCCGCGGTCTATGGCGCCGGCCTCGGCGAGCTCGTCCAGGCTGGAGCCCACGGCGTCGAGCCGGTGATCCAGCTCCTGCAGGCCGACCTGCGTGGCTTCCGACACCAGGGCGTCGGGCAGATCAAGGTCCACGTTGGCCAGAAGACAGGCCGTGGCCTGGGACTCCAGGCTTTCCTGGGCCTCGCGCTCGCGCTCCTCGGCCAACCGGCCGCGGATGTCCTCGCGCAGCTCGTCCATCGTGTCGAAGCCCCCCACGTCCGCCGCCAGGGCATCGTCGGCGTCAGGCAGGTGCTTCTCCTCAACCCTCTTGATGGTCGCGACGTACTCAACCGTCTTGCCCGCCATCGCGCTGTCCTCGAAGTCCTCGGGGAACTCCTCGCGAGCGACGGCTTCCTGGGCGATGAGGTGTCCCAGGACGGCGGCGGGAACGCGGGCCTGCTCATCCTCCTCCGCGGGCGCGGCCTCGAAGACCACGTCCTCCTGAGTCGCCCGCTCCTCGCCATCCACGCGCATGGTGACGTCTGCGGTGACTCTGTCGCCGGGGGCGACGGCGCGGGAGACCTCGACCCACTCGGCGCGCTCCTCGCGCAGTTTGTCAATCACTGCCTCGGTGTCCTCATCTTCAACGTCGGTCGTGGGGCGCAGCAACTTAACCCCGCTGACCTCGCCGAGGGTAGCCGTGGGGTAGATGGTGATGATGACGGCCAGGCTGACGGGCTGGCCTTCGTTGAGCGGGAGCTCGTCAAAGTCCGGGAAGACAGGGTCGCCGATGAGCCTGAAGTCGGGATGCTCTTCGAGGGCTTTGGGCAGGGCGCCCTGAACGAGCTCCATCCATACGGAGCCGGTGATGTGGTCGGCGCCGTAGAAGCGCCGGACGATGATTCGCGGGGCCTTGCCAGGGCGGAAGCCCGGGATTCGCCCAATGTCGGCGAGCTCGTGGTAAACCTGAGCGAAGTACTCGTCTACTTCCTCCGCGGTCAGGCTCAGGGTGAGCTCGACCTGGCTCTTGGGGAGATGGCGGACCTGCGTGTCCAATTTACTTCCCTCCAGCGCCTGCTTTCACTTTCCCAAAGCGAAGCTACGCCGCCCCGTCAGGGCAGCGCAGCGGCGACCTTTGTCGGCATGTTGGCGGGCTACACCGGCTGCCCTCGGTCGCCCGCGCGAGGGTCGGCCCCGGGCGTCGCGCAGGTCGAGGGTGTGGTGCGCCCAGTTGGCAGCCTTATCGGTGTAACGGTTCGGCGGCTTCGGCCCGCGATGGGCGGATGGTGGGCGCGGAGGGATTCGAACCCTCACGGGTAGGTCCCACGGGATCCTAAGTCCCGCGCGTCTGCCAATTCCGCCACGCGCCCCAGGGTGCGGTAATGGTGGGCCGTGGAGGATTCGAACCTCCGACCTTGGGATTAAGAGTCCCCTGCTCTGCCACTGAGCTAACGGCCCAACCCGTGTCCGCCTTAGTTTTCTGGCGCGCCCGGAGGGACTCGAACCCCCGACCTACGGATCCGAAGTCCGTTGCTCTATCCATCTGAGCTACGGGCGCGCAGGGAAGTGCGTGAGGCTGCGCGAAGCCCCGTATCGTGTCCCGTCGCCGGGAAGCACCTGTCCGCGCGAGCCCACCGGCGCGGGCATCAGGCCTAGGCCTTCCAGGCCCTCTTGCCCGGCCCGCGACCGGATCGCGACGGGTCAACCTTTACTTTTTGGGGTGGACGAGGGGACTCGAACCCCCAACCCCCGGAGCCACAGTCCGGTGCTCTGACCAGTTGAGCTACGCCCACCATCCTATCCAGTTGCCATTGGCGCGCCCGGAGGGATTCGAACCCCCGACCGTCGGCTTAGAAGGCCGCTGCTCTGTCCCCTGAGCTACGGGCGCGTGGTGCGCTGTAATGTAACCGCGCGGGCCCGCCCACCAAAGCAAGGGAGCGGGCGAAGGGATTCGAACCCTCGACCCTCGGCTTGGAAGGCCGATGCTCTACCACTGAGCTACACCCGCTCAGGGCCCGGCGCGAATCACAATAGGGTCGGGGCGGGCGGATTCGAACCGCCGACTTCATGGTCCCAAACCATGCGCTCTGACCAAGCTGAGCTACGCCCCGGGATGAAGCCATTATACCCACGGGGCGCGCGGCCGGTCAACAATCCGGACGGCCGCCTCAGAGGCCCAACTTTCGCAGACCCAGGCTCAGGTTGTCAAGGCGCCTCGCCGGATCCTCGCGAGGGTGCGTGCAGATTGCCGCGATGCCGTCCAGATGGCTGTGAATCACGGCCAGGTACTCGCGGAAGGTCATCACGTCGCCCTCGGCAATCCCCAGGTACGCCAGCAGGCGGCGGTCGAGGTCATCGTTGTAGTCCTGCTTGGGCGTGGGCGGGTCGAGCTGGTGCAGCACGTCGTCACACCGGCCCCCCACCAGGTGTCTGCAGGGCGCGCAGATGTCGTCGGCGCCGACCACGAACTGCACGAGCACCTCCGGGTCGGCCAGCAGCGCCTCGGCCACCGAGTGGACGGCGTGCCCGTAGTCGTGCGGAGTGAAGGGCACGGCGGCGCCGTACTGGGTGATTATGTCCAACACATGGTGAGGGCGAAGGTGCATCATGGGCCCGATCATCCTCCCATCGCGCGCCGGCCAGGCGACGAGGGACCTCGCGCCGGGCCGCCGCGGCAAGATTAGCCTGGACGGTTCACATGTACGCGGGGGAGGCCCCTCTTTCAAACGCCAAGAGGGGCCTCCCGAGGCTGCGCAGGAAGTGCCGGAAAGGCAGTACTGCGCAGCGTAGTAGTTTAACCCTTGGGCTATAGGCCTGTACGGCGCAGGTAGACCCCCGGACCTTTTGCGCAGCCTGTCCCCTCACCCCCTCCACCAGAAAGCTCTATCGCCGCCTGGCTTGCCGACTTCGTCGGCTGCACCAACCGGCTCCGTGGTGTCAGTCTGGGACGAGAACGGGGGTCGGTGGTAGCTGCGATACCGAACTGATGAGTAACCCGAGTCAGAGCTCTATTGCCATGCCGTCGTAGGCCGGCTCGATGCCGTGGGGACCGTAGAAATCCTCCAGGTCCTCGTGCAACATGCCGCCGTTGTGTGAGAAGTGGCAGGCGATGAACCGGGCGTCGTCGGCCAGCGCACCGATCTTGCGCATCATGTCCCTGACCTCGACGACGATGGCGCAGCCGAGATGGTGCTCGCGGGCCGGGATCCGCCCGGAGGTGGAGTCCATGAAGACGACCGTGAGGTCCTCGCCGGCGAGGAAATCCCAGGTCTCGGCCGGGTACCAGCCGGTGTCGTTGCCCAGGAGGACGCCGCCGCGCGGCGTGCGGACGAGCCAGTTGAGGGCGCCCTCCTCCGGGGCATGGTTCGCCGGGAGCGCAATGCCCACCAGGTCGTCGCCGAGGGGCACCTCGACCAAGGGCACCACGCGCTGGAAGGCCAGGAAGAAGGTGTCCAGGTCGGAGAGCATCGGGCCCAGTCGCCGGCCCACCGCCTCGTTGCCGTGGATCGTCAGCAGACTGCCCTCGGGCACGACGGCGAAGCCCCGGCGCCGGAAGGCCAGGTCCTCGGGCTGCCAGTGGTCCTGATGGCTGTGGCTGATGAGGAGGTGGCGCAGGGGGGCATAGTCCACGCCGAGGGCGGTCATGCTGTGGTAGGCGTCGGGGCCCCAGTCAACCATCACGGTGTCGCCTACCAGGTAGCTGGTGCGGCGACGGATATCCTTACCGCCTCTGGCGCGGGCTTCCCGGCAGACCGGGCAGACGCAGAACAGCCCGGGGAAGCCTTCCGCTGCTGACGAACCGAGAACTCGCACGAGCACCTGGGATATTCCTCCTGTTGCGGCCGCGGGCCGGGCGACCCGGCGACCCCCAGTGACGTTGATGGCACAGGACAGCGCAGACGCTGGCGCGACCGGGCAGCGGGCGCGCTGACGCTGTGACCGACGAGGGGTAGTCTACACCAGGGAGGCGGGGGTCTCCTACTACGCGGGCTCGTGGGTAGCGCCTATAATCGCACCCACAAGCCCGGCGGGCGCGACCCGGCCGGGCCCAACGCGCCCCAGGGGGTAGCAGCCCGATGGAGCGGATCCCGATAGTTCTCGACACGGACCTGGGCGACGATGTGGACGACGCCTACGCGCTGGTGCTGGCGGCGCGGTGGGAGGCCGTGGACCTGGTGGCGGTGACGTGCGCCTTTGGGCCCACGCTGGCGCGGGCGCGGATGGCGAGCAAGCTGCTGGGGGTGCTGGGGCGTGGCGAGGTGGCGGTCTTCGCCGCGGACGACCAGCTTGGCGAGAACGGGCAGCTCAACTGGGCGGCCGACCATGCCTACGAGGCCCCGGCGGAGACGGCGGCCGAGGCGATCGTGCGGCTGGCGAAGGAGCGGCCGGGCGAGCTGACGCTGGTGCCCATCGGGCCGCTGACGAACGTGGGCAAGGCGCTGGACCTGGACCCGGAGCTGGGGCGCAAGCTCAAGCGCATCGTGCTGATGGGCGGCTTCGTGGACCCGTCGCGCAGGCCCGACCGCTCGACGGCGGAGTGGAACATCCACTGCGACCCGGCGGCTGCGCGCAAGGTCTTCCGGTCGAGCGCGGAGCTGGTGATGGTGGGGCTGGACGTGACGCTGCAGGCGCGGCTGGAGGAGCCGTGGATGACACGGCTGCAGGCGGCGGGCAAGCCCTGGACGCGGGCGCTGGTGGAGCTGACGGCGGCCTGGGGCCATGGCGTGCCCACGCTGCACGACCCGCTGGCGCTGTCGTGCGTGGCCGAGGGCTTCTGCGAGTTCGAGCCGATGCGGATCGAGGTGGACGCGGAGGGGCGGACGCTAGTGGAACCGGGCGAGGCGAACGTGATGGCGGCAGTGGGGGCTGACGCGGACGCCTTCCTGGACTGGTATACGGAGGTAGTCAGCCAGTAGCCCCACGGACGGGGCAGGAGGCCGGAGCATGACTGTACGCGAGTTGGATGAGTTCTTCGCGCAGTTGGACCCGGGCAAGCGCAGGCCCGAGGGACGAGACGGGATGAAATGGGGCGACCCGCAGGCGGAGGTCAATGCCGTCGCGACCACGTGGATGGCAACGATGTCCGTCATCCGGCGGGCGGCTCAGGGCGGCTGCAACGTCATCGTCACCCACGAGCCGACGTTCCACTGGGACGACGCGGGCACCGACAAGGCGGAATACGAGCTGGCCGCCGAGCACGGCACGCCCGTCGAGGCCAAGCAGACGCTGCTGGATGAGCATGGGATAGCCGTGATGCGGATCCATGACCTGTGGGACGGCTACCCCGACTATGGGATCACGGCCGGGCTGGCGCGGCTGCTCAACTGGCGCAACCGGGTGAGCGAGGCGGGACAGATTCCGGTGTGGCGCGTGCAGGCCGTGTCGCTGGGCGAGGTGGCGCGGTACGTCAAGATAAAGGCGCGGCTGGCGGCGGTGCGGGTCGTGGGCGACCTGAGCCAGGACGTCACGGACGTAGCGCTGACCGTGGGCGCCTTCGGCGGACTGAAGGTCGTGCAGACGGCGATGGAGCAGGGCGCCCACTGCCTGATCGGCGGCGAGTGCTCCGAGTGGCAGGTCGTGCGCTTCTGCGAGGACCACGGGTTCGGGATGATGCTGCTGGGGCACGCGGAGTCCGAGGAGCCCGGCATGGCGACCATGGCCGAGTTCCTGCGCGAGAAGCTCGGCCTCGACGCCCGGCACGTGCCCACCGACCCCAGCTTCATCTACCTGTGATCGGCGAGGGCGCCGTGGGCGCCGCTTGTGGGCGGGCGCGGTGACGCGCGGTTGCCCGGGCACGCAGGGAGCAGGCGAGCCGCTGGCGAATAAGCCGCCGGCCGGGGTCCCGTGAGGTACTCTGGCGAAGGCGAAGCCAGTGAGGACGCCGACGGGCGTCCATTCCTGAAAGGAGCCAGTGACAATGGCACGCATACCAATCGCTCTGCAGCTTTACTCGGTGCGCGAGGACTGCGCGAGGGACTTCGAGGGCACGGTCAGGGCCGTGGCCGCGATGGGGTACGACGGAGTGGACTTCGCGGGCTACTACGACTGGTCCGCCGAGGATCTGCGCAAGCTGCTCGACGACTGCGGGCTGAAGGTCGCCGGGACCCACACGGCCATCCAGACCCTGCTGGGCGACGAGCTGGAGCGGACCATCGAGTTCCACAGGACCATCGGCAACCAGTTCCTCATCGTGCCGGGGCTGCCCGGGCAGTACACCGAGAGCATCGAGGCCTGGCGGCGGACGGCGGACGTGTTCAACGAGATCTCCGGGAAGTTGCGGGCGGCCGGGATGTATACGGGCTACCACAACCACCACACGGAGTTCCAGGCCGTCGGCGGGGAGGTGCCGTGGGACGTGCTCTTCGGCAACACGGTGGCCGAGGTGGTCATGCAGGTTGACACGGGGAACATGATGCACGGCGGCGCGGACCCGGTGCACTACCTGCGGAAGTATCCGGGCCGGGCGCTGACCGTGCACCTGAAGGAGTACTCGGAGACGAACGACAAGGCGGTCGTCGGCGAGGGCGACTGCCCGTGGGACGACGTGTTCGAGCTGTGCGAGAGCACGGGCGGGACGCAGTGGTACATCGTGGAGCAGGAGAGCTACGCGTACCCGCCGCTGGAGTGCGTGAAGATCTGCCTGGAGAACCTGCGGGAGATGGGGAAGTAGGGGCGCCTCGCCCCTGGGCTGCTGAGCGGCCGGGCGGGGGTACCGGCCCTGCTGGCGCGCGACGGGAGCGGCGTGGGGAAGGCGAAGGGTCCAGCCCTGATGGGCTGGCCGGTTCGCCAGGGCTGCCAGCACGGCACGCTCAGGTGGGGCGCGCGAGCGTAAGCCTGGGGGGATGACAGCCGTGCCACGCGAGAGTAAGGCTTCGATGCGCGAGAGGGCGGCGGAGATCCATCGCCGCCTCGCTCAGCAGTTCCCCGGCGCTACCACGGAGCTTCGATGGTCCAATCCCCTCGAACTCCTCGTCGCCACCATCCTCTCCGCCCAGTGTACCGACGTGCGCGTCAATCAGGTCATGCAGGAGCTGACGCGCAAGTACCGCACCCTCGACGACTACGCCAAGGCCGACCCCGCCGAGCTCGAGGAGGAGATCCGCTCCACGGGCTTCTTTCGCAACAAGACCAAGTCCGTCATCGGGTCGGCGCGGATGATCCGGGACGAGTTCGGCGGGCAGGTCCCGGACAACATGGAGGACATGCTCAAGCTGCCGGGGGTGAACCGCAAGACCGCGAACGTCGTGCTGGGGATCGCCTTCGGCGTGGCCAGCGGGGTGGTCGTTGACACCCACGTGCACCGCGTCGCCCAGCGGCTGGGCTTGGCGCCCCTGAAGCTGAAGGCGCCGGAGAAGGTCGAGAAGCTGCTGATGGAGCTGTGGCCGCAGGAGCAGTGGATCGAGGTGAGTAGCTGCCTGGTGCTGCACGGGCGGTACGTCTGCATGGCGCGCAAGCCGAACTGCGAGGAGTGCGTCGTGGCTGATCTCTGCCCGAGGCGGGGAGTGACGGCGAAGGGCTGAGGTAAGGGGAGGAAGGGACGGGAGCACAGCAGGCGCGAGCCGGGCGGGCGTGGGCTTCGCCCGACCCGCGACTACAGGGCGGGCGGCGATTCGCGGTCCATGATCTGCCAGGCCTTCGCGATGTAGAAGCGGTAGCTCTCCAGCGGCACCCCGTTGGGGATGCGGTGGTCCAGCCCCAGTACGCAACCCCCGGTCGCTACCATCGGCGGGATCTTGTACTCCAGCTCCGCCACGATCCGCTCCCTGCCGCCCCTCAGCGCGAACTTGTCTATTCCGCCCATGAAGGCCAGCCGCGTGCCGTACTCCTCCCGCAGCTTCACGATGTCCACCCCCGCCGCCGGCTCCATGGGGTACATGAAGTTGACCCCCGCGTCCAGGAAGGCCGGGATGACGGGTGTGATGTCGCCGTCGGAGTCCTGGCCGAACAGCCGCGCGCCCCGGTCCTGCAGCATCTCCCACACGGCGCGGTAGTAGGGCGCGATGAACTCCCGCACCTGCCTCGGCCCCGCCAGCGGCCCGCTCTTCCCCGCCATGTCCTCGTGCAGCATCAGCATGTCCACGGGCACGGTGCGCGAGACCACGTCCAGGACGCGCAGGGCCGTATCGCGGATCGTGCCCAGGATGTCGTGGACGAGCTCGGGCTGCTCGTAGTAGGCGATGCACAGCGCCTCCTCGCCCATGAGCTGGCGCGGCTCGTCGAAGCCGCCCGGGATCCCCACGCAGACCACGCACCCGGCCTCGCGGTGCTCCCGGGCCGCCTGCTCCCAGTCGCCCGCCAGGCGCCCCTGCGAGAACTCGTAGTGGTGCCTGACCCTGAGCCAGTCGTCCATGGTCCGCACGGGATAGTCGAGGGGCAGCGGGAGAGTGGCCGCGCGCTTTGACAGCTTGACCCGCCGACCGTAGTGGTCAAGGCCGACGGCGAAGTCGTCGGTTTCCTCGAGCAGCACGGGCCGGGGGCCGCCGATCCAGCCCGTGGCAACCGGCAGGTGCGCGGGGATCGCCTGGCGGTAGCGGAAGGCGGAGAAGTCCAGCTCCTCGGGCGTGGCCCCCTGCGCACGCCATTCCTCCTTGAGCTGGGGCAGGGGCCCGAAGATCTCGGTGAACAGGGGCCGGCGATTCTGGCGGAAGGTCAGGTAGTCCAGGTACTCCTCGCGCCGCACCTGCATGGTGCGCTTGACCTCGATGCCCCTGTGGAAATCGGCCATCGTCTTGTGGGTCACGGGCGCGGATCGGGCTCCCCCAGGGATCGGACTGCGGGCGCCGTGGACCTTCGGCTCTGCGGGCCGCGGCCCTTCCCCGAGGGTGCCCCGCGCGGCGGGCATCAGTCGAACACTGCGCGGCGCCGCGAGAGGTAGGAGAGCCGGGCGCGCGGGCGAACACCCGGCGCCGGGGTGCATCCCCGCCAGAGGAGAGAGGCCGATGGGTTTCCGATGCGCACTGCTGGGCTGCGGCGGAAGGGCCAAGGGTCACGCCCAGGCCTACGCCCACGTCCACGGCGGCGAGCTGGTGGCGATCTGCGACATGGACGAGGCGCGGCTGAAGGCCTTCGGCGAGGACTACGGGATCGCGGCGCGTTACACCGACCTGGACGAGATGCTGCGCCAGGAGCGGCCGGACGTGGTGCACATCGTCACCCAGCCGACGCTGCGCGTGCCGCTCATGACCCAGGTGGCCGAGGCGGGCGTGCCGGGCGCAATCGTCGAGAAGCCGATCTGCCTCGGGGGCGACGACTACAAGGCCCTGCGCGCCCTGGAGGCCCGGTCAGCCACGAAGTTCGCGGTGAACCATCAGCTCCGGCACCATCCCCGCATCCTGGAGTTCCTTGGCGACGTGGAGGCCGGGCGGATCGGGGAGGTGCGTTTCCTGGACGCGTCCTGCGTGCTGCCGATGGCCGGGCAGGGGGTGCACGCGCTGGACCTGGTCTTCGCCTTCAACGGCTACGCGCCCGCGGTGAGCGTTCTCGGCGCTGCCTACGGATGGAACGACCTGAGCGGGACCCATCCCAGCCCGCGCAGCTCCGAGACGCTGGTGACCTTCGCGAACGGGGCGCGGGCGGTGATCCAGTCGGGGGAGGGCGCGCCCGTGATCGGTGATGGGCCCAACTACATGAACAAGCGCATCGCCGTCTACGGCACCAACGGCTTCGTGCACTGGCGCATGAACGGATGGGAGCGCGGCCTTGCCGACGGCACCGTCGAGGCCGGGGAGCACGACTACCGGGCCGAGGACGTGCTGGGGCAGGCGGGCCTGACGATGGCGATGTTCGACTGGCTTGAGGACGAGACGAGGGTGCACCCGAACAACCTGGCGGTCTCGCTGGACGAGTGGCTGGTGCTGCTGGGCCAGTACATGAGCACCGTCGAGCGGCGGATAGTAGACCTGCCCTTCGGCCCTGCCGACGACCTGCTCGAGCAGTACCGGCGCGTGGCGGGCAAGGGATAGAGGGCCTGGGGAAGGCGGGCTACCTCAGACGGTAGAGCACGGATCCCCGGGCGAAGTAGAGGTTGCTGTCCCCATCGGCGGCCAGCAGGTTCCCGCCTTCCACGGCGATCTTGCGGGCCGCCCACGTGCCCGGCTCGATCTCGCAGACCCCCGAGCCGTTGATGCCGTAAGCGCGTCCGTTGGGCGCCACGACCATGTAGTCCATCCGCCCGATGGGCGAGGCGAAGGTGCGCGCCACGGCCATCGTCCCCGGATCGAAGACCAGCATCTCCTCGCCGCTGTTGGCCAGCACGCTCCCATCGCCCGTCACCACCAGCGAGAACACCTCGCGCTCCTCCTCGTGGACCTTCCCCTGGGCGAAGGGGTCCCAGACGAAGAATCGCCCGCCCCCGGCGCAATAGAGGTACCTGTCATCGGTCGCGATGCGGTGGACGGCGCCGCCGGGCACCAGGTCCAGCCAGCTCTTGTGCTCGCCCGTGGCCGGGTTCCAGCGGCTGAGCGCGCCGGTGGGAGCGGAGTTGTAGCTGGGGATGCTGCCCACCCAGATGCTGTCGTCCGGCCCGAGGACGATCGCCCGCGTGCGGTACTGGCCGTGGCCGACCGAGCCCAGCTCGCGCGGGTTGCTGTCGGGATCGCGGCCGGGGCGCCAGGGACCGGCGGGGTCGTAGACGGCGAGGGTGGCCAGTACGTAGGCGCCCAGGTAGATCCTGCCGTCGCGCCCCGTGTGGATGCTGTCCACCTGGCCGCCGACGCGGATGACCTTGCCCAGGTCCGTGATCTCCCCCGTCGCGGGGTCGTAGCGGAAGGCGTGCTGGTTGATGTAGGTGCTGCCGTAGACCCGGCCGTCCGGCCCGCCGGTGAGCGTCTGGATCGCCATGCCCTCGCCGGCCTCGGTGAGACGCCGGCGGGCAAGGTACCCGCGCTGCCGCAGATCGTGCAGGAAGTAGTCCTGGTCGTTGATGCCGTGGACGTAGCGCCCCTCGACGATCCGTTCGCACTGCCCCAGACCGGCGGCCACAAGCGCCAGCCGGTCCTGCGCGATGTCGTAGTGGTACAGGTCGCCGTCGGGGGCGCTGTAGAGGTATGCTTCGCCGGGCGGCGCGCCCTGGGCGTTCATCCACCACACCGCGCCCTCGGGCCGAGGGATGACCCGGGTTACCTGCTCCGTGTCCGCATCGAAGACGAGCACCACGCCGTCGAGGAGGACGCTCGCGACCACATACCTGCCCGTGGCCTGGAGGTCGTAGCAGCTCGAACTGCCGCGGTACTGCTCGGGCAGAACGTCGTGGCGCTCGCCGGTCGCGGGGTCGAGGACGATCAGGTGGGCGTGGGTGCCGACGCCGACCCATACCTTCCCGCGATGGTCCACACAGATCGAGCGGCAGTACTGCTCCGTGTCGGTCATCTTCCCCAGGTCGCGGAGCGTGCCGGAGTTGACGTCGTACTCGAGGACGCTGCAGGTGGGGTAGCACGCGGCGTAGACCTTGCCGTCGGGCGAGGCGGCCGTGGCCCAGATGTACTCGACGCCGAACTGGGAGCCGCCGAGGCTCTGGACGGCGCCGGTGGCGGGGTCGTAGCGGTAGAGGTCGCCGGGGCTGATGCCGCCGATGTAGAGAGCGCCATCGCTGCCCACGCAGCAGCCGTAGCCGCCGGAGGAGCCCAGCTTGGCCTCGACCAGCTCGCCGCCGGCGGCATGGTAGCCGACGAGGGCGCTGCCGGTGGTGGAGTAGTAGGGGATGTAGAACATGCCCTCGCGGCCCTGGGGGCTGCGGCAGAGGACGCCGTGGCTGTTGCCGAAGACGACGGCCTTGATGGCGACGCCGAGGGACTCGGGCGTGCGCATTGGGGGATCAGCTCCCTGCGCGGCGGCCTGCAACAGAAGGAGGACCGTCGCGCCAGCAAGGGCGGTCATCGCTCGTGCGGCCACGGCCCCACCTCGTGTGGACCTAGCCGCCGTAGGCGCCGAGGTTGCGGCCTTCGTCGAGCATCGCCAGGAAGCTCGCCACCGGGATGTAATTCGCCACGCTGTTGCCCGAGCCCAGCGCCCAGCCGCCACCAGGCGCGCAGTCCTCGATCACGCGGCGTGTGTACCGTCGTACCTGGTCCTCCGTGCCGCGGGCGAGTATGTCCACGTCAATGCCCCCCAGCGTCGCGACCCTGTGGCCGTACCGGCGCTTGAAGTCCGTGACCGGCTGGATTACGTCCTCGAAGGAATGCTTAGCGTCTATGCCGACGTCGTCAATAAGGTCGTCCATCACCTCCGAGACGTTCCCGCAGCAATGCAGCATGACCAGCTTGCCGTGCTCGTGGGCGTAGTCCACCAGCCGCTTGTGCCACGGGAACACGAACCGCCGCAGGTCGTCGGGCGCGATCATCGTCTGCGTCTTGAAGCCCAGATCGTCGTTCAGCCACAACGCCCCCACGTGCTCCATCTCGCACAGCACGCGGTAGACCGCCAGCTCGCCCTCGCCGATCTTGTCCACCACGGCCTGCACCAGATCAGGGTCGTCCATCAGGGCGAAGCACAGCGGCTCGTAGCCCATGATGCTGGACAGGTTCTCGAGCACCCCGCCGGGAAGCGTGGCCGTCACCTTCATGTTGCCGGGGAGCATCGGCGCGAGCTTCTCCAGGTCCTCGAAGCCGGCGTCCTCGACCCGGGGCCACTGGTACTTCTCGAAGTCCTCCCAGCTCTCGATGGCTCCATGGTGCTCGTTCTGCCAGCCGCGCCGGCCCTTGCTGTAAAGCGCCGTGTCGTCTGCGGTGAGGGCCTCGCCGCCTGGGAAGTGGAAGGTGTGGTACCCCACAACGTAGTCGTAGCCGAGCTGGCTCATGAACTCGATGCGGTAGCAGCGCCACTCGTGAGGGTCCTGGGGGACGGGACGCCCGAACACGCGCTCCATGATCTGCAGGTCATGGAACAGCTCGAAGAAGGGCAGGCGGTCGGGCTCGCCCTCGAGCCGCAGGACCGTCAGCATCCGATCGAAGTCCGGCTCCCACAGACTGCGTGCCATGGCTTTCATCACTCCTTGCCGTGGTGGCGCTCCTTCGCGGGTCGTGGCCGCGACCCTTCCGCCGGCGGCCGGCGTCGCGGGCCGGGGACCCACGCCTCAGGACTTCGACACCGCCAGCTTCACGGACTTCCATAGCCCGCCGGCGAGGGTGCTGTTGTGGACGCGAAGGGCGATGACGTTCCGCTCGCCCGGACGCAGCTTGCCGGTGACCACGATGGGGAACCGCTTGTCCCAGCCGGCATCAGCGCCGACGTCATGCTCGCCGGCCCTGGCGCCGTTGACCCACACCGTGGCCGCCTCGTCGGCCGCGCCGAACCACAGCACCACCTGGCTGCCGGGCGGCGCCTGGAACCGCGGAGTGTCCCAGGTCAGGCGGTACCAGGCGTAGCCCGTGTACTCGAGCCCCTGCTCGTCCCAGAACTTGCCGATCTCTATGTCGCGCCAGGCGGCGGTGTCCAGGTCGGGCGCGAACCAGCCCGCCTTCACGCCTTCGTTCTTCGGGTCGGTGCGGAACTGCCACGCCACCGGCAGGTCGGCCAGGAAGTCGTACTTCGCCCGGAGGTCGCCGAAGGTGTCCTCGTCGCTGTAGCCGGGCTGATCGGCAGCACGCGGCGGCGGCGATCCCGGGTCGCCCTTGATCCTGCGGTCCGGGAAGGCAGCGTCGTCAAGGACGCGGGGGAGCTTGGCGCGGCGCAGCGCCCGGCGGTACTCCACGGGCAGCTTGTCCCGCGTCCACCATCGCGGGGTCTCCGTGTAGACCCACACGTACTTGTCCGTGACGGCCAGGCCGCAGGACAGGGAGTACTCGAACTCGTCCGGCGTGAAGTAGTTGCGCTCGAAGTCGTCGGTGTGCCACCCATAGCGGCGCCAGTTCATGTCCATCCACACGCCGAAGCCGACGCGCACGTGGCGGGCATAGGCCTCGGGCACGGCCGTGTGCTGCAGCATTCCCTCGCGGACGCTGCGGTAGGCCTCCCGGAACTGGGCGAGCCGGCGGAAGGGGTAGGCGCCCTCGTAGGCATCCACGATCGTCGTGTCGGGGCTGGCGGCCTCGAACATGCCGTCCAGCAGGTTCTTGAGCAGCCCGTAGTGGGCCTTGCTGCGATCGCCGCCGATGCCCGTGATCCCGTAGCCGTAGGTCAGCAGGACGACGATGTCGGGGAACTCCGTGTTGATCGCCTGCATGAACTCCCGGCCGCGGCGGCGGACGATCTGCTCGTACTCGGCGAAGGTCTTCGTGTCCTTGTGAGCCAGCTTCTCATAGCTGAAGGGCGGCTCGTTGTACTGCTCGATGTCGAACATGAAGCCCTTGCAGCCGCCGTCGCGGGCCACCTTGGCGGCGACCTTCGCGTTGTGGACGACGGTGGCGAAGGCCGCATCGTCGAACCAGTCCACGTTCCCGGGGCAGACGTTGAAACGGGCGAAGTTGTCGGTGAGGTCGCGGAAGCGGCAGGCGCGCAGGTCCTCGATGTTCTGGCGGAAGTCCGCGAGCTCGAAGCGCGTGGCGCCCCAGCACTCCCAACTGAAGTTGACGGTCGTGCCGTCGTGGACGGGCTCAAGGTGGAAGATAACGCCGTCGAAGCCCACGCGGTCCATGAAGTCGGCGTGGGCGCGCATGAAGGCCGGCCCCGGCTCGTCCCACCCCCACTCGATGAGCTTCTTGTCCGGGCCGATGGCAACCGTCTGGTCACCCCGGGCCACCGGGCTGCCCAGCGTCGCGAGCAACACCAGAGCGAGAACAACCCAGCACGTCCGCATTGCCATGCACCCCCGTTTGTGCCCTTCGCCTCGCGCGGCGGCGGAGAGATAGCCGGGCCGCGAAGCAGGGCCTCGTGATGGCATACAGCGAGCACAGGAAGGAGGAAGGCCCTGTAACTACAAACACCCTGGGGCTCTGCCCCAGACCCCGCAGGGGCCAGGAGGTGCTGCGCACCTCTCGCCCCTGACCCCATTATCCGCGCACCTACGTCCGTGCCGTGCCGTGGCCCTGGCCGCGGATGACGCGTCTCACCGCATCAGCCGGTGCGCAACTACTCAGCCCGCCGGACGCTTGCGCAGCAGGCCGATCTTGGTCGTGTCTATCGCCTGGAAGCCCAGCCCGAAGGCCGGGGACTGGGGCTTGAGGGCATAGTTGTCGGCTGCCGGGTCCACAAAGAGCGGGTCCGCCACCGGCGAGTCCTCGTCGAAACCCAGCTTCCGCCAGTCCTCGAAGGTCGCCATACCCGCGCCCCGCGCCTTCAGCTCTCCCCCACCGGCGAGGAAGTACAGATTGTGGTCGGCCGTCATCATCTCCGGGCTCACGCTGCCCGTGGCCATCACCACGGCGTCCGGGTTCGTGTAGTACACGATGTTCCTGCGGAACACCGTGCCGGTCGTGTTGCCCTGGAAGTTGGGGAAGTAGAGCTGGCTGCCCGTGCTGTCCACGAAGACGTTGTTCTCGATCACATTGTCCTTGCCGCCCTGGACCATCAGGCCGCCGTGGGAGTTGCGGTACACGATGTTGTTCGTGACGGTGTAGCCGCCCGCGTAGGAGTCCAGGTAGATGCCCCAGGACAGGTACACCGGCTGGCCGTTCGTGCAGGAGTACCCGATCACGTCGCGGACGATGTTGTGGTCAATGAGGCTGCCGCTGCGGAACTCCTTGTCGTGCTGGGTTACCTCGATGCCGCCCGTGTCGTAGGTCTCGGTGTTCAGGTCGTACAGCTCGTTGTACTGGACCGTGTTGCGCGAGCCGGCGTTCTTGAGCGTGATCCCGTACCGCGACATCGTGTGGATCAGGTTGTGCGAGATGACGTTGTCGCTTGCGCCCGGCCCCTGCAGGACCACGCCGCCGATGTGCTTGTAGATTTCCCCGCAGTGGTGGATGTAGTTGTCCGAGACCGTATTGCCCGCCGAGTCGAGCAGCAGGACACCGCCTTCGCCGCCGTGGGCGATGTCGTTGCCGAGGACCGAGTTGCCCTTGCCGCCGGCCAGGCAGACGGCGTACTTGCCGGTGTTGAGGAACTCGCACCCCTCGACGACGCAGGCCTGGGCGCCGCTCAGGTAGACGGCCCCGTCCTTGCCCATCTGGAAGCCCACGCAGCCGTCGTCGGGGGAGTAGTCCGTGTTCTTGACGGTGAGGCCGGACAGGCGGAGGTGGCTGACGGGCCCGGCGCCTTCGGGGTCGCTCCTGAACTCGAAGACCCGCCCGACCACGGGCGCGATGATCTCCGTGTCGCCGGCCAGGGGCTTGGGCGGCCGGTAGCGCAGGACACCGCTGTCGCGGTCCAGGTACCACTCGCCGGGGCTGTCCAGGGCGTCGGGCACGTTCTCGACGAAATACCTGTCGCCCATGCGCAGCAGCGCCACGCACTCGGGCCCGCCCACGGTCACGGTACCCGTCGCCTCGTCCACGGCCTCGAGGCGGACGATCTCCTTGAAGGCCCTGCAGCAGTCGGAGGGGAAGATGTGGACCTCGGGGTCGGGCACGTCGGCCCAGGCCTTCTTGACCGTGCCCGGCTCGCAGCGGAACTCGTGCTTGTCGCCGCCGCCAACGGAGACGCTGAGCTGCGGGCCGTGAGACGCAGCGAAGTCCTCGGCCTGGATCAGGACGACGTGCCTGCCGGGCGCCGGGTCCGTCAGCTCCGTGCCCTCGGGCGCCCAGTCGGGATCGTCCGACAGGGCAAAGGCCTCGAGGTTCAGCCCACCGCCCTTCACGTTCTGCCAGCGCAGGACGTGCTCGCCCGCCGTCAGGGTCAGCGTGGCACTGTGCGACCACGCGAAGACGCTCCAGCCGGCCGTGTCGGGCAGGTTCATCAGGGCCACCGGCTCGCCGCCGTCCACCGTCACGACCGTCCGCCCGCCCATGTCGGTCGTGCCGAAGGGCGCGTTCTGGGCCCCGTAGTAGGTCCAGAAGAGATACTCACCGGCGGCGGGCGCCCTGACCTTGTACTCCATCCAGTCGCCCGGATTGTGGATGTTGCCCACGGCGCTGCCGAAGCCCTGCGCGTGCTTGTAGACATACCAGAAGCCGCCGCGGTACGGGTCCGATGGGTCGAAGTCGGGCTCGCGGGCGCGGACCTGGCGCTCGTCACCCACGAAGAGCTGGCGGAAGTACCACTCGCCGCTCTTGACCTCCGGCAGGACCACCGACACTGTCCCTCCCCCATCGGGTTTGAGGCCCGTGATGGGCCTGCCCCCGCAGAGCACCGGCTTCTCGCCCGGATAGGCGGCGTAGGTCACGGGGGCCTGCTCGGTGCCCGAGTCCTCGGGCGTGAGGACGATGGTGTCGAGGACGTAGTAGGTGCCGCCCCTGATGCGGACCGTCACCGGCCGGTCCAGCGCGCCCGCGGCCTTGAGGCCGCGGATCGCGTCGCGTGCCCGGGTGATGCCCGCGAAGGGGCCGTCGGTCTTGGCGGCGTTGGGCTCGGCCAGCTTGCCCGACCACTGGTCGTTCCCGGTCGTCGCGACGTAGAAGACAATCGCGTCCTCGGGCGGCTGCGCGCCGATCACCGAGACGGCGCATAGCAGCACGAACGCGGCCGCCGGGAACACCATGTGTGAGGACAGCGGTCTCATGGCCTGTCATCTCCCTTCGCGCCAGGCGACGCGGGCTCTCGGACCTGTCTACTCCCACGGCACCGGCGGCGACCCCGCCAGGCAGTCGTTGCGCTGCGGCAGGACTATCTGCTCGTCGCACCCCGGGTACCAGGCGAAGAGGACAAAGCCCCGGCAGCCCGCCTGCCGCGCGATGTCCACCTGCAGGGCCAGGTCCTCGGGCGAGGCCATCCGCGTGCGGCTCGCGGCAAGACCCAGGCCGGCGCAGACGGGCACGTACTGCCCCACGCGCTCGATCTGGTCGCGCACGAGGCGGTCCAGCTCCCCCACGTCGCTGGTGTAGTCCATCGGGCACAGGAAGTCCACGTACCCCTCCTTGGCCCAGGTCACCCAGTCCTGGCCCACGCTGATCGAGTCCTGCGCGTAGTTCCTGAACACCGCCGCCGAGATCCTGACCTCGGGCCTGATCTGCCGGATGGCCTTCGAGACCATCGCCACGGTCTGGGTGATCTGCTGCTGGCGGAAGCGCGTGTACTCCTCGAAGAGCGCACCGCCGCTGACCACGTCCTGCGGCCAGCGCTCGACGCGCGCCCCGCGCTCGTGCTCGAACTTCTCCCTGCAGCGCGGGCAGAAGCAGCCCGAGGCGCTGGGGCAGCGGATGAAGTCGAACTGGAAGCCGTCCACCTCGTAGTCGCGCACGAACTCCGTGGCCGCGGCGAGCTCGACCTGGCGGTTCACGTCCTGGCTGGGGCACATCCAGTCGAGCGGCCGGCCCGCGGGGTCCTCCTGCAGCCGCCCGGCGGCGCGGAAGCTCGCGATGGTCTCCTTGCCGGCCCGCCCCTCCATGATGAAGCAGTTGCGGTAGGGATGGACCTGCAGCCCGTTGCGGTGCGCGTGCTCGATGCAGTTGGCCAGCCAGTCCTCGTCGCCCAGGATGTTCTTGACGTCGGGCAGCACGCGCGACAGGTAGAAGGCGCCCGTGCCCCCGGAGCTGCGCGGGATCACGGCGTTGAAGCCGCAGGCCCTGATCCGGGGCATGATGTCCGCGGGCAGCCGGTCCTCGACGGCGTGCGTCCAGAAGGCGCGGAACTCCCTCTCCGGCGGCGTGGCGCGCACGAGTCGCACCTCCCCTTCGCCTTGCAGCTCCGTCCCGCCGGCCGAGACGGCATAGGTGACTCTTGCCGGACCCGAGGCCAGACCCTCCGTGGGCAGCGCGATCCGCTGGTCCACGTCGCGCAGCTCGGTGCCCGCCAGGGCCTGGGTCTCCAGCGGGCGCGTGGCTTCGGCCCTCTTGCCCTGCTCATCCACCACGGCCAGGTGGGCCGCCGGCGGCTCCGCGCCGGGCGGCATCACCCCCCGCACCTGCACCGCCACCGGCGAGGGCTGGCGCAGGGCCCTTGCGTCCAGCCAGACCTGGAGGCGCGGCTCCGCGGCGTGGGCCGCCAGCCGAGCCGGCCAGCGCTCCTCGGGCCGGAGCCAGTCCAGCATCCTCGCCAGCAGCGTCTTCTCCATGCCCTGCGGCGGCTTGCTCGTGGCCCAGTCGCTGTTGATGCCCAGCGCCAGGCCGCAGTTCACCAGCTTGCCCTTCCCGAGGCGCCCGTAGGCCGCGACGGGCTGCCCGTCGGCGTTCCGCAGGAACACCGTGGCCGCCTCGCCGGGCTGCAGGATGATGTGGTCGGGCCAGTCGGTCTTGAAGCGCGTGATGCCCTCGGTGATGGGGTCGTCGCCCAGGGGTTCGACCTCGCGCACGCCCACCTTGAGCACCCCGGGGCCGATCGAGGGGAACAGATGCTGGTGGTAAATGCTCAGCAGCGAGCCGCCCGTCTTCGCGTACTCCTGCAGGTTCTCGCGCCAGGTGGGCGTGACCTGACCCGGCTCATGCAGGTCGTAGAGCACCACGATGTCGTAGCGGTACAGCGAGGCGAGGTCGAGGCTGGAGAGAGGCTGGGCCTCGTAGTCGGGCAGGTCGTCGAAGGCGCCCAGGAAGCCGGCCGACGATGCCCCCCTGCCGCCCGTGAGGCCCACATCGAGCACACCCACGCGATAGGGCTGGGCGAGAGCCACAGCGCAGGCCAGCAGGACGGCGGTCACGGTCACCCGGCGCATCGCGATCAGCCCTCCGTACTGCGGTTCCGGCGCGGCGCGGACCGGCGGCCACGGGCCCTCAGGGCACGTCCACCAGCCGGACCGGGCCGAGGAAGATCGTGGTCGTGTAGTTGCCCACCGAGCGCTTGTCGAGGAGGCGGAGCGTGAGGTCGAGCCTGTCACGGCCCCGGGCCAAGGCCGTGACGTCCAGGCTGGTCCACTCGCCGCCGCCGCGGCGCGTCAGCGCGATGTCCTCCTCCCAGACCACAGTGTCTCCGTGCAGCAACTGGTAGAAGCGATAGCCCGTCCAGCGGTCGCTGTCATACTCGTCGGTCAGGTGGAGCTGCAGATGGAGCTTGCCGCGGAACTCGGGCACCGGGATGCTGAAGGCCACCTGGCACAGCTCGCCCGGCTTCGAGGCGGTGTGGCCCGGGAAGCTCAGGACAAAGGCGCGCGGGTTGGCGCGCGTGTACAGGCCGGTTGACCAGGCGCCCGTGCAGGTGACGGGCGACCGCGCGAGCTGCTCGGGGGTGACGGTCGCCAGGAGCTTGCCTTCCGCGGGTGGGTCCGCCAGTCTCGCCAGCATCCCGGGCACGTCCAGCCCCGCCTTTTCGCGGTCGGCAAGGGCCTTCTCGAAGGCGTCCGCTCGGCACTCAAGCTCCTTCTCCCAGTAGGCCACGCCGCCGGCCGCCCGCTCGCGCCACAGCTTCTCGTAGGCATCCATGCCCTTCAGGTCGCCCACGGCGGCCAGAAGAGCCGCCAGCTGGGCCTCCAGCTTCGGCCGGATCTCCGCCGAGAGCTGCTCGACGCCCGCCGGGTCGCCCGCGGCAAGCCTGGCCATCACGGCCGCTTCGTGCGCGGGCCACCAATCCTCGGGACGCTCCAGCCCCGCCAGGGCCTTCCCGGTCGCCAGCTCGGCCTTCATCGGCTCAAGGAAGAGGGCCCGGAGCCGCTCCTCTTCGAGCAGCGACTCCCGGGGCGCCGTCGCCGCGATGTCGTTGCACAGCCCCTCCATCTCGGCGATCAGGGCCCTCACGCGTTCCCGATCGGCATCGGGCCTCAGCCGCGGCGGGAAGTTCTTCGTCGGGTCGGCCGAGCGCTCCGGCAGGAGGAAGTGGCCCTTCAGCTCGCGCAGGGCGTCGTCGAAGCGCATCATCCCCTCGACGTTCGCCGCTCCGTACACGGTCTCGTAGATGGCCCGCCTCGTGCGCTGGAAGTCGTGAGTCTCCGGCGCCCAGGCCCAGGTGCCCAGCACGGCGCAGGTGTACTCGGGCTGCCAGCCCCCCCACATCATGACGGTGTCCGTGTTGCCGGCCGCGTCGCGCAGGTCCTCGTACTTCGGGCTGTGCCAGCCCGAGGTCAGCGGAGGGACCTCCATGTAGGGCGGCTTGCCGTCGGCGCGGAAGCTGGTGCCGCCATAGCTGCCGTGGGTGAAGCCCGCATCGGTGCGGGGCCAGTTGTGCCACCAGGCCGGGAAGCCCTCGATGCCGAGCCGGCGAGCCGCCTCGAGGTCCGCCCGGCAGGGGTTGCGCGTGAAGAACCAGGTGGCCTGGGCCATGCCCGGCACCTGGATCATCTCGCGGTTGAACTGCGTGTCTATCACCTGATAGGAGCCGCTCGGGGGCGTGGTGGCGATGGCGCGGCCCGTCATGCCGTGCTCACGGCCGAGCTCGACCGCGCGCCGCGCGAGCTCGGTGGTACCGCTCCCGCCGCCCGGGTCGTCGAAGGAGATCCACAGGCCGTCCACGCCCAGCTCGATCAGCTCACGGAACACGCGCAGCGCGCCGTCGAACTTCTCGGGCTTGATGCCGCAGGAGACGGTACCGAAGACGAAGAGCCCTCGCCGATGGGCCTCACGCAGGCACCTCGCGATCTCCTCGCGGTCCAGCTCCTCGTCCGGTCCGTAGCCGAAGGCCCCCTTGCGCACGTCGAGGAAGTTGAGCCCCGCCGAGAGGTAGGCGTCCAGCACGCCCGGCTCGAGGTGAGTGGCCACGCTGGTGTAGGGACGCCCGCGCCAGGGGATGCTGGGCCAGTCCTCCACCGAGACGCGGGGCAGCACGATCCTGTCGCCCTCGCGGCGAAGCAGCCTGAAGAGCGCCTGCGCCCCGTAGATGACGGACCGCTCGTTGGACCCGCGCACGATCACGGTCTGCGCGCCGTCGGCCACCTCGATCGCGTAGGCATCCGGGGGCGGCGGGTCCTGCGACCACGCCAGCTTGAGCCGGCCGACCAGATCGCGCAGGCGGGTGTGCGTCGCGTCGCGGCCCAGCAGCACGAGCACCCCCGCGTCCTCCGGCACCGCCGACTCGCGGCAGACGGCCGCCTCGAGGCCGAAGCGCCGGGCCAGAAGTCCCCGCAGCCGCTCAGCCGCGTAGTCCTCGACCGGCCCGGCCCCGTCGCCGAGCACGATCATCGGCGGCGCGTCGGCCGCGAAGCTCACCGTCCCCCCGTGCTCGCGCACGTGCTTCGGCGCCGGCGTGAGGTCCACGGCCCCGTTGGCCCACGCCAGTCCGCACCCCACGGCAATCACGAGCAGCAACAGCGTCCCTTGGCACATGGCCACCTTCCCCCAATCCGCGACGCCCTCGCGCCTCTCTAGGTGCATTCTGGTGATGACATAGAGCGAGCATCGGGACAAGCAGAGCCCTGTCACTGGAAACACCCTGGGGCTCTGCCCCAGACCCCGCAGGGGCCGCGGGCCCCTGACCCCATTATCCGCGCAGCTACGTCCGGGCCGTGCGATGGCATTGGCCGCGGATGACACGCATCGCCAGTCGGCGCGGGCTCGAACCCGGGCCTCCGGCGCTGCCCCACAGCTGCAAACCGCCTTGTCGGATGACACAGGTCGGCCCGCTCGCCCGTGCATGCCTCGCTCTCTGTCAATGTGCGCAACTACTTAGGCGTGACACAGCCGCCGCGGCAGGCGGTCGTCGGTCAGCGCCAGCTTCTCCAGAA
>CAZSOQ010000008.1:33862-42297 GCA_964608495.1 uncultured Armatimonadia bacterium | reverse complement strand
CGGAGCCCTGGCGTTCCTGGCCCCTGCGGGGCCTTCCCCCCGGGGCACACCCGCTCCTTGCCAAAGCAGTCGCCATCGTCCAGAGCCAGGTTGACCTGTCCAGCTACCCTCACGTCGTCTCGGTCCGAAGCGCGGGCGGCACTGGCCGTGCCATGCAGGCCGTCGCCGCTGTCGAGGCCGCCAGGGCCCTCGCGCCCGACAATCCCGACCTGGCCTTCATCCGGGCCGCCATGCTCCTGCTGGCCCTCCAGCACGAATCGGGCACCGCCGCCCTGGGCGAGCTTACCGCCTCTCACCCCGACTACTGGCCGGCCGAGGTCGTCCTGCGCAGCTTCACCGGCCGGGAGTGTCACCTGGCCTGGCCCCCGTGGCCCGAGAGCGGCAATCTCCATCCCGGCGTCGTCTCCCACCTGCACACGATCACCGAGGCGGGCCTGCGCGACGGGTTGATGCCCCTGGTCGTCGTCCTCACGCGCGTGCCCTCCCGCGACGGTGTGAGCGCCGACGAGTTCCTCAGTCTGCCCCTCGAGCTCGCCGTCGTAGACAGCGGCCTGCGCGCCCCCATGGTCACCGCCTTCGTCTTCCGCCTGGGCGGCGACGCCCCCGAGGCCGTCATCATGGAGATGCTCGGCCGCCCCTTCCAGTCACCTCTCGCCCGCCTGCGCTGGGAGATCCTCTGTCGCAGGCGGAACCTGGCCCTCGTCAACGTCAGGGACGACAAGATAGCCGGCTTGCGGCCAGTCGCCTTCGGTCCCCGCAACACCCAGGTCGCCGACGACATCGCCCGGACGCTCGCGGAGGGCCAGGTCGAGGAGCGGCCGGACGAGGAGTTCCTCGCCGCGGTCCGGCGCTACCAGAGAGACATGCCTATCGAGGCCCTGCCCTTCGAGCCGGTTCTCTGAGCCGCCGACCGCCGCGACAGACCCGCACGCGGTCGCCTGCTTGCGCGCCACGCAGGGCGTCCTGCCTCCTCGTGCCGGCCCCTGGTATGGCATAATGCGCACCAAGGGAGGTGGCTGCCAGTGCACGCAGCTCAGGTTCTCGCGATTCTCTGCTTCGCGCTGTCGGGAGCGCCTGGCGACGTCCTCCTCCACGAGGACTTCGAGGCGGGAATGCCCCAGGGCTGGACCATGTCCACCGGTCGGTGGAGCATCGTCCAGGACCCGGCGACTCCGGCCAACCACGTGCTCTGCCTGTCAGGCGTCGGCGAGGCCCTCACGGGCGACCCCGCCTGGACCCACGTCCGCGTCTCCGCCCGTCTGCGCATCGAGACGACCGCACCCGTCTACCACGTCAAGCTGGGCTGCCGCGCCGAGACTAGCAACCGCAGATACGTCTTCAACCTGCGCAACGACAGCCCCATCGTTGTGTTCCAGGACGGTCAGGTCTTCACCCCCCTGGGCCAGGTGGGCGACCTGGCCTTCCGCCCCGGGCAGTGGATGCGGGCCGAGCTCGAGGCCGCCGGCCCAATCCTCACCGCGCGAGCCTGGCCCGAGGACACGCCCGACGCCCGCGTGGAGGCCCGGTTCTACGAGCCCTCCCTCCAGCGCGGCAGGATCCTGGTCACTGTCTGGATGCCGGAGGGCGAGGCGCGGGTTCTTCTCGACGATCTGGAGGTGGTTGAGGTGGCCGCGCCGGAACAGTCGGGCGAGCCCCGCATCCACACGCTGAGCAACGACAAGGTAGAGCTGCGCTTTGACGAGAGCTCAGCCCGCTTCACGCTGGTGGACCGCCGGACTTCGCGCCAGTGGCCCCAGGTGACCCAGCCGGCCCTCATGGACGTCTCGGACCTGCGCAAGACGCCCTCGAGCCTGAGCTTCACCCTTGCCTCGCCTGCCGGGCCCGTCCGCGTCAGCGTCGAGCTGCAGGGCGCGGAGGTACTGGTGACCCTGGAGCCCGCCGCCAAGGGTCACCGCGCCAACCTCGACTACCCGCTGACGTCCGAGCCGCCCGACCCCTCGGCCGAGCTGGTCCTTCCGGTAGACGAGGGCGTTCTCGTCCCCGTCACGACCGAGGAGTACCGACGCCTGGCGGGGATCTACCAGCACCAGCAGTTTGGCTGGCTCATGCCCTGGTGCGGCCTGGTCATCGGTGAGGAGGGGCTGATGACGCTGGTGGAGACGCCCGACGACTTCCAGGGCCGTGTGGAACGCCTGAGGACGCCTAGGGGCGAGATGCTCGCCGCCGGGATCACCTGGCTGCCCTCGCTCGACGACCTGCGCTACCCCCGCCGCCTGCGCTACTGCCTCTTCGACCGCGGCGGCTACGTAGCCATGGCCAAGCGCTACCGCCGTCACCTCGTCGAGGAGGGCCGTTTCCGCACGCTCGCCCAGAAGGCCGAGGAGCTGCCCCAGGTCGCCGGCCTGCTCGGCGCCATCAACATCCTCGACCAGTCCGGCGGCTACCAGGCCCTGGACTGGATGATCGCCAACGGCATCCGTCACGCCCTGTACAGCTGTGGCGGACCGCGCGAGAAGGTCGAGAAGGCCAAGGCCGCAGGCTACGTCGTCAATCGCTACGATATCTACACCGACGTCGCCGGCCCGGAGCTGCTCGAGTACTGGGGGCCTGCCCGCAACGACAAGGACTACCGCCGCATCGGCTTCCCGCAGGAATGCTACACGCGGCGCGACGGTACTCCCATGCCGGGCTTCCCTTACCC
Source organism: uncultured Armatimonadia bacterium (assembly GCA_964608495.1). Lineage (GTDB taxonomy): Bacteria > Armatimonadota > Zipacnadia > Zipacnadales > FEN-943 > JAKORR01. The sequence continues at coordinate 39,635 of CAZSOQ010000008.1, read as the reverse complement.
CATCGGCGCCAAGCAGGGCTTGGACCCCGCCGGCCGCGAGGGCAAGCGCGTCCAGTGCTACAAGCGCTGCTCCGTGCCCCAGCTCCGGTGGATGCAGGCCGTGATCCCGGAGCAGATCGAGCAATTCGGCTACAACGCCCGCTTCATTGACGTCGAGACCGCCCACCCGCTCTTCGAATGCTACTCGCCCGAGCATCCCCTCACGCGCACGCAGGACCGCGAGGCCCGCATCAGGCTCTTCGACTACCTGCGGTCCCTGGGTCAGGTCTGCAGCTCCGAGGGCGGCGCCGACTGGCCCGCCCACGCGCTGCACTACCAGGAGGGAAGCCTGACCCTCAACCGTCTGGGCGGGATCCCGGGGGCCTACGTCGGCACCGCGCCCTTCGACGTGCCGGAGGACTACGACCATAACCAGTTCGACATGACTATCCGCGTCCCGCTCCACAAGCTCGTCTACCACGACAGTGTGCTCATGACCTGGCGCTGGAACCACACGCCGAACCGCTGGAACCAGCCCCAGCGCTGGGACGACTGGGACCTCATCCACCTCCTCTACGGCGGCATGCCCATCTTCGTGGTCAACGAGCAGAGCATCGCCGAGAAGGGCGATCGGATCCTGCAGACCTACCACACCGTCTGCGACTTCACCGAGACCGTCGCCGGGCACGAGATGGTCAGCCACAGATTCCTGACGCCCGACCGCCTGGTGCAGGAGACCCGCTTCGCCAACGGCCGGGGCGTCATCGTCAACTTCTCGCCCGACAAGCCCTTCGCGTCCGAGCACGGCACCGTGAAGCCAAAGGGCTTCGTGGCCTTCGGGGAGTGAGGAGTCCACCGAAGGGCAATCGAGAGAGAAAAGCGGCCCTGCCCGGGGAGGAGTGTCGGCCGGACGTCACGGTGGGAGCGACGGGGATGTGTGAGGACAATCGGCGGAAGGCCAGAGCGGAGGAGGAGCGGTACTTTCGGACCTTCGACGGCGGGTACCTCGTGCCCGGCGTGGGACTGGTCGGCGCGGTATTCTGGATCGCCGTAGGGCCGATGGGCACCTTCGGGATGCCCGAGGGTGGGCTGCTTCACGTGATCGGGACGCTGGGGCAGGAAAGGACCTTCCAGGTCGTCTTCGAGGCCGTACTCTACTTCACGTTCCTCGCGACGTTCGTCGCCATCACCGCGGTCGGCCTCGTGGGTGCGCGCAACTGCACCGCTACCCTCACCCCGGACGGCCTGGTCGTCCACGACTGGTGACGGCGCCAGACCCTTGTCCCCTGGGAGAGCATCGTGGCGGCTCGCGTGGTGAACAGCCGGTTGGCCCCCTTCGGCCGGTCGGCCTGGCTTGTTGTCTACGCAGCCGACGGCGAGACCGGGGCTCGGCGTGTGAAGGTCGCTCAGTTCAGGGGGAAGGAGCCGAGACACCTGCGCGAGCTGCGCCAGGAGATCCAGAGGCGGGCGGGAGGGTCGCGCGACGACGGCGTGGGCAGCAACTAGATCCAGGGCATAGACCTTCCGCCGGCCGCGAGGGCACGCGCGTCCGGTGCCACAAGCGCTGCTCTCTGCCCCAGCTCCGGCAGCTCCAAGGGTGGCGCCACGAGCCCGCCGGGGGATGCTCGGGGCAGTGACTGCCCCAGCCTCGCCCGGCCCACGACGCCAAGGCCGCCTACCTCCCTCGGCGAACCCTGACCCATCCGCGGTCTGCGGAGCCGGAAGGGGGGATCGGTGTGACCGGGTCACCAGGCGATGCCGCGCCGAAGGACCAGCCTGGGCGCTACTACCGTGTCAACCTGACGGCACTCAGCTTCGGCGAGATGATCCGCCAGGGGGGTGACAACCCGTTCCTTACTCTCCTCGTCGTCCTGTTCCTACCCATCTTCGCGGCCTGCAAGATCGTCCGCCTGCCGCTCAGCGGCGGCCCACTGTTTCCCTACCAGGCCCATCTCGGTGCGCTTGAGCCCAAGCCCCTCGACCGCTCCGGCCGGTCGCCCTCGTGCGGGTCCCCGTGTGCCGCCTGCCCCGGCCTGTGTCTTCCCTGGCGGCCCCATCGCCGGCTGTGGTAAGGTACCCTCGACGGCTGGCGGGGGGTCCCGCGGGACGGACGGACGTCGTCGCGAGGCCGGGGCCCTTGGGCCCTGACGCCACGGTCCCCGCAAGGAGAGGCAAGCCTTGACCCAATCACGCCCCAACCTGCTCTTCGTCTTCGCCGACCAGATGCGCGGCATGGACATGGCCTGCGCCGGCAACCCCGACGTGCAGACCCCCACGATGGACCGCCTGGCCCGCGAGGGCACAATGTTCTCTCGCGCCTACGCCAACTGCCCTGTCTGTACGCCCAGCCGCGCCAGCCTGCTCACGGGCCTGTACCCCTTGACCTGCCGCACCATGGCCAACGACCTACCGCTCCCACCCGAGTTCCCCGGCATCGGCACCCTCTCCCGCGACGCGGGCTACCGCACCGGCTACGTCGGCAAGTGGCACCTGGACGGTGTCCCTCGCGATCGCTTCACACCGCCCGGCCCGCGCCGCCACGGCTTCGACTACTGGGCTGTCTGGAACTGCGCCCACGACTACTTCCACGGCCGCTACTTCCTGGACACCGACGAGCCCCTTGCGATCGAGGGCTATGAGCCGGTGGGCCAGACGGACCTGACGATCGAGTTCATCGAGCGGCAGGAAGAAGGCAGCGCGCCCTTCTGCCTGTTCCTGTCCTGGGGTCCGCCCCACAACCCCTACCGGCAGGTGCCCGAGGAGTACCGCACCCTTTACGATCCGGACGAGATCGCCCTCCGGCCCAACTTCCGCGAGGTCGAGCCCGGCCGCCCGACGCTCGGCCCCGAGGCCGACCCGCGCCGCGCCCTGGCTGACTACTACGCCCACATCACGGCCCTCGACGAGCAGCTCGGCCGCCTTCTCGACACTCTCGACCGCCGGGGCCTGGCTGAGGACACCATCGTCGTCTTCACCTCCGACCACGGCGACATGCTCTGGTCCCAGGGCATGTTGCGCAAGCAGCAGCCGTGGGAGGAGTCGATCAGCATACCCTTCCTGGTCCGCTGGCCCGGCCACGTCCCCGCCGGTCGCTGCTGCGGCGCGCTGCTCAGCGTGGCCGACATGACCCCGTCGCTCCTGCCGATGATGGGCCTCGAGCCGGCCCCCGGCATGGAGGGCGCCGACTTCTCCCCCCTTCTCCTCGGCGGCGACGAGCCGGCCTGCGATTCCGTCTTCCTGCTCGACGCCGTGACCATGGACGAGGCCCACGCCCAGGGCCTACGCGAGTGGCGCGGCCTGCGCACCCGCACCCACACCTACGCCCGCTTCGCCGACGGTGAGCCCTGGGTGCTCTACGACAACGAGGCCGACCCCTACCAGATGGCGAACCTTGCCCATGATCCCGCCGCTGCTTCCTTGCGCGACGCCCTGGAGGCCCGGCTCCAGCAGTGGCTGGACCGAACGGACGACCAGTGCCTGCCCTGGGATGAGGTCATCTGCCGCCACGGCCTCGTGGACCTGTGGAACGCTCGCGAACGCGAGCTGCATCCCAACGACCCCAGGCTGCTCTGAGCGGCGCCGGAGCCCGCACGCCGGGCCCCCGCGCCGGCCTGTCTGACGCCGACCGAGGAGGAGGGAGCCCGTGCGCATCCTCGCGCTCAACGCCAGCCCCAACCGCACGAAGGGCAACACCCACGCCGTGCTCACGCCCTTCCTGGACAGCGCCGCCGAGCACGGCGCCGAGGTCGAGTCCGTCCTCGTTGCGGACCTGGACGTGCAGCCCTGTCGCGGCTGCTACGCCTGCTGGCGTGGCCAGGGCGAGTGCGTCATCAGGGACGACATGGACTCCCTACGCCCGCGGATCGCAACGGCAGAGGTGCTGGTGTTGGGCGTGCCTCTCTACGTTGACGCCATGCCCGGCCCGCTCAAGACCGTCGTGGACAGACTCCTCCCCGCGTTCCAGCCGCGCATCGAGTTCGTGGACGACCACTGCCGCCATCCCCGTCGGGACACGACGACGGGCCTCAATCGGATCGTCCTGGTGTCGGTCTGCGGCTTCTGGGAGCCGGACAACTTCGATGTGCTCGTGGTCTGGGTCGAAGCCCTCGCGCGCAACCTGTGGTCCGAGGTGGCAGGCTCCTGCGACCCCACGCCTATGCCTACAGCCGCATGCCTGAGATAGCCCCGCCTAGGCGCGCGGTAACCCGGGCTCTACGCGACGCGGGACGCGAGTTGGTCGAGGAGGGTCGGGTCTCGCCCGACACCGAGGCCGCCATCGCCGCGCCGTTGGTCAGCCGCGGCCTCTACGTGGCCATGGCCAACCGCTCCTGGTAGACCACCGGCCAAGCCCGCCGCCCGGGCCTCCCACGCGGCCCCGGCGCCGCGCCGCCCGCTCGCGCGCGTCCTACTGCGAGAAGAGGGTGTCCTTGAAGACCGCCTCGGCTTCCTCGAGCGCCCTGGCGGGGGAACGCCGCCCGGAGAGGGCAGCGTAGATGGCATGGTCCAGGGCGACCAGCACCGCCCGCCATTCCTCCTGTGGCAGGCTGCGGATGTCGCCCAGCCCGGCCACGGCCGCCTGCAGCGCGGGCCTGCGAGCCGCCCGCTGAGCCAGGTCGGGGTAGAAGGGCAGGCCCCCGGCTTCGACCACGTTCGCCTGGCCTTCGCGTGAGGCGGCGAAGGCCAGGAACTCGGCCGCCGCCTCAGGGCAGGGACACTTGTCCAGGGCCGCCAAGCAGTCCACCGACGCGCTCATGAAAGGCTGCTTGCCCGGCAGGGGCGCCACCCCATAGCGCGGCGGGTCCTCGCCCCCCAGGTCCGTCTCCAGCGCGGCGCTCGCCACCAGCACGGCGACCTTGCGGTCCACGAAGGCCTCCTCCAGCTCGCCCTGCGACCACGTCAGCAACTGGGGCTGGCAGGCGCCTTCGCTGTCGGCGCGCAGCAGCGTCTGCATGACCTGCTCGGCCGCCGGCGTCCCCAGGTCGAATCGCCCCTCCGCGTTCTGCAGCGACCCTCCGTTCCCCCAGAGCATCTCGAGGAAGAGCCAGGAGGCTCCGTCGCCGCTGCCCGGCACGCCCAGACCCCACACGCGCTGGCGTTCACTCGCCTTGGCGGCGGCGGCGACCACGGCGTCCCAGGACTGGGGCTTCCAGTCGCGCTCGCCGAGGAGTCGAGGCCAGTAGAACAGCACCCGCGGCTCGATCCACCACGGCACGGCCACGTCGCGGTCGCCCAGCCGCAGGCGGTTCGTCAGGCCCGACGGCGCATGGGTCCTCAGCACGCCCACCACCGGCTCCGGCAGCGTCGCCAGCCCGTCCGCGAAGGTGCGCAGCCACAGCTCTGGCATCACCACCAACTCCGGCCGCCAGCCCTCGGCGCCGGACCAGTTGTGCAGAAGCCGGGGCGCGTCCTCCACCGCGTGGAGCATGATCGTGGCCCTGGTATCGGGGTGCGCGATCTGGAAGCGCGTGCAAAGCGAGCGCAGGGCCCGGTCGGCGCCGGGGGACTGAGGGTGCCAGGCAACCACGTGGATCGTCACCGGGGCCTGATCAGCCGTCGGCAGGGCCGAAATGAGGAGCAAGCAGCCGAGAACGTGCATGAGGGCCGCACCTACCGAATGGGCCGTCACCTCACGAGCGGCGCCGCGGCCACGCCCACGGGCCACCCTCTCGCACCGGCAGCTCCAGCCGGGGCACGCGGGCTGAGCGGCTCGCCCCGACTAGGACTTCACCGCAGTGGTCTCGGTTATCCTGAGCTGGCTCTCCAGGAGCACCTCGGCCGGCTTCATCTGGGCGCC
>CAZSOQ010000008.1:0-33762 GCA_964608495.1 uncultured Armatimonadia bacterium | reverse complement strand
TAAGGCTGCATGCCGCCGGCCATGCCGGGCATCGCCATCCCGGGCATGCCAGAAGGCGCTCCGCCCATCATGCTTGCGTCAGGCCCCATCGGCCCCATCCCGGGCATCCCGGGCATGCCGCCCATCATCCCGCTACCCCCGGCCATGCCATAGGGGCTCATGGCGCTCTGGGCTTGGGGGCCAAGCTGGAACTGGTACAGCAACTGCACGACCTGCACGGGCAGCTCGAGCGTGTGCTTCATCCGCTCCTCGAAGGCCACGAAGTGCCCTCCGTCCAGACCGAAGAAGCTGACCCGGTCGGCCTCGTAGGAGGTCTCCAGAGGGAAGACGTTGCTGCCTAGCCTCACCCGCACGGACCGCTTGCTGTCCTTGAAGCTGGTGGCGATCCGGGCGCATCGCTGGCCCACCACGTACTCGAATCCGTCCAGGGTCATGCGCGTTTGCAGTACTCGCCGCGAGACGGCCACGGGCAGAGGGAGCACGGCCAGGTCCGCCTGCCAGGTGTCCCCCTGGCTGACCTTGCGCGCGGGAAGCTTCACGAAGTACTCACCCAGCGGGAAGTGGTCGTCCTTCTCCTTGTACACGTCAATGAAGCCGTTGGGCCATACCTTGAGCCGGAAGCGCTTGCCCGCCCCCGGCAGGTTGTTGCCCTCGCTTCCCGTTACCTGCACGAAGGCCGTGCTGATGACCTTGTCCACCACCGCCGGCGAGTCGCCCGAGGTGGGGCTGAGTACCACTTCCTCCCACTCCGCCTTGACGAGAACGTCCATGTTGAGCGGGATGTACAGCCGCTCCTTTTCCTTCTGCGGCAGCGTGATGTTCAGCCTGCCCTCGGCCTTGAAGGTGAGCTTCTCCGCCTTGGTGTAGGAGCACCGCAGCTCCACCGGCCCGCCCAGGTCCAGCGGCTTGATCTCGTTCGCCACGGCCACAGTGACCGACGTCTCGCCCACCTGGTTCCCCGAGGGGTCGAAGGCGGTGGCCGTCACCACGTAGTCACCGTCGGGGAAGGCCTTCGCTCCGTCCTTGCCGCGCCCCCGGGTGTCCCACGCAAAGGCGAAGGGTCGGATGATGGCCGCGAGGTACTGGGCTTCCTTGCCCACGGGGCCGATCTTGTACGATACCCACCCGTCGTTGGGGCTGGGCTTGGTGGCCTGAAGGTTCACCACGCCTCGCACGGTGGCCCCGTTCTGGGGCGACACGAAGGACACTTCCTGCGCCCAGGCCGAGCCGATGAAGATCAGGGCCAGGGCCCAGGGAATCCACGTGGCACGGAAAGGTCGGTCACTCATGGCTGCGCATCCTCTTTTGCTTTGGTCTTCAGACCCAGCCCAAGGCAGGCATCCGCAAGCGCAGGAGCCAGCCTCTCGGCGCACGCCTGCAGCGCCTCCGGCACGACCCGCGTGTCCGCCACCACCGACATGAAGTTCGTGTCCCCCTGCCAGCGGGGGACGACATGCAGGTGCACGTGGTCCGGAATACCCGCCCCCGCTACCTCCCCGACGTTGATCCCAAGGTTAAAACCGCCGGGGTGCATACATCGTTCCATCGCCGTCATCGTGGCCTGGGCAAGCTGCATCAGACCGCACAGGTCCTCGACGCTGAGGCCCACCACGCTGGGGACGTGCGAGTAGGGCACCACCAACGCATGCCCGGAGTTATACGGGTAGGCATTCAGCATCACAAACCCGTGCTCGCCCTCCATGAGCACGCCAAACGCCTCCGGGTCCTGGGCTGCTTGGCAGAAGATGCATCCCTCGGACTTAGGCCCGCCCACGTAGTCCATGCGCCAGGGGGCCCAGATGCGGTCCATGGACACCACCTATGTTGGTGTGCTGGATTATAGGCCGAGCCCCGCGCAACGTCAACAAAAGCCGGTCGCTCCCCGGCCGGACCTGTTGCCCGGGCCGGCCGGGCGGGCTAACATGGCGCCCGGGTCCTGGGCCCCGCGCCCTGGGGCCGCACCTTTTCGTCCGCCGACCGCACAGGAGAGTTTCGGTGCAATACCGCAGGCTGGGCCGCACCAATCTGCAAGTCTCGATTGTCAGCTTCGGGGCCATCAAGCTGTCCCGGATCTCCTACGACGAAGCCGCCGAGGCGCTCAACCGCGCCCTGGACGTCGGCGTCAACTTCCTTGATACGGCCCGCGGGTACGGCGACAGCGAGAGCAAGATCGGCCGCGCCATCGGGCACCGGCGCGACGAGTTCCACTTGGCCACCAAGACCCCGGCCCGGGACGCGGCCGGGGCTATGGCTGACCTGGAGACCAGCCTCGCCCAGCTCGCGATGGACTACGTGGACCTGTGGCAGCTCCACTCGGTCAGCACGCGCCCCGACTGGCACAGGGTGATGGGCCCTGGCGGCGCAGCCGAGGCGGGCCATCAGGCGCTGCGAGACGGCAAGATCCGCCACTTCGGCATCACGACCCACCGCGAGCGTTCGGTCATGCGCGACGCCCTTGCCTCCGGGGTCTTCGAGACCATCATGGTCGCCTACAGCCCCCTGGACCAGGAGGGCGTGGCGGCCGAGATCCTCCCTCTGGCCCGGCAGCACGACCTAGGCGTGATCGTGATGAAGCCGCTGTCGGGCGGCCAGCTCGTGCGGCCCGACGAGCAACGGCGACCTGGCCTGGGCGGGCCGGACGCCGTCATCGCCGGGAGCCTGCGGTACAGCCTCGGACACCCCGCTGTCACGTGCGTGATACCCGGCATGGTAAGTGCCCGACAGGTGGACGAGAACGTGGCCGTGGCGGACCCCTTCCTCCCGCTGACCAGCGACGAGGTCAGGGAGCTGCGCCGGCAGGTCGCCGCCATGGACCGAGACTTCCGGTACGGGCAGGTCTGCCTGCGCTGCGGATACTGCCTGCCTTGCCCGGCCGACATCAACATCCCCGAGGTTCTGCGGGCGATGGACATGAAGACCGGCTACCCGGAGGGGCTCACCCACCTCGGCGACGAGCTCTACGCATCGCTGCCGGCGAAGCCCGAGGACTGTCAGGACTGCGGAGAGTGCGAGGAACGCTGCGTGGCGGGGCTGCCGGTAAGGGAGAAGCTGCGGAAGGCCCTGGAGGTCTTCGGCCCCTGAGGCCGCACGCGCGCCGAGAAGTCGGAGGCCGAGAGTGGGCCGGGGCGTGAACGATACTGGTAGGCCAGCGTTATGAAGGGTAGACTAAAGTCGCGGCGAACTATCGCCCGGTGGCCAGGAGGAATGGTGCAGATGAGACGAAGCGGCTTCACCCTGATAGAGTTGCTGGTCGTCATAGCGATCATCTCGATTCTGGCGTCCATCCTATTCCCGGTGTTCTCCCGGGCCCGGGCCAAGGGGCGCCAGGCGGCCTGTATTAGCAACCAGAAGCAGATCGTCATGGCGCTGCTGATGTATGCCGAGGACTTTGACGAGACCATGCCCGCCGGTGGCTCCCTCGGCATCCAGTGGTACGACGCCATCTACTCCTACACCCACAACTACCAGGTGCTCTACTGCCCCGACCGCAAGGACAGCGGCCCGGGCTACGGCATGAACTGGATGGCGAGCAACCAGGCGCTGGGCTCCTTCTGGGACGCCGCCGCCAAGGTCCTCGTGGGCGACGTGCACCCGGAGTTCATCCGGCTTCCGGCAAACCCCGGGGCGGGCTGGCCCACCAGCTCCGCCGACCCCGACGAGTGGTGGATCAACGACCCGGGGAACGACATCTGTAACGCCACCGACGACAACAGCTTCGAGGGCAATGGCCGGCTCGGCCGCCACAACGACGGCACCGTCTATGGCTTCGTGGACGGTCACGTCAAGTGGGTGCGCGAGATGGCTCTGGACAATCCCCAGAGCTGGGACCCCGAGACCCACTAGCGGGTCCCGAGCGCGCCGGGGCCGCGGACCGGCCTCCCAACCCTCCGGGGCTGACACCGATCGCAGGCGCGCGGTTACGCCATGACCGGGCGTCTGCTTGCCGGGCGAGGAGCGCCCGCGCCAGGCGGCCCCGAAGGCGCCCCTTCCGTGCTGGGCGCCGGCCTTCTCCCCCACCCCCACCGGAGGCGACGACATGAGCGAACGACCCATGGTACGCGAGGCGGAGTTCACCATCGTCTACGACGACCAGGCGGCGATAGAGCGCGTGCGCCCGGCCCCCGGCTTCGCCTGCGCCGTGCGCCACGACGGTGGCCTGGGCCTCTTCGACACCGGTGGCGACGGCGATCTGCTCCTGCACAACCTGAGCGCGGTGGACCTCGATCCGGGCGACTTCGACTGGATAGTCATCTCCCACGACGACTGGGATCACACCGGCGGCCTGGCCCACCTCCTCGGCAAGAGCAACCGCGCACGCGTATACCTGCTGCCCAAGTTCTCGGATGAGCTGAGGGCGACCGTCACCGGCCGGCGCGCGACGCTGGTCGAGCTGCGGGGCGCGGCGGCGATCGCGCCGGGCGTCCACTCGACCGGGCCGGTCAGGGGCAAGACCATCGAGCAGTCGCTGGTCCTTGACACCCGCCACGGCCTGGTGGTCGTTACCGGATGCGCGCACCCCGGCGTCACCAAGATCGTGCGCCAGGCCAAGGACCACTGGCCCGGGCCGGTGGACCTGGTCTTCGGGGGGTTCCATCTGGCGCAGGAGACGCCTGAGGTCCTTGCCCAGATGGCGGCCGACCTCCAGGCGATGGGCGTGCGCCGCGCCGGACCCGCTCACTGCAGCGGCGAGACGGCGCAGCGCGTGTTCCGCGAAGCCTTCGGCGACGCCTACGTCGAGTGCGGGGTCGGCCGGGTCATCACTGCAGGCCCGTAGCGTGGCGCAGCTCCTCGGCGCTCTCCACGATGGCCACGAAGTCGTTCATCACGGTGGCGGCGTCCGCACCGTCGAGGGCCTGGTGGTCAGTCGTCAGCGTGGCGTGGAAGCTGGGCCGCGCGACGATCTCGTCGCCAACCACCATCGGCCGGGGCAGCATCGAGCCGATAGCCAGGATCCCCACCTGAGGCGGGCTGATGATGGCCGTGAACCACTCGACCCGGCCCGGCCCGATGTTGGTGAGCACGAACCCGGCGCCCATCTGCAGCGAGGCGCGCAGACGGCCGGCCCGTGCCATCTCGATCATCTCCCGCGTCTCGGCTGCCACCTCGGCCAGCGACTTCCGGTCCGCGTCCAGCACCACCGGCAGCAGCACTCCCTGATCCGTGGCAACGGCGAAGGACACGTTCACGTGCGTGAGGAGCTTCAGGCCCTCCTCGTCCAGCCACGCGTTCAGGCGGCGATGCCTGGTGAGCAGATACGCCACGGTCTTCAGCAGGATGTCGTTGTAGGACGGCAGAGGCGAGACGTCGCCGCTCTTCAGCTCCCCGCGCAGGGCCACCAGCTCCGTGGCGTCCACCAGCACCGAGACGGCGAAGTGCGGCTTCGTCGAGAAGCTGATGCTCGTCCGTTCCCCGATGGCCTTCCTCGTCCGGGAAAGCTCCTCAAGCTCGTATTCCTGTTCGTCGGGTCTGGGTCTTCGGTTCACAGACAGACCTCCGGTCCGGCGTGCGCTGAGTCCCTCGTGACGCCCGGCTACTCCTCGGGGTCCAGGTCCAGCGCAAGATGGTCCTGCTCGTCGGTGCGCCGGCGATGGGGCGGCTCGAGGCCGAGGTGCTCGTAGGCCCGCGGTGTGGCCGCCCGGCCCCGCTGTGTCCGGATGACGAAGCCTATCTTCAGCAGGTAGGGCTCCACCACGTCCTCGAGCGTCCCCTCATCCTCGCCCAGCGCGGCGGCGATGGCCCCTATGCCCGCCGGCCCGCCGCGGTAGAAGTCTATCAGGGCCCGCAGGTACTTGCGGTCCAGCTCGTCCAGCCCAAGCTCGTCCACGCCACCGGCGCGCAGCGCCTCCTCGGCCACTTCCCCGGTGACCACGCCGTCGGCGACGACCTGGGCGTAGTCGCGCACGCGGCGGAGAAGGCGGTTGACCACGCGCGGCGTCCCCCGGGCGCGGCCGGCGAGGACCTGGGCGCCCCCGGGCGCCAGCTTGATGCCGAGAACCCGCGCGGCGCGCTCGGCGATCTCCACCAGCTCCGCCGGCTCGTAGAAGCCCACATGGTGGTAGATCCCGAAGCGATCGCGCAGGGGCGCGGCCACCAGACCCGCCCGCGTGGTGGCGCCCACGAGCGTGAAGGGCATAATCTCGAGCCCGATGGTCTTCGCGTAGGGGCCCTTGTCCACCACGAAGTCTATCTTGAAGTCCTCCATCGCCGGGTAGAGGTATTCCTCGATGGGGCGCGCCAGCCGGTGAATCTCGTCAATGAACAGCAGGTCCCCGCGCTCCAGATTCGTCAGAATCCCCACCAGGTCGCTCGCCCGTTCCAGCGCCGGGCCCGACGTCCGGTGCAGCGTCGCGCCCATCTCCTCCGCGATGATGTACGCGAGAGTCGTCTTGCCCAGGCCCGGCGGTCCATCGAAGAGAAGGTGGTCCAGCACGTCCGCGCGCTGGCGGGCCGCCAGGATGGCGATGCGGAGGCCCTCCACCACCTGGCTCTGGCCGATGAACTCCCGCAGGGCCCTGGGCCGTAGCGAGGCCAGGTCCTCCGTGTCATCCGCCTGGGCCTGGCCGCTGATGATCCGTCTACGTACCGGCTCGTCTGACATCGTCTTCACCAACGGGCGCCGTGCCAGGTAGATACGGCGGCGCGGCCGGAAGCCCCGCTCGCCGGCGTGGGCACGACGGCTATTCCTTTCTGAAGACCATCCGCACGATCCTGTCGGCTGCCTGCACGTCAGGGTGCTCGCGGCGAAGGGCCATCACCCGCTGCATGGCCTCGGCGCGGGGCATCCCAAGCTGTTCCAGCAAGTCCACGGCGTCGCTCTCGCCCTCGGACAGCGGCTCCACGGCCTCCGCGGGCACCTCGTCGGGCGCGTGCAGGAAGGCGCCCACCTTCCCCTCCAGCGTCGCCACCAGGTCCTTCGCCTTCTGCGGACCCACGCCGGGCAGCGACCGCAGCAGGCGGATGTCCTGGGTCTCGATGGCGCGCGCGAGGGTCAGCACCGGCAGGGCCATGGCCCGCAGCGCAGCCCTCGGGCCGAACTTCGGCACCTGCGTCAGCAGCTCGAAGAAGTCCCGCTGGTACTCGCTCTCGAAGCCGAGCAGCACCGGGACGGCCTTCTGCGGGTCCAACTGCAGGTAGTGGTAGGTGAACAGCTCCACTTCGGCGCCGACAGGGCGCTCGGCGAGGCGCTCGGCCACCGCCGGCGGCAGCATCACTTCATAGTACACGCCGCCCACGCTCACCTCGCAGTGGTCTTCGCGGATCGCTCGAAGTACTCCGCGCAGCCTGGAGATCATGCCGCGCACTCACCTCGTCGCCGGCCCCGGGCGGGGGCCGCGCCTTCGTCTCTAGGTCCTCTTGCCGCGGGCATCGCGCCGCTCGCTAAGCCCCGCCGCCCCTCGGCCCGTGCGGCCCGCCTGGGCCCACGGCGTCGCGTGGCACAGGGCCAGGGCCAGCGCGTCCGAGACGTGGTCGCTCACGTCGTCCAGCGCGGTGCCCAGCAGTTGGGCGACCATGCCGGCCACCTGCCGCTTGCTCGCGCGGCCGTGCCCCACCAGCGCGCGCTTCACCATCGAGGCCGTGTAACTGACCGTCTCGACGCCGCGGTGCTCCAGGCCGAGAAGCACCGCCCCGCGGGCGTGGGCCATGAGCAGGGCCGTCTGAGGATGGTCGTACTTCGAGTAGAGCTGCTCGACCACGGCCACGTCCGGCCGGGTCTGCCGCAGCACCTCGTCGAAGCCCCGGTACAGGGCCGCCAGGCGGCTCGGCAGCTCCCTCCCAGCCTCCGTCTCGATAAGGCCACCCTCGACCAGCTTCACCCGCCCACGGCGGTAGTCAATGACACCGTAGCCGGTCGTGTGCAGTCCGGGGTCCACACCCACAATGCGCATTGCGGCCCCCATTATATCGCAGATGCGCACCGGGCGGCGTGGCGGTGCCCCGCGCCCTGCGGGCCGGCGCGTCGCGTACGGCGCGCCGGCGTGCCATGCCTCAGTCCGCGAGCGTCGGGTCGGGGCGCACACACGTCTCGGCGCAGGGCGGCAGCGGCACTCTTCCCTCTCGCACCGCCCGGCGCGCGGCCCTCAGCCCCTCGCTATTCCAGACCTCACGGAAGGGCGTCTCCAGCAGATTCCCCCAGCTATGGATGCTGGCCGCGGGGTGCAAACAGCACAGCTTCAGGTTCCCGAAGGGGTCTATCTGGATGTGGTTCCAGAAGAAGAAGCACTGCCGGAAGAAATCAGCCCGGTGCCGCTCGTAGCTTGCGAAGTAGGCGTGGGGGTCCAGCATGTAGTCGCCCAGGGCCAGGGGCGCCCTCAGCTCCTCGGCCACCTGCCTAGCGCGCACGAGCACCTCGGCCAGCTCGCCCCGCCTGATCTCCCGCGCGCCGTCCTCGTAGCCCCAGTAGGTCAGAATCAGCGCGGGGCGCGCGATGTAGTCCACACCCAGCTCGGCGCCGAGCCTCACGTAGTCCGGCGCCTCCCGGAAGTTCTCGTTCATCATCGTGAAGTTGATGCCGACGAAGGGGCGCGGCGACCCGAGCCGCCGCCGAGCCTCGATCACGGCCCTGATGTTCTCCAGCACGCGGTCGAAGTGAGGGCTGGCCCGCACCTGCTCGTAGGTCTCGGCCGTGGCCGCGTCCAGGGAGAAGTGCACCTGCCCCAGGCCCGATCGCACCAGCTCCTCGGCGCTCACGGTCCGGCCTATCAGCAGGCCGTTGGTGTAGCCCAGGATGTTGGCGTGGGGCAGACGCCGGCGCGCGACACGCAGGAGGTCTAGGAACCGAGGGTGAAGGAGCATCTCGCCGAAGCCCGTGAGCGTGAGGGTCAGAGTCCTGGGCAACTGGCGCAGGATGGCGTCGAAAGCCTCGGGTGAGATGTCGCCCAGCCGCGCTTCGAAGCCCTGCTTGCTGCGGATGCAGTGGGTGCAGCGCAGGTTGCAGCGGTTGGTGATCTCGACCTCCACCTTGGACGGATCGCTGCGCAGGCGCTCGGCCCTGCGGGCCAGCTCGTGGCTGTTGAGCAGCCGGTTGAAGGTAACGTCAGGCCGCGCTAATATGCCCCAACCTGCCGAGCGAAGGAGTTTGCGCAGTCGCGAGACGGACACTGGACGAGGCCCCTGACGGAAGACTGGCCCAATCATAGGCGCCGGCAGTGCCGCCAGCAAGCGTCCGCAGGCGCAGGGGACGGGCGCCATCCACGGAGCATGCAATGCCACAGCCCGTGAACCTCCTGCATACCGGTGACATCCACCTGGGGCGAATGGCTGGCCTGGGGCAGGCCACCGCCGCCCACCAGCAGCACATCGAGCGGGCCTTCGCCCGCCTCACCGAGGCCGCCGCTGAGCGCGCGGACATCCTCCTTATCACCGGCGACCTGCTGGACCGCGAGGCGCTCTTCGGCACCTTCGTCGAGCGCGCGGTCAGCGGGCTCGCGACGGCGCTGGCGGCCTCAGACCGCCTCCAGATTGTCCTCATCGCCGGCAACCACGACCCGGCCTCGCTGTACCGCCGGCCCGAATGGCGGGCGCTCTCCGAGCGCGTGACCATCGTGACGGAGCCGTCGCTGCTGGAGTTCGAGGACCTGGACCTGGCGATGGTCACGCTGCCCTGGCTGTCGGGCGAGGCACTGACCTGGCGGTCGTGGCCCGCTGGAACGAGGGTAGTGGTCGCCGCCCACACCTGCTATCCCCCGCCACCACACGTCGGCCAGGATTGCCTGCTGACGCCCGAAGAGGCCGCCGGCTGGCCCGCGTCCTACATCGCCCTCGGTCACTACCACAGCATCAGCACGCACCTGGCCGGCGCCACCCCCGCGGTCTATGCCGGCGCGCCGGAGATCATGGACCTCAGCCACACCGGCACGGGCAAGGCCGTGTGGGTGACGGTCGCGGAAGAGGGACCGGCCGCGTACGAGTTCTTCGAGACGGGCCAGCTCCACGGCCTGGGCAGCCAGGCCTGGCAGTGGGCGGAGCTTGCCGAGCCGCGGGTCGAGACCCTCCGGTCACGCCTCGAGGCGATAGGCGATCCCCGGGCGCTCCTGCGCGTGCGCCTGGAGGGTCTGCGGCAGGGCCCTCTGCCCCTGGGCGACACCGAGCTGCTTGACGCGCTCACCGACAGGTTCTTCTACCTGGACGTGCAGGACAGGACCGAGCCGGCGCCCGACCTCGAGGAGCTGGGCGACCTGCCAGAGATGACGGTGCTCGGGCGGTTCGTCAAGCTCGCCCGCGAGGCGCTCGCCGAGGCCGAGCGAAGGGCGGCCCAAGCCCGCCAGGCAGGCGATGGCGAGGCCGACCGCGCGGCGCGGGAGGAGGCGGCGGCGCTGCGGGAGGCGCTGCTTCTGGGCTGTCATCTGCTGCGCAGAGGTGAGAGGCAGGGATGATACTGCGTCGCCTTCGCGTCGAGCACTTCGGCCGTCTCGGTCAGGGCGAGTGGACCTTCGAGCGGGGGATCAACGTCGTGCGCGGCCCCAACGAGGCCGGCAAGTCCACGCTCGCCGAGGCGGTCGCCAAGGTCCTCCTGGGCTCCGCGCCCGTCCACACCGCGAGCACCGAGTATGCCCGCTGGCGCACCTGGTCCGCGCCCGCGATGTACGTGCTCGAGGCGGAGTTCGAGCACGGCGGGGGCACCTGGCGCGTGGTCAGGGACTTCGCCGGCGGCCGGGCGGAGCTCGTGGACCTGGGCACCGGCGAGCGCCTCACCTCCGAGGAGAAGGTACGCCAGACGCTGGCCGAGATGGTGGGCCTGCAGCCGCGCTACGCCGAGCAGCAGTACCTGGCCACGGCCTATCTGCGCCAGGGCGAGTGGGCGGCCGTCCAGGAGGCGACCGGGCTGGATGAGGTGCTGGCTCAAGCCGTGCTCGCCAGCGGCGGGACGAGCCCGATGGCGGTCCTCCGTGAGCTGCAGAAGCGTCACCTCGATTACGCGCGTGGCATAGACCGCCCGGCGCCGAAGAACCCCGGCGCGGTCGCCAGGGCGCGTGAGCGAGTGGCGACCGCCGGGGCCAAGGTCGAGGGCGATGGCGAGGCCGCCGGCCTGCTGACCCGCCGCAACATGGAGGAGAAGGCCCGAGCCGACCTATCTCAGGCCCGAGAGGCCCTCCAAAGGGCTCGCGACGAGCTGGCAAGACTCAGACCCCGCCTGGCGGCCGCGAGCCGGCGCAGGACCCTCCAGGAGAGCCTGGGCCGAGCGCGGGAGAGGGTAGAGGCGGTGAGCGAGGTCATCGGCCGGGCCACGGAGCTGCACCGGCAGCTCGGTGAGTCCGAGACGCGGCTGTCGGCTCTCACCCCGCTGCGGCTTGAGGACGTGCGCGCCGTGGAGGAGAGGCTCAGGACGGCTACGGGTCTCCGTGAGCAGGCCGAGGACGCGGCGGCCAAGGCTGCCGTTGAGGCCGGGCAGTCTGAGCAGGCGCGCGCCGAGGTCCACGCCGCCCTGGCCGAGGCGCCGACTCAGGAGGACCTCGATCAGGCTTACGCGCTCGACCAGCGGCAACGGGAGCTCGAAGGGAGCTTCAGGGAGCGGGACCGCGCGCTCGAGGACGCGCGAGGCCGGCGCCGCCCCGCAAGGGTCTGGAGCGGCATCCTCGCGGGAGCGGCGGTTGTCCTCGTCCTTCTGTCGGCCGCCGGAAGCGCATCGCTCAGCCCGGCCGTCAGAGGCGCGCTGGGCGCGGCCGGCGCGCTGGCCGGGCTTGCCGCGATAGGGCTCGCGCTACGGGCGGCACGAACGGGCGTTCAGCAAGCGGAGCAGGCCGTGGCCGACGCGGCGCGCGAGTACGACGGCGCCGTCGAGGTGCTGGCCACGCACCTGCGCAAGTGGGAGGCCAGCTCCGTGGGTGAGCTTGCCCAGAAGCGCGCCCGAGCCGTTGAACGTGCCTCCCACTTCGAGCAGGAGGCCGCCAGGGCGGATGAACGAGCGATCGCCTGGCGAGAGCAGGCCCAGCAGCAGACCCAGCGGGCCGACAGACTCGCCCGTGGGGCGGACGAGCAGCTCGCCCAGTGGGGAGTTCGCGACGTGGCCTCGGCGCGAGCCCACGCCGCCGACTACGAGGCGGTCGAGCAACGCGTCGGTGAGCTGAGGGCCGCGCTCGAACAGGTTCTCGCGGGCAGGGAGCTGGCGGACCTGCAGGCGGAGCTGGCCCCGCTCAAGGCCCAGGAGCAGAACCTCGAGGCAGAGCTGGCGAAGCCCGAGATCCAGGCCGCCGCCCTGAGCGAGCAGGAGTACGGCGAGCTGCAGGTCACAGTAGAGCGGCTGGATGAGGAGGAGCGCTCCGAGGCAAGGCGCGCGGCCGAGGCCGAGGGCACGCTCGGCGCCGTGCGGGGCGCGGCGGCGGAGTCGCTGGTGGCCCAGGAGGAGTTGCGGGCGGCCGAGGGAGAGCTTGCCGCGGCGCGCAAGCAGGAAGCCGTGTACCGCCTCGCGACGGAGCTGATGGAACGAGCCCTGGAGGAGGTGCGGGCCTCGGCGCAGGAAGCCCTGCTGCCCACGGCCGCCGGCCTGCTCCAGCGTCTGACCCTGGGCCGCTACCGCCAGCTAGCCTTGGGCGAGGCGGGGACCCCCATGGTGCCCGCCGACGGCAAGCCCGACCCGGCGAGCGCGGACAGGGACCTCAGCTACGCGACCCGCGAACAGGTGTACCTGGCGCTGCGCCTGGCCACCTATCTGACCCTCTGGCCCGTCGAAGGCCCGCCGCTGATCCTCGACGAGCCCCTGCTGGCCTTCGACGACGAGCGTACCGGCGCTGCCCTGCAGGTCCTCGGCGAGATGGGCGCCGAGCGCCAGGTGCTCATCCTGACGGTGGGTGGGGAGTACGACGCGATAGCCGCGACGACGCTGGACCTGCCTTAGGGCCGCGTCCCGAGGGAAGCGGGAAGGAAAGACGGCCGGCGCGCCGAACCGGGCCGCCGAGGGATAAGGAGCATCAGGAAGCCAGGAGGGATACCAGCATGGACGAGATTCGCATAGCACTGGTGGGCTACCAGTTCATGGGACGAGCCCACAGCAACGCGTACCGTCAGGTTGCCTTCTACTACCCGGAGCTCACAGCTCGGCCCGTGATGCGCGTGCTGGTGGGCCGCCAGCGGGACCTGTGCCAGCAGATGGCCGCGCGCTTCGGCTGGGAGGAGACGGAGTACTCGATAGACGCTGCCGCGGCCCGCGATGACATTGACCTGATAGACATCACGGCCCCCAACAACGTGCACGCCGACCTTGCCATCAAGGCTGCGAAGGCGGGCAAGCACGTCTTCTGCGAGAAGCCCCTGGCAACGAGCCTCGAGGACGCCAAGAGGGCCCGTGGGGCCGTCGAGAAGGCCGGCGTCATCAACACGGTGTGCCACAACTACCGCCGCGTGCCGGCTGTAGCTCTGGTACGCAAGATGATGGAGAACGGGGACCTTGGCGAGATCTACCACTGGCGGGCCCTGTACCTGCAGGACTGGGCCATGGACCCGGGAGTGCCGCTGATGTGGCGCTTCCAGAAGAGGATCGCCGGGTCGGGGTCGCTGGGAGACCTGATGGCGCACAGCCTCGACCTCGCCCTCTGGCTCGTCGGGGACATCACGCGGGTGTCCTGCACCATGAAGACCTGGATCCGCCAGCGCCCCAAAGCCACCGCCGTGGACGGCGGCCTGGGTGGGTCGGCCAGCGGAGGAGAAATGGGACGCGCGGATGTTGACGACGGCGTGGTGACACTGGCAGAATTTGCCAACGGCGCGCTCGGCACCTTCGAGGCCACGCGCTTCGCCGCCGGCCACAAGAACTACAACTGGTTCGAGATCAACGGGTCCAAGGGCTCCGTCATCTTCAACCTCGAGCGCATGAACGAGCTGTACTACTACGACGGCGCTGATCCCGCGGACCGGACCGGCTTCCGCCTGATCCAGACGACCGAACCGTGTCATCCCTACATGGGCCTGCCCGGCGGCGGGCCCCGCTTCTGGCCGACATCGCACATCATCGGCTACGAGCACACCTTCATCAACATGGTGGCCGACGTGCTGCAGGCCATCGCCAACGGCGGCCCGAACCCCGAGCCGTCCTTCGCCTCGGCCTGCAGAACTCAGGCCGTCCTCGCCGCCTGCGAGCAGGCCGCGAAGGAAGGTAAGTCGGTCCGCGTGCCGAAGGTGTAGTCCACGCTGGGCGCGGCGCCCCACGCCCGTCCCGGACACCCGGGCCGAGCGGGGGGCGTTTGCTCCGTACCAGCGGGGACGTGACGGTTGGCGACGGCTCGGGGCTCTAGCCTGCGGCCCGTCGCATGCGGGTCCTGGACCGCTGTCTCGCAGGGATACGACCTCGGCCCCGGCCGCCGGAGCCGACGCCGGCCCAGGATGCTTACAGGCCTGTGACAGGCCGGGCCGCGGGGGGCCGCGCCCGGCAGCACCAAGAACCTAGCCGAGCCCGGGCCGAGTCTCGAGCTCGGTGCCAAGGGAGGCCATGCCATGAAAGTAGGAGCCTTCGCGGTCGCGTGGAGCGACAAGCCGCTGGAGGAAGTGCTGGACTATTTCGTGGAGTTGGGAGTCGAGGCAGTGGAGATCGGGACGGGCAACTATCCCGGTAACGCCCACTGCGACCCCTTCAAGCTGAACGAGGACAGCCAGGGGAGGAAGGCCTTGCTGCAGGCCGTCGAGAGCCGAGGGCTCGTGATCTCGGCCCTTAGCTGCCACGGCAATCCGCTGCACCCGAGGAGGGCCGCCGCGCGCAAGCACCACGAGGTCTGGCAGGCGACGGCTCAGCTCGCCGGCAAGCTCGGCGTCGAGTGTGTCGTCAACTTCTCCGGCCTGCCGGCGGGGGCCAAGGGCGACAAGGTCCCCAACTGGGTCACCGCTCCCTGGCCCGAGGACCATCTCGAGGCCCTGACCTACCAGTGGGACGAGGTGGCCATTCCCTACTGGAGCGGGGAAGCGAAGTTCGCCGCGCAGCACGGAGTCTACGTGTGCTTCGAGATGCACCCGAACTTCCTGGTGTACAATCCCGAGACGCTCATCAAGCTGCGCCAGGCCGTGCCGACGAAGTACGCCGACCGCATCTGCGCCAACTTCGACCCGTCGCACCTGTTCTGGCAGGGGATAGACCCGTGCAAGGCCGTCCGCAAGCTGGCCGAGTACGGCGACGCGATCAAGCACGTCCACGCCAAGGACTGCCGCATCTACCCGTGGGTCGCCGACGTTTTCGGCGTGCTCGACGCGAAGCACTACGGAGACGAGATGCGCCGTGCCTGGATCTTCCGGACCGTCGGCTACGGCCACGCGGAGGATGTCTGGCGCGACTTCATCTCCACGCTGCGGATGATCGGTTACGACGGGGCGCTGAGCATCGAGCACGAAGACAGTCTGATGACGGCAGACGAGGGCTTCCGCAAGGCGGTAGCCTTCCTGCGCCAGGTGATCATCTCGGAGCCGCCGGGCGAGATGACGTGGGCCTAGAGACGGGAGGCTTTCAGGGGGGCGAGGGGCCCTCTCGCCCCCTGGCGTCGGATCGCCGTGCGGTGGAAACCACACTGAGTTGCCCTGTGCCCCGGGTGGGGAACCCAGGAAGGAGAAGCCATGAGTCGTTTGGTCTATCTGGACGGTGAGCTTGTCCCGGCCGAAGAGGCCAAGGTGTCGGTCTTCGATCACGGCCTGCTGTATGGCGACGGCGTGTTCGAGGGCATACGGGCCTACAGCGGGCGGGTGTTCAGGCTCGACGAGCACGTGCAGCGGCTCTACGGATGCGCCCGGATCATCATGCTGGACATCCCGATGAGCCAGGACGAGATGAAGCAGGCGGTCGTCCAGACCGTGCGCGCGAACGGATTGCGCGACGCGTATATCCGTCTCGTGGTGACGCGCGGCGCGGGCGACCTGGGCCTCGACCCGCGCAAGTGCCCCAGACCCCTCGTCTTCATAATCGCGGACTCCATCTCCCTGTACCCCGAGGAGACCTACGAGAGGGGCTTGACCATCGTCACCTGCGTGACGCGCCGGAACTCCCCGGACACCCTGGACCCGATGGTCAAGTCGCTCAACTACCTCAACAACATCCTGGCCAAGATAGAGACGAACCGCGCCGGAGCCGACGAGGGCTTGATGCTGAACTGCGACGGCTATGTCGCCGAGTGCACCGGGGACAACATCTTCCTGGTCCGCCGCGGGGGGCTGCTGACGCCCCCTGTTCACCTTGGCGCCCTCGAGGGCATAACCCGCGATGTCGTCATGGACCTTGCCAGGGCCGACGGACTTGAGGTCCTGGAACAGCCCTTCCGCTTGGCGGCCGTCTACACGGCCGACGAGTGTTTCCTCACGGGTACGGCGGCTGAGGTCGTCCCGGTCACGCGCGTTGACGACAGGCCGATCGCTACAGGCCAGCCCGGCCCGATCACCCACGCGCTGCGGCAGAGGTTTGCCGAGTACGTGCGTCAGGAAGGTACCCCAATCTACGACTGACCTCGAGCGATGAAACTAGGCCGGCCGTCGCGCGTTCCTAGTGGGTGAGAGCACCCGCCGGCCGCGGGGTTCGCCTTTCCGCTGGCGGGGAATACTGTACGGGGTTGACGGAGGCACCCGGCTTGCAGTAGCTTAAAGCCTGAGGGCACTGTCTCAGCATAGCAGTGTTGAACGTAGGTTCTTCGAGTCTCGCTTGCCGTGTCATCCCGAGCCTGCGGCGGGGACATTGAGGAAGGTGAGTGCGTCGGGGACCGCACAGAGAGAATCGTCCCTGAGAGCTCTGCAGAGGGCTGGGTGAAGGGGAGCCGGCCAGACCGAAGGGGTGCTGTCAGTCTCGCATCCCCTCGGCCGGGGCAGGCCTGTAGCGTGGCGGCGCGGCCGGAGGGGCCGGGCGTGGATGGTTGTTCACATGTGGCGCCGGGGGGTCTGCAGGCCGGGCAGGGCGTGACCGAGAGCCGGGGAGTACGAACCCGCCGAGAACCGTGAGGATGACAATAAGGGGGGTTTCGCGCGAACAGAGGTCCAGTCGGCGATTTGCCTGTCTGGAAGCTGGGGGCCCCGAGCCGGTCTTGGGCCGCACCAGCCCGGGCAAGGAGTGGCGTGACACATGGAACTATGGCGTAGGCTAACCAACCGAGCAAAGCGGGTCGTGCTGAACGCCCACAACGAGGCGGCCCGCAACCAGATGCAGCTAATCGGCACCGAGCACTTGCTCTTGGGGCTCCTGCGTGTTGGCGAGGGCGTGGGTGTCCAGACGCTCGAAGAGCTAGGAGTGAACCTCGACCGCCTGCGCTTCGATCTGGAGCGCCAGATGGAGCGCGGCGTGGCCGGCGGGCACTCCGGCGAGGTGTCCTTCACTGCGGACGCGCGCGAAGTCATGAGCCTGGCCTGGAACGAGGCCCGCCAGTTGCGCGTGCCCTACATCGGCACCGAGCACATCCTGCTCGGGCTCCTGAGGCTGGGCAAGGGTCCCGCCTATCAGCTTCTGCGCCACCACGGCGTGGACTTGGTCGCGGCCCGGCAGGTGGTGGCCGAAGTGTCCAGCGAGCGCCGCAGCCGCACGGAGTCTCAGCGCAGGTCCAAGACCCCGACCCTGGACCATTTCAGCCGGGACCTGACCGAGCTGGCCCGCCAAGGCGAGTTGGACCCGATCATCGGACGCGAAACGGAAACGGAACGCGTCATCCAGATACTCTGCCGGCGCACGAAGAACAACCCCTGCCTCATCGGCGAGGCCGGCGTCGGCAAGACCGCCATTGTCGAGGGCCTCGCCCAGCGCATCGCGGATGGCGATGTGCCCGAGCTCCTGCGAGACAAGCGCGTGGTGGCGCTCGATCTCGCGAGCCTGGTGGCCGGCACCAAGTACCGCGGCGAGTTCGAGGAACGCATGAAGCGCGTCATGGAGGAGATCCGCGCCTCCGAGGGTCGCGTGATCGTCTTCCTCGACGAGCTGCATACCATAGTGGGTACGGGCGCGGCCGAGGGCGCCATGGACGCCTCGAACATCCTCAAGCCCGCCCTGTCCAGGGGCGAGATGCAGTGCATCGGCGCGACCACCCTGGACGAGTACCGGCGCTACGTCGAGAAGACCCCTTCGCTCGAGCGGCGCTTCCAGCCCGTGATGGTGCGAGAGCCCACTCAGGACGAGACGATGCTCATCCTCGAGGGCGTGAAGCACCGGTACGAGGAGTTCCACGGCGTGCGCTACACCGACGATTCGCTGCACGCCGCCGTGGAGCTGGCGACCCGGTATATCACCGACCGGGCGCTGCCCGACAAGGCCATTGACCTGCTCGACGAGGCGGGCTCGCGCGTGAAGCTTCTGCGCTACCGCGAGGCCAGCGCTCTGGGCGAGCCCCTGGCCCTGGAGCTGACCGCGGAGGCGGTGACCGAGCGAGAGGCGGTGGCGGACCACCAGGAGGGCACGGGCGATATGGTCGCGCGACGCGACCGCCTGGCCTCCCAGCTTGCCGACCTGGATGAGTGGCCCGACGAGCGGGATGCCCAGACCCAGGTGCCCGAGGTGGGCCGAGAGGACATGGCCCACATCGTGTCCATTTGGACCGGCATCCCCGTGACCGCGCTGACGGAGGAGGAGTCGCGGCGGCTGCTGCGCATGGAAGAGGAGCTCCACGAGCGCGTGGTGGGCCAGGACGAGGCTATCACGGCGGTGTCCCGAGCCGTCCGCCGGGCGCGAGCGGGGATCAAGGATCCGAAGCGCCCGATGGGCTCCTTCATCTTCCTGGGGCCCACAGGTGTCGGCAAGACGCTGCTGGCGCGCGAGCTGGCGCGCTTCCTCTTCGGCGACGAGGACGCGCTGGTCCGGATTGACATGTCCGAGTACATGGAGAAGTTCGCCGTCTCGCGGCTGATCGGCGCGCCCCCGGGGTACGTGGGCTATGAAGAGAGCGGGCAGTTGACCGAGGCGGTGCGCCGCCGCCCCTACTGCGTCGTTCTCTTCGACGAGATCGAGAAGGCGCATCCGGACGTGTTCCACCTGCTCCTGCAGGTAATGGAGGACGGCCGCCTGACCGACAGCCAGGGGCGAACGGTGGACTTCAAGAACGCCGTCATCATCATGACGAGCAACGTGGGCGCTCGGCTCATCAGCGAGGGTCGGACGCTGGGATTCACCACGGAAGCGCGGGAACGGTCCTCGGCCCAGAGGCAGATGGACTACCAGCGGATGAAGACGAAGGTGACCGACGAGCTCCGGAAGACCTTTAGCCCCGAGTTCCTCAACCGCGTGGACGACGTGGTCGTCTTCCACGCCCTGTCGCCGGAGCAGATCTTCGAGATCCTGGACATAGAGATCGCCCCGGTCACGGCCCAACTGGCGAGCCGAGGCCTGCGACTGCGCATGACGGACAAGGTGGCGGCGCTGCTGGCGGACAAGGGCTACGACCCCACCATGGGCGCGCGGCCCCTGCGCCGGGCGGTCCGGCGGCTGCTGGAGGACCCACTGGCCGAGTTCGTTCTTGCCCTGGACGAGGACGAGCAGGGCGAAGTCCTGGCCGACCTGGCCGAGGACGGCGTCTCGGTGACCTTCTCCTTTACGCCCGCCGGCGTGCCGTGCTAAGATTAGATGGGGGCCTGTACGCGCGGGCCCTCGTGCTGTTAACGCTGTGCGAGGAGGAGGGCTCCTTCTGTCCCCGAGGGAAGCAGGTGTTGATCCCAGCACGGACGACGAGTTGGGCGTTGACGATCGAGGTGGGCCGGGGCGCAACCCCGAGCGGAGTCCCATGGCGGCCATCCTCAGCGGCACCTGGGGCGTCTATGTGCTGGCCATCACGCTCGTCGGTGTGGGCGTCGGTGGCCCGATAAGCTCCTGGACCAGTGGGCTGCTGACGCGGTGGGTCGAGACCGAGAACCTCGCCTTCTTCGAGCTCGGCATCCGCGTCGTCTGTGCCCTTACCGCCTTCATCCTGGCGCTGCGCAGCTTCCGCTGGCTGATCCAGTCCGTCCACTACCTCGAGTCCATGTCCCTCCTGGACAAGGCCGCTGCGGCGCTGGGCGTGCTGATGGGCTTCGCCATCGCCCTGCTGTCCACCGTGCCCTTCGCGTCGCTGCCCGGCCTGGGGCTGGCCATCCGCTTGCTTGCCATCATCTTCTTCGTGCCCACGGGGATCTTCTTCGCGCTGAGCGCCAAGGACCAGATGGTGTACGTGTTCCCGTCGCTGGCGACGCCTCCGGTGACCAGCGGCCCCCACGTCCTGCCCGAGGGGGCCAAGATGCTGGACACGAACATCATCATAGACGGGCGCGTCGCCGACATCGCGGCCACGGGCTTCCTCGAGGGCCTCATCCTCGTCCCGGGCTTCGTTCTGCGTGAGCTCCGCGGAATCGCCGACTCGCCCGACGAGGTGAAGCGGGCGCGCGGCAGGCGCGGCCTCGACATCCTCAACCGCCTGCAGAAGCTCCCGAACGTCAGTGTGGTCATCTATGAGGACTACCCCCCCAGCGACGATCCCCGTGAGGACGTGGATGTCCGGCTCGTCAGGCTCGCGCGGGCCCGCAACGCCATCGTCGTGACCAATGACCACGGCGTCGCACAGGTCGCTCAACTGCACAGCGTGCGCGTGCTCAGCGTGAACGAGCTTGCCCAGGCCCTGCGACCGGCCTACCTGCCGGGCGAGGAGCTGGTCGTGACCATCGTCCGCGAGGGCAAGGAGCCCGGGCAGGGCGTCGGGTACCTCGATGACGGCACGATGGTGGTGGTCGAGAGGGCCTCGCAGTACAGCGGGAACGCCGTACCCGTGGTGGTCACCAGCTCCCTGCAGACCTCGGCCGGGAAGATGATCTTCGCCGATCTGAACCTGGGGGAGACTCCCACTCGTCCTCAGGAGAAGGGGCGCGCCCCCAGCAGAAGGGACGGCAGGTAGCCTTGCGGGCGGCCGCCGTTGTTGTGGCTGCCGGCCGCGGCCGCCGCATGGGCGCGGCTGTGCCCAAGTGCCTCCTTGATCTGTGCGGACGGCCCGTCTTCATCTGGGCCCTCGACCCCTTCCTCCGTCTCGACAGCGTCTGCGCGCTTGCCCTCGTCGCACCGCCTGGCTGGGAGCCGCAGGTCGCGGAGGCAGTAGCAGGCTGTGACGGTCGGGACCTCGTCCGGATCGTGAGCGGCGGCACGCAGCGCCCGGATTCGGTCCTGGCCGGCATTGAGGCGGTGCTGCCCTACGGGCCCGAGGTGGTGGCGATCCACGACGGAGCGCGCCCGATGGCCGACGAGGACCTGGTGGCCCGCTGTCTGGCGGCGGCCGCTGAGCATCGGGCTGCCATCGCGGCCGCCCCGTCCACCGATACTCTCAAGGAAGCCAGAGACGGCCGGATCGTGCGCACGCTCGACCGGCGAACGGTCTGGCGGGCCCAGACGCCCCAGGCCTTCGAGACCCAGTTGATCTGCGAGACCTACCGCCGGGCCCAGACCGAGGGCTGGCAAGCGACCGACGACGCTGCCCTGGTTGAGCGCCTGGGCGTGCAGGCAGTCTTGGTCGAGAGCGACTGGACTAACCTGAAGATAACGACGCCGGAGCACCTCCTTGTGGCCGAGGCCCTGCTGCGAGGGCGCGGCATGCGCGCCTGAGGGCGCGGCGCCGGGCCCCGCCAGGCCTCGGAGGGGCCGGGCCAGTCCGGGCTCCCAGCGGGACGGCCGCGGCGGGCCGACGGCAAGCTTCTGGTTGGTTCCGGGGGAAAGGCCATGGAGCTATGGCAGCGACTATCCCACCAGGCACGCAGCGCGATCGTGATCGCCCATCAGCGAGCAGTGCTCACCAGCGAGGGAGCCATCGGCACCGGCCACCTGCTCTGGGGAATGCTCGACGTGTCCGACAGCCACGCCGCCGACCTGCTGAGCCGGAAGGGCGTGGACCTGGACGCCCTTAGGGCCCGGCTCGCCCCCCCAGAGAAGCCGGCGACGGCAGCGGCGGCACCGCAGACCGAAGCCCATTTGACCGAGGATGCGCGAGAGGCGCTATCGCTGGCCTGGGAGGAGGCCAAGGCCCTCGGCCACGAGCACGTGGACACCGAGCACTTGCTGCTGGGCCTCCTGCACCTGGGGCGGGGCGAGGCCCACGGGCTGCTGGTTGAGGAAGACCTGGACCTGGGCGACACCCGGGAGGCCCTTCGTTCCGCCGGCGACGTCGAGGGACCGTCGCGCCGCGTGGCAAGGAGGCGCCCGCCCTGGGCGGCGATGCCGCCTCCCGCCCGCCGCGTGGGCATCGGCTACGACGTGCACCGCCTGGTGGCAGGACGGCGGCTGGTGCTCGGCGGCGTGGCCATCGAGCATCCGAAGGGGCTGGCGGGCCATTCGGACGCGGACGTGTTGCTTCACGCCGTGGCGGACGCCCTGCTGGGAGCCTGCGCGCAGGGCGACATCGGCCAGCACTTCCCCGACACAGATCCGGCCTATGCGGGCGCCGACAGTGCCACGCTGCTGGGCCAGGTGGTGCGGGTCGTCAGGGAGCAGGGGTACACAGTCGTAAACGTTGACGCCACGGTCGTGGCCGAGGAGCCGCGTCTTGGTCCCTATAGGGAAGAGATGCGTCGTCGAATTGCCGAGGTCCTGGGCCTGCCGGTCGAGTCCGTGAGCGTGAAGGCCACGACGAACGAGGGGCTGGGCTCTATCGGCCAAGGCGAGGCGATAGCCGCGCTGGCCGTAGCGATGGTGGAGCAGGCCTAGCAACGCCTATCCCCTGCCGAGGGACCTGGGCCGCTCTCCTCTGAGGGCCACACACTCGCCCGCAGGCAACCGCGCCCAGGCCGGACCGCCCCACTCCCCACGCATGCGGGCTGCCCGCCGGCTCTACTTGCCTTTCTCCTCGATCGTGAGGCGGCTGTCGTAGATCAGGCGCAGCATCAGGCCCAGGGACTGGGGCGGATTCTCCTGCGACAGCCCAAGCTCCGAGAGTGGCACGGCGGCTTCGGCCACGATCCGATCTCCGTTAGTCTGCACCATACCCTCGCTCCGGCTCGGCGAGGGCTCCACCCACTGCCCCTCCGGCGTGACGATCTTGTCCACGGCGGCCGACGCGGGAGGCTCCCAGCGCAGGATCATGGGACGGGCGCCCTGCTCGGCGCCAAGAATGATCAGCCGGTCATCGGGTCGGGGCAGCAGTCCGCCGTCGCCGGCCGGGTCCGCGTAGATCTCCAGGGCCCTGGTGGTCACGCCACGGCGCAAGGTACGGCAGGAGAAGCCCAGGAAGAGCCGGCCCTCGCTGATCCCCGCGCGGACCTCGCAGGTCCCGTCGCGCAGGAAGTCGTCATGAAGGATCGCGGCTCCCTGCCACTCCTGCTCGGCGATCCGTCCGTCGGGCACCGGCGACTGGGCCAGCTCCGGCAGCGGCAGCTCCGTGCGGTTCCTGGGACGCGCACCCCACCTGGCCGCACCCCACCCATCGGGATGCTCGCTCAGCAGCGAATCGTTGAAGTCCGTGGCCGCGCCGCGTCCCCAGGGCCAGCGGAGCACGTCCGCGCACTCGTGAGTTGGCGGCAGATTGGTGAAGAACACGGCGAGGGGCAGTCGCAGGCCCTGGCGCGGCTCGTCCACTAGCGAGGCCAGCCGAACCGTGTACTCGGCCACCACGAAGGGCAGCCCGCCGTCTCCTGACATGCTCAGGGCACCGCGGAAGCCGGCCTCCTCGATGGGCACGTCCTCCGTGACATCCCGCCAGCGCCAGCTCCTTCCCCCCACCTCAGCCCATTGCAGTGTGGGCACGTGCAGTCGGCCGTCCCAGCCGATGAGACAGGCCCGCGAGCGCTGGGGCAGGCCCGCCGAGGCGCGCTCGGGCGCCACGGTCAGGACCACCTCCGAGCGGCCGATGATGTCGGCCACGGCGGGCAGCGCGGCGACGACGCTCAGCAGGTAGCCGTCCCACTTGGCCGCCACGATGAGCGCGCCGGCGGGCGTGTCGAGGACCAGGGCGTTGTCCAGGTTCCACTCGTCCGCCCCCAGGATCCCGTTGCAGCCCGTGCCGCGCTCATCGAGAGGGGCAATCAGGAGGCCCGACTCGGCCCCCTGCACGGCGTCCTTGCTGGCAAGTTGCACCTCGCCCCAGGTCGAGACGTTCCGCCCGTCCGCCGGCCAGGAGCGGCCCACCGGCCAGCCTATGGTCAGGGGCGTGACGTGCTTGCTCCTACCCCGCCTGCCCCAGATGAGCCACGCCAGCCGCTCACCGTCGCCGCTCGTCGTGTCTGGGGCAAGAGAGCACGGGCTCGGCCGGGCCACCTGAGGCGACGCGACAGTCCCAGCCGGGCTCGCACCCCAGGCTAGGCACCCGGCCCAGGCGAGGAAGGCTGCGGGGAGCATGGCCGCGAGGCTCACGGATACTAGCGTTCGCCGCACTTGAGCACCTCCGACGCTTGTTGCGGTGTTGGGCAGCGGTCAGGTCGTTGCGCGCCCGCTGGCGGGGAGGATGCGCAAGAGAGCCCCGGCGCCCGACCCGGCACGTGCCCACTCTCGGCCCGCGGCAAGGCCCTCGGGCTGCTTCCCGTCAGCGATTAGATGAAACCACACCCACGCCAAAAGCACAATACCCGAAGGCCAGCCACGGAACCGGGCCCTCGCTCGCCCTTCCGGCCCGTCAATCCCCCCTGAGCACGCCCGGAAAGCGACGGGGGAAGCCCGACCGCGGCGGAAGGGCTTCCCCCGTGCAGCTTGTGTCGTCCGCCTTCGCGGATGGCGCTATTCCTGCGCCTCGATTTCCCCGTTGGCCTCGGCGCGTTCCCGGACGACCGAGAGCCTGTTGATGGCGTTGATGTAGGCTCTCGCCGAGGCCTCGATCACGTCGGTGCTGGCGGCCTTGCCCCAGGCCTCCACCGTGCCGTCAGTGACTCGCACGGTGGCTTCGCCCATAGCGTCCTTGCCGACGCTGATGCTGCGTATCTGGTAGTCAACCAGCGTCAGCCTTATGCCCACGGCCGCCTCGATGGCCTGGTAGACGGCGTCCACGGGACCGTTGCCCGTCTGCGCCACCGGGCCGTAGATCTCCCCCTGACGCTCGAGCTCGACCGCGGCAACGGGGATTGATGCGGACGTGCCATCGTCCTCCTCGCTGACGCTGCCGCTGGTGACCTGCATCCTCCGGATGCGCCAGGTGACTGGCTCGCGGCCCAGCGCCTCGCGCATGAGTACGTGCAGGTCTTCGTCGTACACCTGCCTCTTGCGGTCGGCGACCTCCAGGAACCGCTGGTAGATCCCGTCCATCTGCTCGTCGCTGACCTCGTAGCCCAAGTCCTGGAGGCGCTGGCGCAGCCCGTGCCGCCCGGAGCGCCGCCCCAGGGTCAGCAAGCTCTCGGCCAGCCCCACGTCCCCGGGCTGCATGATCTCGTAGGTCTGGCGGTCCATGATGAAGCCGTGCTGGTGGATGCCGGACTCGTGGGCGAAGGCATTCGCCCCCACGATGGCCTTGTTCGGCTGCACCGGGAACCCGGTAAAGCCGGACACCATGCGCGACGTCTTGGTGATCTGCTCCGTATTGACGCCCGTCTCGATGTCGAGCAGATCGCGCCGGACCGCCAGGGCCATGACGACCTCCTCGAGGGCCGGCATGCCGGCCCGCTCGCCGATACCGTTGACGGTGCACTCCACCTGGCCCGCGCCGGCCCTCACGGCCGCCAGGGAGTTCGCGGTTGCCAGGCCCAGGTCGTTGTGGCAGTGCACGCTGACCACGGCCTCGCCGATGTTCGGCACCCGGTCGAAGAGCGACCCGATCGTCTCCGCCATCTCCCACGGCACCGAGTAGCCCACGGTGTCCGGGATATTGACCGTCGTGGCGCCGGCCGCGATGGTCGCCTCAACGACCCGGCAGAGGTAGTCGAAGTCCGTCCGCAGCGCGTCCTCGGCCGAGAACTCCACGTCATCGCACAGGCTGCGGGCGAATCTGACCGCCGCCACCGCCATCTCCAGCACCTCTTCCTTCGTCTTCCGCAGCTTCTTCTCCATATGCAGGTTCGAGGTGCCGATGAAGGTGTGGATCCGGTGGCGCTCCGCGTGCTTCACCGCGTCCCAGCAGGCCTGTATGTCCCGCTCCAGCGCCCGCGACAGACCACAGATCACTGGACCCCGCACCTCGCGCGCCACTCGGCTGACAGCCTCGAAGTCAGCCGGCGACGAGACCGGGAACCCGGCCTCGATGACGTCCACACCCAGGGCCGCGAGCTGGTGAGCCACCGTTACCTTCTGATCCGGCGTCAGGCTCGCGCCGGGGGACTGCTCTCCGTCTCGCAGGGTTGTGTCGAACACTACGATGCGTCTGCCCATTGTCTTTCGCTCCAGGGATCTCTCGCCGGCAACAGCGGGAGGTAGTCGGCGCGCTCAAGCGCGCTAAGGTCACTCAGGTCAGCTTCGTCACTGGACTGACGGAGCATGTCTTCCTCACCTCCCACGTGTGTTGTACGGCTCTTGTGTCTGCCGTAGCTCATGGCGAGCACGTCCCATACCCAAAAGCCCTCCGTCTCACAAAGAGACGGAGGGCGAAGGCACTCCGTGGTACCACTCTTCTTGGCCGCCTCACGGCGACCCGCTCTGTCCGGCGCAGCGCCCCGTCCGCCAAGGCGGACCGGGCACGATGCCGACTCCCTTCTAACGGCGGGAGATCCGTCGCCACCTACTCGGCCCACGGGGGCCTTTCAGCACGCGGCTCAGGGGCGAGTTCAGCGGACGGCGACGCCCACCTTCCAGACTTGGGCGGGCTCTCTACGGTCGCCGGGGGCCGCCTACTACTCCCCGTCAACGCCTTTGCGTATGTAGTTGTGACGTGAGTATACCCATCCCTGTCTCCCACTGTCAATCACGGACTTGTGCATCTCCCCTATCTCCCCTCGCCCTGGTGCCGGCCCTGCCGATGGCGGCCCGGGGCGAGCCAGCCGAGACTCGCCCGCCGCTCACATGCCCGGGTAGAGCGTGTTGTTGTATAGCGTCGGCACGGCCAGCGGCCGCGCGTTGGACCAGATGCTCGCGCCCCACGCTCCGAACAAGATCGCCTCCTGCCGGCTGTCCCCCCACACGTCGGCCCGCGCGGCGTAGCAGTACTCTACCTCCGCGTCGTAGTACTCCGCCGCCGCCCCCTCGGTGGGGTGAGGCGCATGGGCCACGGGCAGCAGGTCCACGATCTCCCCCCAGCCATCGTGGATCGCCGCCGGCTGACCCGGCCCGCGGCTCGACACGAGCACCTCGCGCGGCTCCCCCGCGCCGGACCAGTCAATCTCGACGCACGAGGCGCACCAGCTTCCCGCGGGCTGCTCGCGGCGCCACACCTCCCTGCCCTCCAGGTCATACAGGTACAGGACGCCGGGCCACCTGTCCCCCTCGGGCCGCGGCTGGCCCCGGTCAATCACCATGAACTGCACGGGCCCCAGCTCCGGCCGGAAGCGGCCGGCGACCACGTGCTGGGCCTCCTGCAGGGGGTGGCTCCACAGCTCGGTCCCGTCGGGCGCAAGGCAGTGGACGCCGTGGTTGCCGAAGGCCAGCCTCCAGGAGCCGTCCGGGAGCCGCACCATGTACGCCGCGTCCTGATGCGAGCCGCCGCAGTCGTGCTCGAACAGGACCGTGCCGTCGTGGTCTATCAGGGCAAAGCCCACGAAGATCTCATCCCGCCCGTCCCCATCCACGTCCCCATAGGCCGGGTAGTGACCCGTCGAGCCCTCCCAGTGCCAGAGCACTCGTCCCTCCGCCGACACGCCCCACAGGTTCCAGTAACGGTCCTTGACGACGAAGTCCTGCCGGCGTCCGCGCCCCGTGAGGTCCACGAACAGGATGCAGTCGTCCGCGGGAGCCGGAAGAGGGAGGCTCGTCTTCTCCTCGCCCGTGGTGCCGTCCAGCACCACCATGGTCGTCTCGCCGCCGTACCGCCTGGCGCGCTCCCTGTACCACAGGCTCGGGTCGTGGACCTCCAGGTACTGCGCCTGGCGCACGTAGAGCACCTCGGTCCGCCCGTCCCCATCCCAGTCGTACACCTGCACGGGCAGGTCACTGTAGACCAGGGCGTTCTTCGCGTCCGGCGTGCCCACTTGCCACAGCACGTCGCCCCCCAGGGCCACGGCCGTCAGGCAGGTAATCTCCCGCGTGCCGTGCACGCTCTGGACGAACAGCAGGTCCGGCGCACCGTCCCCGTCCAGGTCCCCAATGCGCAGCGTCTCGGCGCAGAGGTCCTGAGCGGCGATGGCACCGACCAGGTGGACCGTGGGGCTCGCCTGTGCATTGCTCACTTGTCCTGCACCTCCTGGTCCTGAAGCCCGGTCGCCGGCCCGCCGCCACAGCAGACCGTGTGCGCCAGAGCGTCCTTCGCCGCACTGAGTCTGCCCGCGCCGTCCGCTCGAGCCACGATCATGTAGGCCCGACCCTGGGACGGACAGCTCCACCGGGCGACCCACCCGACCACACGCGTCCCGTCCAGCGTCTGCCAAAGGCCCGTCTCATGGCCGCTCACGCTCAGCACGCTGTCCGGCTCGCGCTGGGGAACGTCGGGGACGTCCTCGCCCGATGGGAGGTCGGCGCGCCAGGCGTAGATATCGGCCTGAGCCGGGCCCAGGCCGCAGACCAGGTGCGCCGCAACGTGCGCCCAGCCACCGTCCGGCGCTCCGGTGAGGCCCCTAGGGTCGCGACGCACGTCAAGCAGCTCGCGGGTCGGTCGTGAGAAGGGAGGGCCCAGCCGCAGGCCTGTCAGGTCCGACCGGTACGCCTTTCCGACCTGCTCTCCGCACACCGAGAGAGGAGTCTGGGTGTGCTGGGCCACCCCGATCACCTGCAGCATCGTGCTCCGCGGGATGGTCGTGTGCAGTACCAGCGGGCTGGTGAACTCGAGCACGGGCAGGTCATCGGTGTTGAGCGGTGCGCCCCGGGAGGCCGCCGCTATGGCCTCCGCTCCCAAGACCCGGCCGGCCAGGATGTCCCAGACATCCCGGAGGCCGCTCGCTTTCAGGTCCGCGGCGATGGCGGGCCGTCGGGCCCGCCTGGTCAGTCGCGTCACGTCCACGGCCTCGGAGCCAAGCGTGCCCACCAGGTAGGCGTCCGAGGGCAGCGCCGGGAACAGCCACAGCGAGCAGTTGGGGAAGACCTCCTGGAAGGTGGCCATGACGCACTGCAGGTCCCAGGGGGCCAGGTTGTATACCGGGATCCATTGGCAGAACATGCCCCCCGGCGATAGGCATGCCCGGCACTGGGCGAAGTACTCCCTGGTGAAGAGGTTCGCGACGCCGCTGATCCACGGGTTCGACGGCTCCGACGTTATCAGATCGTACCTGCGGGGCGTCACGCGCACGAAGTTGCGTGCGTCGTCGAACACCAGGCTCACGCGTGGGTCCTTCAGGCAATCGTGGTTCACGTGCCGGAAGAAGTCCGTCACCCGCGCCATCTCGGGCTCGATCTCCACACAGTCAATGTGCCGGACCTCCGGGTGCAGACCCAGGGCACCGACAGTGCACCCGCTGGCCAGGCCGACCACCAGAGCAGTGCGAGGCTCGGGCTGTAGCAGGGCGGGAAGGTGGGCGAGCATGAGCTGAGTGCTCAGGTCCATCGTCGAGGCGTCCGTCTTACCGTTGATCTGCAGGCTTATCACCGGCTCGGGGCAGACCGGCAGGCTCACGCGTGTCACGCTGATGGTCCCGGTCAGGGCGTCGCGGTAGTGGAGGATCTCCTTCTCCTCCATCGTGGCCACGGCATCGCCTCTCAGGTAGTAGCCCGGGTAGATGTAGGCGCCGCTGGTGAGAATGTGCTTGTTCCAGTCGGGCAGCAGGACCCAGCCAAGCACAGCCGCCGCAGCACAGGCCAGCCCCAGGCCGGCCACGCTGGGTCGGGCTCGGCCGAAGCCCACCAGGTACGCCAGCCCCACCAGCAGGTTCAGTGCGACACCCACGGCAATGGTCGCGCGCACGCCCACCGCCGGGATCAGCAGGAAGCCCGCGCCGGCCGAGCCCAGCACGGTGCCCAGCGTGTTGGCGGCGTATACCGCCGACAGACGCCGTCCCAATGCCCCCAGGGTGTCAGTGGCGATGTGGGTCACCAAGGGGAAGGCCAGACCCATCAGGGCCGCGGGCAGCAGCATCACGGCTACGCAGGTGCCCATCTCGGCGGCCTGTAGGGCCCAGAACCGCGGGCCGAGGTGGCGGAACAGCGCCAGGAAGCTCAGCGGCAGTCGGTCCAGCACCGGGGTAAGCAAGGTGACCGACGCGCCGATGGCCACCTCGACCACGCCGAACCAGAGCAACGGCGTCTTCATCCCCTCCAGCCGGACCAGCCGCGGCGAGGCTAGCACGATGCTCCCCAGCCCCAGGCCGAGCAGGAAGGCGGCCAGCATCGCGGAGAAGGCGTAGGTGGTCGTGCCGAAGGCGAGGGACAACACGCGCGTCCAGGCCACCTCGTAGATCAGCGCCGCCGCTCCCGAGAGCGCATAGGCCAGCAGAAACCCGCCATAGGCCACCCGCGCCGAGGGGGCCAAGGCCGGCGCGTCCTCCGCCGACGACGCCGGCGCGCTCGCCTCCCCCTGCGCCGCGTGAAGAGCCAGCGCCACCACGGCGATGCCCAGGTTGAGCAGGGCGGCCAGGTAGATGGTAGAGGTGATGCCCACCGTGGGTATCAGGAGGAATCCCGCGCCCGCGGCGCCGGCGACCGCGCCCAGCGTGTTGGTCCCGTACAGCCGCGCGACCTGCCGCCCAACCTGCGGCAGACTCTGTACCACGGCTCGACTGAGCACCGGGAGCGTGCCGCCCATCAGCACGGTCGGGATGAACAGAACCAGCGCGCACAGCGCGAACCGCACCAGCCTCACAAGCCAGAGGTGATCGGCAACCAGCGGATGCAGGTGAGTGTAGGAGCGCTCGACGACGACGAAGAGCCAGGGCGTTGCGAAGCAGACAAGGCCCACGGCGCCCTCAAGCAGCGCGTAGGTCCTGAGGGGGTCCCGTCGGCGGTCGGCGATGCGGCCGAAGATCAGACTCCCGACCGCCAGGCCGCCGAGGAACACCGCCAGGACCGTGCTCACCGCCAGGACCGTGGCCCCGAAGATGAGCGTCAGCCGACGCGACCAGACGACTTCATAGATCAGCCCTGTCGCGCCGGACAGGAAGAAGCAGCCCAGGATGACCGTCTGCCAGTGTCGTGCGAGGAGGCCGATCAGGACCGGCGGCTCCTCCCTGCGACGCGTGGCCGCGGACGCCGCATGGCCACTTGCCATGGCACACAGGACTCCCTGCTCCACTGCGTCGTGATATGGGCTTGCCGCGAGCTGCAGGCAGGGGAGTGCGACCGGCTGACCTGCAGCGCCGCTTCGCCGCCTTATACAGCACAGTCCACGTCCCGCGCAATAGCCCGCCGAGGTTGATAGCCGCCGGGGCGGCACGCCGCGGATGCCTGGGTTCCCGCCGCCGGGAAGGAGCCGGCCTCTCAACGCGGCGACTCCCAGTCAGCCGTCGTGGAGCGGACGGCGCCGCCTCCCCCGTCGCCTATCCCTTCATGCCGGTGAGCATGATCCCCTGCACGAAGTACCTCTGCCCGAGCAGGAACACCAGGATGACCGGCCCCATGACCATCACCGAGGCAGCCATCAGAAGCTCCCACTCGGCGCTGTGAGGGCCCATGAAGGAGTACAGGCCCAGCATCAGCGGCATCTTCTCGGTGGAGTTGATGACGATCAGCGGCCACATGAAGGAGTTCCATGTCCACAGGAAGACGAAGGTGCCCAGGGCCGCCAGCGCCGGCTTCGAGAGGGGCATGATGACGTGCCAGTAGACCCCCCAGGAGCCGCAGCCGTCGAGGTGTGCGGCGTCCTCCACGTCCCGCGGCACGCTCAGGAAAAACTGGCGCAGCATGAAGGTGCCGTAGGCCGAGAACATGGCCGGCAGGATGAGGGCGGCGTAGGTATCTATGAGCCCCAGCGAGCGCAGCAAGATGAATACCGGGATCATGGTCACCACGTGCGGCACCATCAGGGTGCCCAGGTAGGCCAGGAACAGGCTGTCCCGGCCCGGGAAGCGCAGACGGGCGAAGGCATACCCCGCCAGGCTGGACGTGGCGACACAGCCGAGCGTGACCACCAGGGTGACGATGACCGAGTTGAGGTAGAAGGCCAGGAAGGCGTCCCTGATGGGAAGGCCCGGGAACCTCAGCGGTCCGATCTCGAAGGCCATCCACGCGCGCTCCAGCTTCATGGCGCGCCAGGCGTCAGGGTAGTTGCGCCAGCGCAGGTGAACGTCTTTGACGGGCACCAGCGCCGCCGCCCGTCTGCCCCCTTCCTCGCGGTACAGGGGAACCTGAGTTGGCTCGCGGCTGGGAGCGGACGGGTCCAGAACACGCACCACAGCTCGTCCCTGCACCATGCGCAGACGAGCCACCTTCACGCGGCGTCCCTCAACGATGGCCCAGAAGACTGGGAGCTCGCGACCGGTGTCCGGGGCGGTCCAGGTCTCCTGGACGCGGGGCACGAACTCCGGGGGATAGACGAGCGCAGCGCTGGGATCCTTGAGCGACGTGGACACCATCCAGAGCAGGGGCAGCAGCATGGTGCCGCCGCCCAGCACCAGCAGCGCGTACGAGAGCAGGCTCGACAGTGACCGTCGTCGCTTCATACGATTGCTCGCGCCTTCCGCCCCAGGCCGGCCTAGTACATGATCTCCACCGAGCGCTTGCCTCTTCGCCAGTTGAGCAGCGTCAGCGCAAACACAATCACGAAGAGGACCATGGCCAGGGCGGCGGCGTAGCCCATGGTGTGATAGGCGAAGGCCGTCTGGTAGATGTAGTAGAGAAGGGTCGTGGTGCTGCCGGCTGGACCACCGCCGGTCATGACGTGGATGCCCACGAAGTAGCCCTGGAAGCCGGAGATGATGGAGGTGACGAGGATGAAGAAGGTGGTCGGGGCCAACTGGGGCCACGTGACATAGCGCAAGCGGGCCCACCATCCAGCGCCGTCCAGTTTGGCCACCTCATACAGCTCGCCGGGGATGTTCTGGAGGCCCGCCAGGTACAGGATGCAGTTGTACCCCCCAACACCCACCCACAGGCCCATCAGGATCAGGGCGGGCTTGGCCCAGGCAGGGTCGCTCAGCCAGTAGGGAGGGCTCTGCATACCCAGCGCAGTGAGGCCCTGGTTCAGCAGGCCATACTCGGGGCTGTAGATCCACCGCCACAGAACGGCCACGGCCACGGACGAGCAGACGGTGGGGATGAAGAAGAGCGTGCGGAAGATCAGCACGCCTCGCAGTGGCCTGTTCAGCAATAGGGCCGTCAGGAGCGAGAGAACCATCCCGATCGGGACGCCCAGCATCAGGAAGACAGTATTGTAAAGGTAGTACCAGAAGCGGTCGTCGTTGGCGACAACGTCACCCGTGGCCGCGTCCCGATGGAAGGCCAGAAGGTCCACGTAGTTGGCCAAGCCCACCCACTCGGCCTTCTGCCAGGGCGTGATCGCGTCCCACCGCACGAAGGACAGAAGCATGGCCGCCAGGACCGGCAGCAGTGTGAAGACGAGGAAGCCGGCCGTGTTCGGCGCGAGGAAGGCATAGGCCGCAAGATGGCGCGACCACGCGCGCTGCCGGGGCCGTATGGGCCCGGCAGCCTCCGCTGGTCTCTCTTCGGTAGGCGCCTCGGGTGCCATTGGCGTCTCGCTGCCTGGAGGCGAGGGCGGCTGTCTTCCGCCCGTGACCGGACGACACCGGCCTCCGCCCTTGGGTCGTCCTCAGGGCGCTGCCTGGTCCCTCTCTGTGGTGCGGCGGACTCTTACGCAGGCCGCGACCCCAGCGTCGAGCGCCAGGGTCGTCCCGCCCACCCGCACCACGAAGGCGGGCGAGCTCTGGAGCACCTGAATCTCCTCGCCTGGGAACAGCCCCAGCGAGGTGAGATGAGCGATCCGGTGGCGGCCGGCGCCGTGGGGG
>CAZSOQ010000007.1:0-42537 GCA_964608495.1 uncultured Armatimonadia bacterium | reverse complement strand
CTGCCCCCACGCTTCGTGAATAGACCGGGCTAAGCGGGCATCTCGGCCAGCTTCACCGGCCTGTGCTCTGCCAGCGACCGCTCGATGGCGAAGATCACGCGGTGCGTGCGGAAGGCTTCCTCGAAGTTGATGGCCGAGTCGCGCCCCTCGAGCAGGCACTGCACGAACTCGTTCACCTGGGGCGGGTAGGGGTGGTCCAGCGTGTCCCCCGACTCGGCGCGCGTGGTCGGCACAGCGATCCACTGGTCCGGCTGGACGCCCTCAAGCTGGGTGGACCAGAGCTGGTCGTTCCATAGCGTGCCCTTGCTGCCCACCAGGTGGATGTTGAACAGATAGGGCTGGCGGCAGTCCACGCAGGACACGCACTTGCCGCAGGTGCCGTCGGCGAACCGCAGCAGGGCCGCGGACGTCGTGTCGTATTCGTACTCCCTGAGGTCCGGGGCGGTCGAGCGCGTGGAGTAGGCATAGACTTCCTCGACCTCGCGCTCGGCGAAGTACAGCAGGGCGTCGAGGGCGTGGCAGCCGGCCGTGATGAGAGCGCTGCCCCCGATCGCCTTCCTCACGTTCCACGCGTACTGCCCGTACCAGGGGCCGATCCCGTGGTAGTAGTCCACCTCGAGATAGTGGACGTCACCCAGCAGGCCGCGGGCAATGGCGGACTTCACCAGCGCGAAGTGGGGGATGAAGCGCAGCTCGAAGT
The DNA here is from genome assembly GCA_964608495.1 of uncultured Armatimonadia bacterium. Lineage (GTDB taxonomy): Bacteria > Armatimonadota > Zipacnadia > Zipacnadales > FEN-943 > JAKORR01. Next base: position 41,837 of record CAZSOQ010000007.1, on the reverse strand, counting down.
AGACCGTGGACTTCACCCCGGCCCTGGTGATGGCGTCCCGCATGGCGAGCAGGGCATCGCAGTTCACCGCCAGCGGCTTCTCGATCATCAGGTGCTTACCGGCCCTGGCGGCCTTGATGGCCTGTTCGGCGTGCATGTGGTGGGGCGTGCAGATGTCCACGACGTCGAGGCCCTCGTGGGCAAGGAACTCGTCGTAGTCGCTATACACGGCCACGGGGCAGTCGCACATCTTCCGGGCTTCCTCCGGGGTCTTGCTCGTGCACACGGCCACGAGATCAGCATGGGGGTTGGCGTGGAAGGCCGGCAAGTGGCCACTGGCCGCCCAGCCGAGGCCCACTACTCCGACACCTATCGAGCCCATCGTCGTCACTCCCTTGGTGGCAGTACGTGCTCCCGCGTGACGCCTGCGTGCGTCCAGTGATTCCCTCGCGGGCGCGGCGATTCCTTCGCCCGCCGCCAGGTAGCGGGCGCACGCGGGGCGCATGGGGTCGCCGAACCGAAGCCCCGGGGCCGTCAGGCCAGTCCCATCCACTCGCGCATCCGCCGCACACCCTCGATCGTCGCTTCGCGCGGCGACAGCTCCGCGCCTTCGTACTCGAAGTTCACATAGCCCTCGTAGCCGTGGTCGAGCATGGCTCGCGCGGCGTCGGCGTTGTCCACGTCGCCCTCGCCCACCAGCACAGCGCGGTAGTGCCGGCCATCCAGCCCGGGCCGGGCGCCGGGCGCGTCGGGCGCGCAGACGCTCCAGTCCTTGAAGTGGGCGTGGATGATGTAGTCGGCGCTGCGCACGAAGGCGTCGCGGGCGCTCTCGCCGCCCATGAAGCAGTTCCCGCTGTCCAGCGTCACGCGGAGGTGCGGCAGCTCGGCGATGGCGCGGTTCACATCGGCCGAGACGATGAAGGGGGCGGTGGGCGTCGAGAAGTGCTCGACGGTCACGCTAACGCCCGCCTCGTCGGCCCGACCGATCACCTCGTGCAGGCCGTTCATCACGTTGCGGAAGCTCTCCTCGCGCGGCACGCCCTCCTTGCCGGAGATGGGCAGCATCACCTTGTCGGCCCCGAGGACCAGGGCCGTCTCGATGCCGCGCAGGAAGGCCTCGTGGCCCGCCGCGCGCTCGGCGGCCGTCGGGAAGTTGAGGTCGCAGGGGAAGGTATAGCAGACGTTGGCAAGGCCGTGGTCGTCGGTGACGCGCCGGACGTCGGCCGGGTCGTGGCCGTAGGTAGTCACCCAGTCCACGGCGTCCAGGCCGAGCTCGCGGGTGAATCCGCACAGGGCGCGCACGTCGAAGCGCTCGCCGGCGGGGAAGCCCCGGGCCATCGTGTAGGTCATCATGGATATCTTCATATCTGTATGCCTCCTGGCGGCGACCGGCGAGCCCCGGGGGGGGCCGCGGCTGACGTCAGTCCTCCTCGAGCTGGTCGAGATTCTCCATCACCTTGCGGATCCCGGCGGCCGTCAGCTCGGCGACCTCTGGCCCGTTGGGCGGCCGCAGCGGACTGGTCATGCCGGTGTGGGTGTCGCAGTGCTTCTGCGCCACGGGGTACTGGTCCAGCGAGTAGTCCACCGGGTCGGCGTGAGGGCAGCTCCACGGGCAGCCCTGCCCGTACCCGTTCATGGCCTGGAAGACGGTCATGGCTGGGAGGATGAAGCTCTGCCACACGCCTGTCTGCACGCCCTCGGCCTGCATGGCCTTGATGATCCTGAAGCGGAAGTCGGACGCGTCCTCCGTGTGGCCCAGGGCCTGCATGTCGAAGCGGATCGTGTAGTTGTACCAGTTGTGGTGGAAACCCGCCGGCTCTTCGGGCAGGATCAGGTAGGGGGTGCCTTCCAGGCACTCGCGCAGGCGCAGGGCGTTGGCCCGGGTCTGCGCCAGGTAGCCGTCGAGCTTAGTGAGCTGGGCGCGGCCGAAGGCGGCTGTCAGGTCGTTGTTGCGGTACATCCAGCCGAGGGCGTAGGAGTGGTAGTCGCGCGACTCGGCGGGCGTGCGGGTCTCGCCGAAGGACCAGAGCTGGCGGGCACGGCCCAGCAGCTCCTCGTCGTCGGTGACGAAGGCCCCGCCCTCGCCCGAGCACAGGCACTTGTTCTGGTTGAAGCTGAAGGCGGCGCAATGGCCCCAGGTGCCGACCTTGCGCCCCGCCACCATCGCGCCGTGGGCTTGGCAGCAGTCCTCGATGACCATGAGCCCGTGCTTCTCCGCGATGGCCATCACCCTGGGCATGTCCACCGCCAGGCCATGCAGGTGCACGACGATGAGGGCGCGCGTGCGGGGCGTGATGGCCTCCTCGATGCGGTCCACCGCGATGTTCACGGTGTCGAAGTCCAGGTCCACGAAGACCGGGAGGGCATTGTGGTGCAGGATGCAGGTGGCTGAGGACGACCAGGAGTAGGCGGGCACGATGACCTGATCCCCGGGACCGCAGTCGCAGGCCGCGACGCACATGTGCAGCGCCGCCGTGCCCGAGTTGGTCGTGACGGCGTGCCTGTTGCCGTTCCAGGCCGCGAACTCCTCTTCCAGCGCGCGGCAGTTGGGACCGTAGGTGTGCGCTCCACCGTTCAGAGAGGCGAGGACCATCTCGCGGTCCACGTCGTCAATCGGCGGCCACTGGCCCACCGCCCCGTCGGGCACCGCCTTCGGTCCGCCCTTGATCGCGAGCTGTTCGCTCATGCCTGTCGCTCCTTCCGCGGTGCGTGTCGAGATCGGGCGTGTTCCTCGGGGCCCCGCACGCCTTCACGTCCCCGCGCCGACGGCTGCCCGAGCGCCGTCCTACCGCGTCCAGGACCACTCTTCCGCCCGGCGCAGCAGTTCCCTCGCGTCCTCCTCCCTCCCGCAGCCGGTGACGAGAAAGAGCCCGTCGGCGGGCAGGTCCCGCAGCAGGGGCTCCACGTCGCCCGGGCTGACCGAGAGGTGCACGCGCACGCCCGCCTCGGTGATCCGCCGCAGGAGCGGTCGCCACCGCGGATGAGCGGCCGGCTCGTCGCCTGAGCCCGGGACCCACTGGATGGCGTGCAGCCGCGGGAAGCTGAGCAGCGTCTCGAGATGGTGGATCGCGCCCGGGCCGTCCAGGTGGTAGATGACGTGGTCGAGGTACTCGGTCTGGCGGGCCAGCGCCGGTGCGAAGAACTCGTCGAACATGGGCTTGGAGATCATGCACGAGAAGTCGCACTGCAGCGTTGACGTGCGCTCGGGCGACCACACCCCCAGCCAGGACGCGGTGCCCACCTGATAGCCGTCCGTCATCGCCACGAGCTCGTCATAGAAGAAGAACAGCAGCTCCGCGATCCGGTCGCGGATCTCCTTCAGCCTCTCCGGGCGGGCCTCCAGCAGGTCCACGCACAGGCGCTCGGGGCCGCGCAGGTACGACATCACGTCGGCCGCCTCGGCCAGGTCGGCGTTCGCCACGAACCACTTCCCCTGGGCAGCGTCCAGCAGAGCCTGGGTCAGCCGCCGCGTGATCTGCCACCACTCGTTGCTCGGGTCGAAGACCGGCTCGTAGCTCTCCCAGTCCTCAACGATGGGCGTCTGCCACACCGTGTAGGGCATGACGTGGATGGGGGTGCCGAGGAAGCCCGCTTGGGACACCGGGCCGAGATTCACCCAGCTCAGGGGGCAGCCCTCGCCGAGGAAGGCCGTGGTGCGCATGGCCTCCTCCGTCCGGGGCACCACGTAGTCGGGGTTGGTCCAGTGCTCCCAGAGGTCGGGCGCCTGCGGCACCTCGCGCCTCGCGACGCCCTCGCGCGGGGCCGTGACGTGCATGGCGGGGCGCCCGAGGTAGCCGCCCTCCCACCATCGAGCGAGACGCTCCGCGGCCTCGGGCCAGTCCTCGCGGTATTCGAGCAGGCCCGAGTTGGTGCCCTGGCACGGCGACATGGCGGGATCCCTTTCCCTGACGGTGCGGGTGGACTGCTCACGCGACGCCCGACGGTCGCGCGCCGAACGAGTCTACCGAAACCGCGAGGGGCTGACCAGGGCAGAGGCCCTCGGGCGCGTCTGCTTGGCGTATCGGCACCCGGGACGCCCGGGTCACCCCGGTACCGTGAAGGAGCCCGGGAGGGCGGCGCGAAGTCCCGATCCGCAGGCACGGCGAGGGCGGGTCGGCAACGCCAGGAACCCAGGCGGGCCCGGGGCCGGCGGGCGAAGAGCGGGCCGTCGTCGCCCGCGCCCCTCGGGAGGCGAACATGGCACACGAGGGCGACCCTAGCTTCGCGGCGGCTGTCTGTCCGCAGTGTGGCGCTTCACTTCCGTCAGTGGGCGAGCAGATTATCTGCCGGTACTGCGGCGCGCGGCTCATCCTGTCCGGTGGGACGGGCCAGGCGGCGGAGGGACAACAGCCTACCGTCGTGCGAGGCATGCGGCTAAGGCCCATCGTCTGCGAGGACCGGCAGGGCATTGGCTGTGAGGCCTTCAGGATGCTCATCCCGGTCGGGTGGGAGTTCGCCGGCGGCGTGCACTGGCTGATGAACAACCCCGGCATGCCCGCGGTGGTCGGGTTCCGCGTCGCCAACCCTCAGGGCTGCGAGGCCTTCGAGGTCTTCCCCAACCTGCCCTTCTACTGGACCAACAACCCGATGGTCCACATGACCTTCCCGGTGGGCAGCCTGTACTTCGGCAACGAGGTGCGCGAGCCCATGCCTGTGCAGCGGGTGCTGCAGGAAATCGTGCTGCCCAGGTATCGGGGCAACGTGGGCCGCCTGCAGATCCTGTCCGAAGAGGTGCTGCCCGATCTCGTGGACCAGATGCGGGCCAACAGCCCCGCGGCGCCCGACGCCTTCACCACCGCCGAGGGGGCCCGCGTGCGCTTCCAGTACGACGCCGGCGGCGCCAGGCTCGAGGAAGAGCTGTACGGCGTGGTGGAGGTCAGCCGCACCAGCATGCCGATGCTCTTCGGGGCCGTCGAGCATATCTTCTGGATGGCGGACTACCTTTTCTCCTTCCGGGCGCTGCAGGGGCAGCTCGATGACCTGGCGGACCTGTTCCTCGCCGTCGCCCACTCCTTTCGCCTCAACCCGCAGTGGTTCGGCCGCTACATGCAGGTGAGCCAGTTCCTCATCCAGAACCAGATCCAGCAGATCCAGCACGTAGGCCAGATCAGCCGCATCGTCAGCCAGACCAGCTCCGAGATCAGCGACATGATGATGGACACCTACCAGCAGCGGCAGGACACGATGGACCGCATCTCGGAGCGCTTCAGCCAGGCCATCCGGGGTGTGGACGAGTACCACGATCCCTACGAGGGCCGGGGTGTCGAGCTGCCCGGCGGCTACGGCCACGCCTGGGCTAACCCGCTGGGTGAGTACATTCTCACCGACGACCCGAACTTCAACCCGAACATCGGCTCCGACCTCGACTGGCAGCAGATGGGACAGCAGGAGTAGCCTCGCGGGCCCTTGCGCCCAGGGAGTGCGTTGACCATGGCCTGCCCGCGGCACTGGGGAACGCTCTGCGCGATGGCGGCGCTGGTGCTGGGGGCGATGTGCCTGGCCGGCGCCGACGGGCTGCGCTTTGACTTCGAGACCGGCGACCTGCAGGGATGGCAGGTCGTTGAGGGCAAGTTCGACAACCTCGTCTGCGACCGCGCCAGATTCCACAACCAGCCCTCCGTCAGCTACAACAAGCAGGGCGTCTACTTCCTGAGCACGCTCGAGCGCGCCAACGGCGCAGCGGACGATCGGATGACAGGCATCGTTCTGTCCCCGGTCTTCGAGCTGGCCGAGGGCAATGTCTCGCTGCTGGTGGGGGGCGGCTCGCACAGCGACACCTACGTGGCTCTGTGCACGCTGGACGGCACGGAAGTCCTGAAGGCCCACGGGGACAACTCCGAGGTCATGCGCCGAGTGGTATGGGACGGGGCCGAGCTCTTGGGACAGAAGGTCTTCCTCGAGGTCTTCGACCAGAACCGGGGGTCCTGGGGGCACGTCACGCTGGACGACGTGCAGGCCCAGGGCAAGCTGGACGAGCAGGGCACGGCCGACCTGGCCGAGCGCCTCGCCCGTATGCGTAGGGAACGATTGGCTCAGTTCGAGGCAACGCGAGCCCAAAGGCTGGTGGAACGCATGTCAGAAGACAGGCTCTTCGCCGAGGGCGAGACGAAAGTGTACGCGGGTGAGTACCTGACCGGCGTCAGTCTTCCCGTGGGAGGCATCGGGACGGGGAGTATCGAGATTAACGGTCAGGCCGTCCGGCATATCTGGCACATCTTCAACAACCTGACGCGCGTCGCCATCCCCAACAGCTTCTTCGCCGTGCGCGTCAGATCCGGGGACAGCGCGCCCGTGGTGAGAGCGCTGCAGACGGCGGCCGTCGGGCCTTTTGCGGCCCTGGCGGGTCTCAGCTTCCGCGGCGAGTACCCCTTCGGGTGGTTCGACTTCGAGGACCCGGACCTGCCCGTGCGCGTGAGCATGGAGACCTTCAGCCCGCTCGTCCCGCTCGACGAAAGGAACTCGGCGATCCCCTGTGCCATCTACAACCTGACGGCCGAGAACCCGACCCAGCAGACGGTGGCTGTCGCCTTCCTGGCCACGCAGCAGAACGCCGTGGGCTTCACGGGCGACGGCGGCATCAACGGTCGGTCCCACCCGGCCTACGACGGCAACAAGACCGAGGCCCTGCGCGACGGCGCCACGACCTTCCTGCACATGACGGCGGAGCAGCCGGAGGACGCGCCCGGCTATGGCGACCTGGTCCTGGCGGCGATGGGGGAGGACGCGACGGCCTGCGCCGCATGGGACGACCTGGAGACCCTGCACGCGCGGTTCGCCGCGGAGGGCAAGCTGCAGGGACCCGAGGCCGCCGGCCCGTCGCCCGGGGGCGAGACGGTGGACGGCGCCCTGTCCATGGGCTTCGAGCTCGGGCCGGGCGAGAAGCGCACGGTGACCTTCGTGCTCACCTGGCACTTCCCCAACGCCCGGCACGGCCACGGCGCCTGGGGCGGCTATGGCAACCGCTACGCGGCCTGGTGGAGCGACGCCCTGGCCGTGGCGCGGGAGTTGCGGGAGCGCCTGCCCGAGCTCACGCGGCTCACGCGGCTCTACCACGACAGCTTCTACGCTACGAACCTGCCCCACTGGCTGTTGGACCGCATCAGCTCGCAGGTGGTCGTGCTGCGCAGCTCGACCTGCTTCTGGACGAGGAGCGGGTACTTCGGCGGATGGGAAGGCTGCTCGGCGGGCGGCGGCTGCTGCTCCGGCAACTGCAGTCACGTCTGGCATTACGCCCAGGCTCACGCCCGCCTGTTCCCGTCCATCGCCCGGGCAATGCGCGAGCAGGAGTTCCGCTACCAGACGCCGAGCGGCCTCGTGCCCTTCAGGCAGGGCACCTTCGCCGCCGCGGTGGACGGCCAGTGTGGCTCGGTGCTCAACTCCTACCGCGAGCATCTGATGACCGCGGATGGTCGGTGGCTCGCCGAGCACTGGCCCAAGGTCCGCGCCGCCATGGACTTCGTGATCGCCACCTGGGACGCCGATGAGGACGGCGTTCTGTCGGGGCCCCAGCACAACACCCTCGACGCCGAGGCGAGCGGCTCCTCGTCCTGGCTCGGGAGCTTGTACCTCGCGGCTCTGGCGGCGGCCGAGAAGATGGCGCTGCTGCGGGGCGACGCGGCCGTGGGCGACCGCTACCGCCGGATCAGGGAAGCGGGCGCCGTCACCCAGAACGAGACGTTGTGGAACGGCGAGTACTACATCCAGGTCCCGGAGGGCAAGCCGGAGCGCGACTACGGCAACGGTTGCCACATTGACCAGGTGCTGGGCCAGTGGTGGGCGCATCAGCTCGACCTGGGGTGGCTCTACCCGCCCGACCGGGTACGCACCGCCCTGCAGTCCCTGCTGAAGCACAACTTCCGCGCCGACTTCCACGGCATCGAGCAACTGCCGCGCAAGTTCGTGGACGACGACGATGCGGGCCTACAGATGATCACCTGGCCCAAGGCCGACCGCCCGGAGGCCGGGTCCACCATGCTGTACGCCGACGAGGTGATGAGCGGCTTTGAGTACTCGGCGGCCGTGGCGATGGTGCAGGCGGGACTGCTGCGGGAGGGCTTCGCTGTGGTGCGGGCCGCCTACGATCGCTACGACGGGCGCCTGCGCACCGGCCTGTCGGAGAGCGCCTGGGGCTACAGTGGCAACCCCTTCTGCGACGACGAATGCGGCAAGTTCTATGCGCGGCCCATGAGCATCTGGTCCATGCTGTTGGCCTGCCAGGGCTTCGTGTACGACGGGCCGGCGGCCAGGATCGGGTTCAGTCCGCTGTGGAAGCCCGAGAACCATTGCTCCTTCTTCACCGCGGCCCGCGGCTGGGGCCTTTTCACCCAGACGCGCGCCGGCGGCAGGCAGTCCGAGCGCCTGGAGCTGAAGTACGGGGACCTGGACGTGAAGTCTCTCGTCTTCGCCGTGCCCGAGGGGATGGAAGTCTCGAAGGTCACGGTGACGGTGGCGGGAGAGAACATCCAGGCGCGACACAGGCTGCAAGGCGGGCGGCTCGAGGTGGAGCTGCCCGAGAGGACCACGCTTCGGGAGGGTCAGGAGCTGGCTGTGGTCCTTGAGTGAGCGGCGTTTGGGGCGCGTGAGAGTCAACAACAGCGGGGCGCCTTCTCGAGGCGCCCCGCTCGTTTTCCTCGCTATTCAGTTGGGAGCGAACTACCGCATCACTACCAGCGGCCGCCGCCGCCGCGCCCGAAGCCGCCGCCACCACCACCGCCAGTGCCACGCCGCTCGCGCGGCCGGGCCTCGTTCACGGTGAGGGCGCGACCATCCACCTCGGTGCCGTTCAGGGCAGCGATCGCGGCCTGGGCCTCCTCATCGTCGTTCATCTCGATGAACCCGAAGCCGCGCGAACGCCCGGTCTCGCGGTCCGTGATGATCACGGCGGTGTCCACGGTGCCGAACTGCTCGAAGGCCTCCCTCAGTGAGCGCTCCGTAGTGGTGTAAGACAGATTGCCAACGTAAATCCTCATTTCGACCTGCTCCTTTGCGTCCCTCTCGGACGCCAGATTTCGTCAGGAAAACGCCCGAGCAGGACCAAAGCAGCAGATCACCGTCGGGGCTTCGCTAACAGTAATATATCATACCCATTCCCGCGCAACTTGCCAACCCTCTAGCGCACAAAGGAGCCCGGGAATATTTCCGGGCTCCGGGCGGCGCGAGCCCTACTGGCGGTGGGTCGGCACCCAGATCTGCTCCTCGGGCACGCGCAGGCCGTCGAGCAGGCCTTCTACATAGTCCGTCGTGCCGAGCTGCTTGATGTCGTGGGCATCGCTGCCCACGGCGAAGAGCGCTCCGGCTTCCTTGAGCCGGTCCACGAAGTCAACGTAGTGGGCGCGGAAGAGCGGCGACATCGCCTCGTAGTAAAAGATGGCCGACACATTCAGCTCGATCGCGCAGTGGTTCCTCGCACTGGTCTCGCCCCAGGCGGCGATGTAGTCGTCGGGGATGCCGGCGATCAGCTCCTCCCACCACTCGGGCGATCTCTGGGCCACCTCGCGGCGCGCGAACCAGAAGGGGTGCACCAGCGCATCCAGCAGCGGATCCTCCAGGGTCCTCATGAAGTGCCGGTGCTGGATCTCCAGCACCTCCCGATGGTCCTGGCTGTCGGTGTAGGCCGAGTGGATGCCGCCAATGACGACCTCAAACCCGAAGTCATCGTGAACCTGCTCGTTGTAGGCGAAGTCGCCGTCGCAACTCTGGAAGTTGAGCTCCACGCCGAAGAACACGTCCACCTCCGTGCGCACGGCCTCGATATCCGCCTTGATGTAGCGGAAGGCCTCGAGCTGCGCGAAGGTGTTCAGGTGGTCCGTGATGGCGAGCGACGTCAGTCCTCGCTCCTCGGCCTTGCGGATGACGGCGGGAACGGTCAGCGTCTCGTTGCCGCACCGCTGATAGAAGGTGTGTACGTGGTAGTCTCTGCCCAAGCGCATGATCGTCTGGTCCTTCCCGAAGAGTAGTGCAAACGAGGGCGGGCCTTCGCGGAAGACGCGGGGCGACCTTCCCGGCGTGAGGCGGCGTGGGTAGGGCTAGCCCCGGCGCGGGCCGGTCGCTTGTGCTGAACGTGTCTCGTGGCTACACTCAGGCAGGCTGGCAGGTCCGCAGCTTGACGAGCAAAGGGGAGTGCCACGGTGCAGCTACTCAACCTTCGAGCGGGCAAGGAATTCCGGATGGGCAAGGGCAGCAACTGGCGCGTCATCTACCCCGAGATGGGCGCCACCCAGTTGACGCTCAACCACAGCATCCACGGCCCGGGCCATGAATTCACCCAGCACGTGCACGACCAATCCGAGGACCTGTTCCTCATCCTCGAAGGCGGCGCCTCGGTGAGGCAAGGCCAGGTCTACACCCCGATCCACGCCGGCGAGGCCGCCTTCATCCCGGTGGGCGAAGTGCACGGCACGGTCAACACCACCGACGCGCCGGTGCGGCTCATCAGCTTCCAGTCGCCGCCCGACATGGCGCTGTACCGGGGCGACCGGGACAAGCCGGCCGACGAGACGCCCAAGCCCCAGCCTGGGCATGAGAGCGGCGTGCAGATCATCGCCGTGGCGCGGGGCGGCCCGGCCTTCGGTCGCCCGGGCGACTGGCGGTGCGTGGCCTCGCCCAGGAACGGCGCCAGGCACCTCCTCGTCCACTACATCACCCTCGCGGCGGGCGAGGGCTTCGAGCACGAGCCCGTGCAGGCCGAGGTGGCGTACGTGCTCCTGACGGGCCAGGCGCGGGTGACGGCCGGGGACGAGGCCTGGGACCTGAAGGCCGATGACGTGATCTTCCTCTCCGCGGGTGACAGCTTCGCGCTGACGGCAACGGCCGAGCAGGCGACACTGGTGAGCGTGCAGGCGCAGGGCTGAGTCCCTCGTACGGCGGGGCGACCGCGCGACGCGAGGAAGAGGCGCCGAGGCTCCTGCGGGATGCCTCGGCGCCGTGGGTCTCAGCCCTGCGGGAGTCGCCCGAGCCGCCGGCTACTCCAGCGACGGCAGGGCGTCGAAGCTCATCCCGTCGTGAACGCTCCCTGGCGACTGGAAGGAACCGTCGGTCAGCGGCTGGTACTCCTTGATGTGCGCCTCGAGCCTTGCGGCCAGCTCCCGGGCGACGTCCCGGTGGTCCTGCAGGACGTTGGTCAGCTCCTTCGGGTCGCTCTCCAGATCGTACAGCTCGTAGCGTCCCCGCGCCTGCCCGCGGCCGCGCTTCCACGGCTGGACGTAGTTCCACCGGGCCGTGCGGATGCAGGCGTGATTGCCGAAGGCACTGACCACGTAATCGGGCGCGTCACCTTCGCCGGCGGTCTGCGGCCAGATGTTCCTGCCCAGGCAGCGCTCCGGGACGTCGAGCCCCGTGAGCGCCAGAGCCGTGGGCATGATGTCCTGGTGCTGCACGAAGCCGGTCACGCGCCGGCCGGCGGCCTCGCCCGACGGGTGCCGGATGAAGAGGGGCAGGCGCGTGCACTGGTTGCGCAGGCGGTCGGCTCCCTTGTGGATCTCGCCCTGCTCGCCCAACATGCAGCCGTGGTCCGAGGTGAAGATGATCAGGGTGTCATCGAGCACGCCCTTGGCCTCGATGGTCGCCAGGAGCCTGCCGATCCAGGTGTCCACCAGCGTCACCTCGGCCGCGTAGGCGGTCAGCACGTTCCGGACCTGCCGCTCCGTCATCGTGTCCACCGTACCGGGTGGGATGCAGCCATCGAGCCCCGAGTACTCGGAGTCGTAGCGGTGCGCGTACTCCAGGGGCGGGTCCCAGGGCTCGTGAGGATCGAAGCAGTCCACGTACATGAAGAAGGGGTTGTCGCAGGAGTACTCTTCGAGCCAGCACGCGGCCTGCCTCATCACCTTGGCCACCGACGTGTCCGCGTCGCTCTGCCACTCCCTGCGGTTCATCAGGTGCTGGATGACCCACGGCCTACCGCCCAGGGGCCCCGAGCCGTACCGCGCCTGGTCCAGCAGGTCGGCGACCTGCGCGGCGTCCCGCAGCTTGTAGGGGTCGCCCTCTTGCCCGCGGACCCAGAACCAGTTGTCGTAGCCGCGGTGGTAGTTCTTCCCAGGCTTCATCATGTGGTACACGTCGGTGACGAAGCACGAGAAGTAGTCGTACTGGCCGAGGTGCTCGGCCAGGGTCACGTCCTCATCGAAGAGCGGGTGCCAGCCCTCGAGCTGTACCTGGTCGCTCGCCTGAGGTCGGTAGGTGAAGGGGAACACGTGGCGGCCCGTCTTAATCACCCGACGCGCCGGCAGGGTGGGCAGCCCCTCGGCGTAGGCGTCTTCGAACACAGCGCTCTCGGACGCGAGACGGTCCAGGTTAGGCGTCTGGATCCAGTCGTTGCCGTAGGCTCCCAGGTAGTCCCAGCGGAAGGTGTCGCTCACGATGATCACGAGATTCATAGACTGAGCATCTCCCTTTGCTTTGGTGGCCCGGCGCTGTTTGGCGAGGCAGGCGCGGTGTCCTGCCCCAGGGGCTCGAGCGCTGGGTCTTGGGTCGGGGCCCTGGCTCAAGGGCTCTGGAACCCGATGGCGGCCACGCGCGCCATGACCGCGATGGCCTGCACGTGGTCGCCCAGCACTAGGCCCAGGTGATGTGTGCCGCCGCACTGGCTGTACCAGCGCAGGAAGCCCGGCAGGTCCGTGTCCGTCGGGCGCACCCAGAAGTGCGGCACGTCGGGGAAGCCGGGTTGAGGGCCCCGGTCGAGCACCTCCACCCGGGCGGCCAGGAGGTCAAAGGTGTCCTGGGGCCCCGGGGCGATGTTGACCAGCGTGGCCTGCCCGGGTCTCAGCGGGAAGATGGCGACCACGGGGCTCTCCACGTCGCCGAAGGCGTAGGACTTCTCGACGAGGCGCGGCCGCTCCGCCGCCAGGGCGACATTGCACTCGCCCATGTGGCTCATGAAGATCGCTCCGCCCTCCCAGTCGGGGCAGAACATCTCCGTGAAGGTGGCGTCGCCGAAGCCCTGGAGCAGGCCCGCAAGCAGAGCGGCCGTGAGGGCATCGCCCTCCCCGGCGTATCCGACTCCTCGGGCCATGGCCTTCGACGCCTCCAGGAAGGGAACCGTCGGCACGCCCCGCGCGCCGTCGAACGACTGGAAGTTGAAGGAGAAGGCGCTGGCGCCTTCCCGATCCAGCAGCCCGCGAAGGGCCAGACCCACCTGGTTGCTCGCCCGCAGCACCTCGGCGGACACGGCGGACAGGTCGAAGCGCTCCCGGTCCTCCGCCTCCTCGGCCGCGAGCTGATCGTCGGTCACCTGACGGACGCGCCGCGCGAGATCGCTCATGCGCACTCGGTGCATCTCCGCTCCGAGCCGCAGGGCGAGGACGTCGGGGCTGACGGCGAAGTCGCCCATGCCGCGGAACTCGTCGCCGAAGACGAGCACCTTGCTCGAGCGCAGATGCCTGGCGGCGTGGGCGGCGCGGGCCGTCCGTTCCACCTGGGCGGCGAAGGCGGGGTCGTCCACGTGCCCGACGGCAAGGCAGTACCGGGCTGCGCGGCGCCGCAGCATGCACGCCAGGTCTTGCACGCCGTGGATCCCGTGGCTGGCGAACATATCGTCCATGGTCGCGTCGGCGCCGAAGCACCGTGAGGGCGTGGTGTCGAGAAGGAGCAAGGGCAGGTCCACTCCCGCCAGGGCGTCCACAGTCTCGAGGGACGGCGAGTACGCCAGGTGCAGCGTGGCGAGTAGGTCCAGGCCGCCCGTCAGCAGGCCCGCCAGCGCGGCCTCGATCTCCGCCCGCACGCAGCAGACGGGAGCCAATTGGACCCCGAGGCCGCTGGCCTCCAGGCGGTCGGCCACGCGCCGGGCGAAGGCTTCCACCTGGGGGCGGGACTCGGGCCGCACCTTGTCGTACAGGGCGAGGTACAGGGGCAACACTCCCACGCGTGGCTGTTCGATCATCGTGCCGACCTCCTTCTTCGGCTCACCGGCCCGCCGGGCACGGTGCCCGACCGCCGGTACCTACTCCACCGCTCCCGGGTAAAGCCTGGTCATCCCGTCGCGATAGGCCGCGTACACCTCGTCGTAGCGACCCGCCGACCCTTCGTCGGGTAGGTAGGTGCGCTCGGCCGCGTAGAAAGCCTCGGAGCCCTGCAGGATCGAGTCGAACAGGCCCGATGCGACGCCGGCGAAGATCGCGCCGCCGAGCACCGGCGCCTCGCCGCAGGCCGGTATCTCCAGGGGCAGCCTCACCACGTCCGCGAGCATCTGCATCCAGAAACCGGACCGGGTCGCCCCGCCCAACATGCGCAGCAGGTCGGGAGGGCGGGTGGCCTGGGCCGTCAGCGCGAGGGCGTCGCGCGCACAGAAGCACACGGCCTCTGCGACCGCGCGGACCAGGTGCGCGCGAGTGTGGCCGAGAGTCAGTCCGACGAAGCCGCCGGCGACGTCACTGCGGAAGGTGGGGGTGGCGGTCCCACTGAAGTGGGGCAGGCAGACCAGGCCGTCGGCGCCGACAGGGGCGGTCGCGGCCTCGGCCAGCAGCTCCTCGTAGCCCGCACCGGGCGCCAGCAGGTCCCGCAGCCAGGTGAGCACGACGCCCGAAGTCTTTGCGTAGCTCAGCAGGTAGAACAGCCCGGCGACCGGGTGACGCCCGCGCAGCAGTCCGGGGTGGGCCGTCGGGGCCACCTCGTCCACCGTGGCGATGATCGCCATGGCCGTCCCCACTGTGCCGGAGGCCCTGCCGGCTTTGACGTTGCCCACGCCCACCGCGCCGTTGAGCTGGTCGTTCGATCCGAGGGCCACCGGGACGCCCGGCGAGAGGCCCAGTGCCTCCGCGGCCGCAGGTGTCAGGCGGCCCACCGGCTCCGCGGGGCGGCCGATGGGGCTCATCCACTCGGCCGGGATCCCCACGGCGGCCAGGGCCTCCGGCCACCAGTCGCCCGTGGTCTGATCCACGAGGGCCGTGCTGCCGGCGTTGTTCACGTCCACGCGCCGCTCGCCCGTGAGGCGCAGACCCAGGTAGTCGGGCAGCAGCATCAGGTAGCGCGTGCGGGCCCACACCTCCGGCTCGTGCTGGCGAATCCAGAGCATCTTGGGCGCCGAATCGATCGCCGACGGAAAGGCGTGATGGGTGCGCGCACGGTACTCGTCGGGATCGAAGGCGCGACGGAGCTGCTCGGCCTGGTCCTGCGCGCGGGTGTCGAGCCAGACGATGGCTGGGCGGAGCGGCTGGTGCCGATCGTCGAGCGGGACGAAGGTCTGGCCCTGGCTCGACAGGCCGATGCCCAGGACCGTTGGGCCACCTGCCTCCTCAATCGCCTCACGAGTGGCGGCCACGGTCGCCTGCCAATACGTCTCGACGGGCAGCTCGAGCCAGCCGGGCGCGGGCGAGACGATGGAATACTCGCGGCGCGTGACCGCGGCGGCCCGGCCCGTGGCGGCGTCGAAGAGCCCGACCTTCACCGCCGTGGTGCCCAGGTCCACGCCCATCAGCGTCTCGCGTCCGCTCGCCACTGTCACCAGCGCTCCTTGGCCGCTAGGACGGCGTCGGCGAGGCGCCGGGCGTTGTCGTGGAAGACCGCGGCGATCTCCTCGTCGCCGTAGCCCAGACACAGGCACGTGTCCAGGCAGGCGGCGACGGCCTCGTAGATGAACAGCGTGTAGGTGGCCTCGACCTCCGGCGGCTGGCGGTCCCGGTTCCAGTCATAGTCGCCGCTGGTGAGGTTGATGTAGCGATCGCCCTCCCACCTGCGCCGGCCGCGCATGTACAGGATGGGGAAGTCTGAGCCGAAGAGCAGTCGCCGCGGGCCGATGCGGTCCAGCGCCACGGCGTACACCGCCGGGTTGAGCACGGCCGAGGTGTCGAAGAAGACGCCCTCGTCCTCCTGCAGCGCGGGCAGGCCGTGCCGCGCGTACCGCCCGGCGTAGGACCGACCCAGGTGCGCCACGACCAGGACGACCTTGGGGTAGCGCCGGCGGATCTCCCGCATCTCGCGCAGGTTGCGGGGGTCCGCCAGGCGCTCGGCGCGGGGCAGGTGGAGCGTCAGCCAGGCCCCGAGGTCGTCGAGCACCTCCAGGTGCTCGCGGGGACAGAAGTCGAAGACGCTCACAGCGCCGCCCTCGTAGCCCGGGATGAGGTCCTGGTAGGGCTTGATCCCGAGGATGCGCGGGCGGCGCAGCTCCGCGAGCAGTCTTTCCGCGGACCACTGAGGATCCGAGAGAGCCAGCGCCGCCGACTCCGTGCCTTCCAGCCCCTCCGACAGATAGGCGTTGTTCTCCTCCAGGTGGCACTCGCGATGCGGCGACCCGAAGGCGAGGAAGCTCACCCGCCGGCCGGGGAAGACCAGCTCGTAGCCCAGGGCGGTCATCTCCAGCGACTCGGGGCCTGCCACCTCCGCCGCCCACTGCCGCCTCTTGCGCTCGGGCGGGATGGGGTCCACGTGCTCCGCGAGCCACACGTGCCGATGCGCGTCGAAGACCCGGTCGGGCAGGTGGGGCTCGACCCGCTCGGCCCAGAAGCGGCGGTCCACATCGCGCAGCTCGAAGTAAGGGTGCTGCATGAACGGTCCTTCCCCTCGGCGCTCTACCCGGCCCAGGGCCGCCGGGCGAGCAGGTCCCTCATGGCCGACACGGCGAAGTCGGCCACCTCTCGGTCCAGAGGCAGGGCGAACTTGGTCAGGATCGTGCTGTGGCCCGGGTGGTAGGCGTGGACACGCAGCCACAGGCCCCGCTCGACAGCGGCCCGATGGAAGCCCAGGGCGTCCTCGACGCGGGCGAACTTCAGCCCCGTCATGTGGCCCCGGCCGCGCGGCTCAATGATGATCGCCGGGAACTCGGCCGCCAGCTCCCGCAGCCGCCCGTGGTAGTACTCTCCCACCTCCGCGATCCGCTGGGCCTCCTGGCGAATAAGCGCCACGCAGCCCAGCCCCATCAGGGCCGCCAGGGCCGCGTTCCCGTTCGTGCTTATGGCGTCGTACTGCTCCAGCAGGTCCAGGTTGCCCCGGTAGACCAGGGCCGACAGCGGATGGAAGCCTGCGGTCATCCCCTTGCCCAGCACGATGAAGTCCGGCTCAACGCCCGTGCGGAGGGTGTACATGACCTCCGGGAACCAGAAGCCAGTCTGGATCTCGTCGAGGGCCATCAGCGCGCCCGTCTCATCGCACAGCCGACGGGCCAACTGCAGGTACTCGGGCGCGACCACGATGGCCTCGCGGTTCATCATGATGGGTTCGGCCCAGAAGCCCGCCACGCGCTCCCCGTGCCGGGTGAAGACGGCCTCAAGCTCCTCGGGCTCGTTGGGCTGAACCACGGCGACTTCGAGGTCGGTGAAGTACTCGCTCCACATGCCGCGCAGCCGCTGGGCCAGAACGTCCGTGCCGTGGTAGTTGCCGTCGAGTGCGACGAACACGGGCGGTCCAAGGCCGGGCTTGGCGCGCCTGTAGTGAACAAGCATGATCTTCATCGCCGCTGCGCAGGCGACGGTGCCCGTGGCGATGCCGATGAGCACCGTGTTGAGGCCACGACCGTCGGACTGCAGCGCCGCCAGGTCCGCGCCGGGGTTCGCGATCTCCACCAGCCGTTCGGCAAGCCTCTTCACCGGCGCCGCAGGGATATTGCTGTGGTTGTCCCAGACCACCCCGCGGCGCATCCCGTCGAGCAGGAGGGCGTGCAGGGCCGGGTGCTCGTAGCCCCAGGTCATCTGATAGTGGCCGGCCGTGCAGTCGAGGAACAGGCGGCGTTGCTCCGTGAGGTAGAACAGCCCGTGGCCCACCAGAAGGTCGTCGGGACGCTCCGTCACGCTCCGCCCGTAGGACTTCTGGAACCAGCGCTTGTCGGGGAAGGCCGCCGGGGGCACGGCCTCAATGGTGCGGCCCACGCTGGTGAGAAGTTCCGGGACGGCCGTCGCGGCCAGGAACTCCCGCCCGGCGCTCATGGCCCGGGTGATCGCTCCCGACGGGTCGCTCATCACCGTGTCGAAACCGAGGACCGCTTCCGCCCTTGGGTCGTCCTGCAAAGTCATCGCTTCCCTGGATGTCGGTGAGGCGCGGCGCCTGCCCGACGCCGGGCGTCTCCCGTCTCCTTCGGCGAGGCGCGCCGCGGGCCCTCGTGGTCCGCAGTTCCCCACCGGAGCAACGGCCCCTCTCCATCCCCGTGGGGGACGCGGCGAGGCGCCACTTGCTGTGGAGCGTGTCGTTGGGCGAGAGGTCCGGCAGCACCCACGCGGAAAACGCCTCGCGCGAGCGGGACGGGGGTCTCGAGCGGGCGGACGGTGCCGGCCTGAGGCGGGGAGAGCCCTGGCTCTGGCTGTCCCACCGAGGGTCAGGGCTTCACCAGGAGGAGTCGCGCACATGGGCCTATCGGACGCGATCAGGTCTCTCTTCGGGGGCAGGGGGAAGGGTTCGGGATGGGTGGTAGTCCTGGACGGCGAGCCCGGACCCTTCTGCGACACCGTGGGGACGCCGCTGTTCAGCCCCGACGGCACGCGCTTCGCGTACACCGCGTCCAGCAAAGACAGGTGGTACGTCGTCGTTGACGGCGAGCCCAGCCCCGAGTACCTGGGCATCGGCAACCCCACCTTCAGCCCGGACGGGCGCCGCTTCGCCTACGCCGCCGGCAGAGAGGGCAAGGTGACAGTAGTGGTGGACGGCGAGGAAGGCCCGCTGTACGACGTGCTGCTTCAGGGAACGCCCGTCTTCAGCCCGGACAGCCGTCACGTGGCCTACGGCGTCCAGCAGGCGGGCAAGTGGCACGTCGTCCTGGACGGCGAGCCCGGCCCGGCCTACGACAGTGTGGGAGTGCCCCTCTTCAGCCCCGACGGCGGGCGGTTCGGCTACGTGGCGATGGTCGGGGACCGGTCCGTGGCGGTCGTGGACGGTCAGCCGGGCCGGGAGTACGAGTTGGTGGCGGGCCTCGCCTTCAGTCAGGATGGTTCGAGGGTGGCCTACGCAGCAAAGACGGGCGATCTCTGCTGGGTCGTCGTGGACGGAGAGCCCGAGCCCCTCGACGGCGTGGACGCCCCCTTCTTCAGCCCGGACGGCCGCCTGGCCTACGTCGCCGCACGCGGAGGCAAGGTCGTCATGCACCCGGACGGCCGCGGCGTGCGCTACGCCGCCGACGGCGGCGGGCAGGTCTACGTGGTGGTGGACGACCTTCCCGGGCCGGACTGCGACAGCGTCACGCGACCGGTCTTCAGTGCCGACAGTACACGGGTGGCCTACTGCGCCAGCGGCGCCGGCAAGTCCCGCGTCGTCGCCGACGGCGCCTTGGGGCCCGGCTTCGACCGAGCCACGGCTCTGACCTTCAGCCCGGCCGGGAGCCGTCTCGCCTACGCCGCGGGTGAGGGTGACAAGCTCGTGACCGTCGTGGACGGCGAACGGGTCACCTACGTCGGGCTTGGTGAGGCGAAATGGTTTGTCGTGCTCGACGGCCAGCGTGGGCCAGATTTCGACGAGCTCGGCGGCATGGCCTTCAGCCCCGACGGTGAGCGGTTTGCCTACGTCGGCGGGAGCGGCCGCAAGTGGATGGTGGTGGCCGATGGGCAGGTGGGCCCGGACCACGATGAGATCTTCGTGGGCCGACCGCTTTTCAGCCCCGACGGCACCCACCTCGCCTACGCCGCCCGGGCCGACCAGAAGTGGATGGTCGTGCTGGATGGCGAACCCGGGCCCGAGTACCAGGGGATCCTCGGTCTGGTCTTCAGCCCGGACGGCCGGCGCGTCGCCTACAGCGCGCTGCAGCCCGATGGGCTTGTCGTCGTCGTGGACGGCGAGCCGGGACCCACGCACGAATCCTTCATCAGCGACCCGGTCTTCAGTCCGGACAGCACGCATGTCGCCTATCTGGCGGGCAAGGGCACCAAGCAGGTGGCTGTGGTTGACGGACGCCCGGGCGCAGCCTACGACAAGATCGCTGGCCTCGTCTGGAGCCCGGTCGGCTCAAGGCTCGCCTACCTGGCGAAGACCGGCCGCGGCTGGCTCGCGGTCGTTGATGGCCAGGCAGGCCCTGTCTACGACGAGATCGCCGAGGGGTCCCTCGTCTTCAGCCCCGACGGTGCGAGGGTCGCCTATGCGGCCAGAAGGGGCGGCCAGTAGACGCGTGCCGCGCCAGAGCCCCCTGGCCCGGGAGGTGAGGCGATGGACGATTCCTCTGGGGAGCTGATCCTCGGCGGCGCAGGCGCCGCCGCCTTCATCGCTCTAGCTCCGTCCGCCGAGGCCCCCGAGCGCTTCGCCGCGGAGGAGCTTCAGCGCTACACCGAGCAGGTCACGGGCAGCCGCCTGCCCATCGTGGACCGCGCGGGCCAGGGCCCGGGCTTCGCCGTGGGCTTGGGCACCCTCCGCGAAGACGAGGCTGCCATCGCCGCACGCGAGCTGGCCGGCAGGGGCGAGGACGGCTACCTCATGCGCAGCTTCGGCTCCCGCATCGCCCTCGCGGGGAACTCGCCACGCGCGACCCTCTACGCCGTCTATCACTTCCTGGAGAAGTACCTGGGCTGCGGGTGGTGCGTTCCGGGAGAGGACATCGTTCCTCGGCGCTCGACCGTGCGCGTGGGCGCCATCGCGGACGCCCTGGGCCCGCCCGACTTCAGCCTGCGCCAGCTCATCCTCCATCCCTACGGGCCCCAGTGGATGCACGTCAACACCCTGCGCCACGTGGACTGGCTGGCCAAGAGCCGCCTGAACTGGGCCCACGCCGCGCCCAACGGGCCCTACGTGTGGGAGGAGAGCCGGTCGCGCCAGGTGCTCGTCCCCGAGGTCCAGCGCCGCGGCCTGTACCTGCAGGTCGGCGGGCATGCCTTCAACCTGTGGGTGCCGCCGGATTGGTACGCCGCCGACCACCCGGAGTTCTACGCCCTCCTGCCCGACGGTACCCGCCGCGCCGACGGCACCCATGAGACCTCGCTGTGCCTGAGCAACCCGCGCGTCGTCGAGATGGTGGCCGCCAACATCAACGCCTGGCTCGACGCCAATCCGGAGGCCCACGCGGTGGACCTGTGGCACAGCGACTCCTTCGCCTACTGCCACTGCCCCGACTGCCTGCCGCCGGGCACGGCCGACGAGGAGAGCGCCCGCCTGGCCTACACCGCCACGTACATCAGGTTCGTCAACGAGGTGGCCCGCCGTGTCGCGGCCCGGCACCCTCGCGTGCTCATCAACCTTCTGGCCTACGCCATGACGACTGCCTGCCCGCCCGACGCCGAGCGCTGCGCGGACAACGTGCTGGTGGGCCTGTGCCTCTTCCCCAGGCCCCCGCAGCGCACGCTGAAGCCCATCGAGACCTCCGACCTGCCGAGGGACGTCGCGCTGCGACCACAGATCCCTGCCTGGCGCCGCATCTGCAAGCACTACTACATCTACGAGTACTACACCTGGGCGCCCGACTACCGGAAGTGGACGGCGCTGTCGATGATGGCCCAGGACCTGCGCTACTTCCGGCGCGTCGGCGCGGACGGCATATCCTCCGACCAGTGGGGGCCGTACTGGTACCCGCTGAACATGTACGCCTTCGCCCGCCTGACCTGGGACGCGGACCTCGAGCCGGACGCCATCCTACGGGACTTCTGCAGCCGCTACTACGCGGCCGCGGCCGAGCCCATGGTGGCGTACTGGCGGGCGCTCGAGGAGGGCCTACGGGAGTCGTGGCAGACTGATGCCCCGCCGGACTGGCGCGACGAGGTGCGGCTGGGCCTGATACGCGACGCCCTGGAACTGGCCGGCGATGACGAGGACACGCGGCGCCGCGTCCGCGCGACTGCCGAGCTGCACGGCCTGGCGTGCCACTAGGGCGGCCGTCCGGTCGTGCTGCTCACGAGAGGAGCTCTGCCATGAGACTTGCGGCAGTGGTTGCGATTGCCGTGCTGACGGCTCGGCTGTGGGCCGGAGAGCCCCAGGTTATTGACGACTTCGAGAACGGAGTCAGCGGCTGGTACCTGGTCGAGGGCACCAAGCCGGAGGGCGCACCCCCGCTGTGCACGATGGTGGCGACGGCCGACGCGGAGGTCGGCGCGGGGGCGGCACGTCTGCGCTTCCAGGCTTGCCCCGACACCTGGACCCACATGCAGCTCAACATCGCCGCGGCGGACTGGATCGTCAACGACTGCGACCGCATCGGTTTCTGGCTGAAGGGCGACGGCTCCGGCGAGCGCCTCACCGTGATGTTCGGCAACTACGGCCTCAAGCCGGCCCTGTGCTTCCGGTACCCCGTCCTGCTCGACTTCACCGGCTGGCGTCAGTTCACGGTGCCCTTCGAGGACTTCGAGCCCAAGGGGCAGATGGGGGCGCGCGTCGGCCAGCTCGTTCTGGCCCAGCTCAACGTCCAGGCCACGCAGAAGCCCGTGGACGTGGTCGTGGACGAGCTCGTGGCGTTGCCGGCCGAGCGCGGGGCTGGGAAGGGCCGCTTCTTCGATCTGAGCATCGTGCCGAAGGGAGGCTGGTCGGACCGAGGGCCGGCCGAAGCGGTGCGTGTGGACAA
Organism: uncultured Armatimonadia bacterium; assembly: GCA_964608495.1. Classification (GTDB taxonomy): domain Bacteria; phylum Armatimonadota; class Zipacnadia; order Zipacnadales; family FEN-943; genus JAKORR01. The sequence goes on along the minus strand of CAZSOQ010000007.1, from coordinate 19,474 downwards.
CCTCAAGAGCCTCCCCGACGGCGTGGTTCTGAGCTCCCTCGTCCACGGCACCCGCAACCACCCGGACCTGCACAACCCGGTGTCGTTCCTCGCGCGCTATCCCGACGACGGCACCTTCGGGGTCAAGGTTGGCACGACCTCGGGCTACGGCGGCTCGCGGCTGGTGATCCGCCTGGATGACGAGGAGGTACTGCGCCGAGACTTCCCGGGCGAGACCGAGACGGCCTTGACCGACTACACGGGCTACTACTGGGTGCCGGTACCCGCGGGTGAGCACAGGATCACCGTGGACAACGACGGGAACGACTGGCTCACCGTGGACGCCTACCGGTTCGGCAACTTCCAGACCGCCGGCGCGCGGGTCCGGCGCGAGGACCAGCGCGTCGCCGTCACGCTTCTGGACGCGCAGGGCAAGGCGCTTCCAGGCGTGGAGGTGCGTGGTGACGTGGCCGGCTTGCCCCTCAGGTTCGCCCGCCAGCCCGACGGCACTTACCTGAGCGACTCCCCGGCTGGCCGCTTCCCGGTGGGGTCGTACCCCATCACGGTCGTTGCCAGGCGCGCCGGAGAGGTGGTCTTCACCGACACCAAGCTGGTACGGCTTGGCGCCGCGCGGATGAGGCCACTGCGGGTCGTGCACCCCACGGGCCAGGCCGTCGAGTACCTGCTTCGCTGCACCAACCAGGCCGACGTGCCGCTCGAGGGCAAGACGCTCGACGTGGTGCTGGAGGGCCGGCGCGTCCGGTGCAGGGACGGGGGCGAGGGAGTGTATGCCGCGGCCTTGGGTGTCTTGCCCGCGGGCGCCTATCACCCCAGCATCGAGGTACAGGACGGGCCGACCTTCAGCATGCCCCTGCTGGTGCGCGACCCGGCCGCCAAGCCCTGGGAGCGCGAGGGCCTGGCACGGCTCGGCCGCAACGGCTGGTTCGAGACCGCCGACGGACGCCCCTATGTGCCATGGGGCTATGCCACGATTGGGCTGTTCACACCCGACCCCGAGCTGATCGTCGGCCTGGCTGGCGCCTCGCACTGGTGCCGCGCGAGCGACGAGGACATCCTCAACTGGATAGGCCTGCTGGCGGCCTACGGCGTCAACTGCGTGCGCTTCGGCGTAAACGTGGACTCTCGAAGCATCGGTGGCGACCAGGGCGGCCACGCCGACCCCTTCATCCTGGCCCAGCTCCGCCGGTTCCTGGACCTCATCGGGCCGCTGGGCGTGCGAGCCGTACCGGTGCTCTGGTGGGGACACTACCGCAACTTCAGCTTCCAGGGCATCCCGGCCTACGACGCGCTGATCGAGAAGCAGGCTGACTGGTTCACCAACGCGCAGGCACTCGAGCTGCAGAGGCAATACACCCGCGAGGTCGTCGAGCCCTTCCGCGACGATCCGCGCATCCTGGCCTGGGAGGTCATGAACGAGACGTACAGCGCCGGCGGCGATCTGGCCGCGTCGGTCGCATGGACGAACGAGATCGCGCGCACCATCCGCAGCGTTTCACCCACGCACCTCGTCACCACCAGCGCCGCCGAGGCCACGCCCGGCCCGCAGCAGCAGTGGCTTGCGGGCGCCGACGTGGACTTCTTCAACTACCACGCCTACCCGTCCTATCCCAGTTACGACAGCTACAACAAGCTGGCCGGCGACTCGCCCCGCGAGCTGGGCAACTACGTGACGGTGATGAGCCTGTGCGCGGGCCTCAAGCCGCGCCCCAGCATCCTCGGCGAGGCGGGCAACGACCGTATGCGCGAGGCCAGCTACCCCGAGCTGCGGCAGATCATCACGCGCGACTGCCTGTGGCTGGCCTTCCTGCACGGCTCGCCGGGCGGCATATCCTGGGACGCCATCGCCGACCCGCGCGAGTTCTACGTCCTCTCGCAGATAACGCGCGCCGTGGACTGGCGCGACTTCGAGCCTGCTCCCGCGCCGATGGCCGTCACTGTCAGCAACACGGACGCCAAGCTGCCGAATCTGGCGCAGTACACCTGGTGGTCGCTGCAGACCGGTGTGCCTGTGACCTTCGTGCCGCCCGGCGCGCCCGCGGCGCCCGGTCAGGCGCTCGTGCCTGGCGACCGCTTTGCGCCGCCCGAGCACGCGCCGCCGGCCCCGGCCTCGGTCAGCGACGGATGGCAGGCGGCCTCCCTGACGTCGCGTGACGGTCGGGTCCTCATCGCCTACGTGCGCAATGTGGGGGACGTGCCGCGCATCAACACGCGCACGCGCTCGCCTGCGCCGCTGCGGCTCACGGTCCGGCCCCGCCGGCCGGGCACCCTCGCTATCTGGGACCTGGACACTCGACAGGTCGTCAGGGAAGTCGCGGTGAAGGGCGAGACGCATCTCGATCTGGGCGAGACCGCGCACGACTTCGCCGTGGTCCTCAAGCCCTGAGGAGCGGTCAGGTCGGATCGGCGCGCTGGGAGTGCGCCCGCAAAGCCGGCAGCGCAGGCGCCGGCCGAGACCGGCCTGGAGGACATCCCCCAGCACCGCGGTGCGCCTACTCGAGGGTCAGCTCACCCAGGCGGCTCGTCTCGTGGAACGTCCTGACGAAGTTGGGGCTCCAGGCCAGCAGATCGCTCGCCCCGGGTGAGGCGCGGTAGAAGTTGGCGTAGAAGCGATCGCCGGCTCGCAGGCCCTCGGGCAGGAGCTGAGCCAGCGGCAGGGCCACGCGCACGGTCCAGCGGTCGCCCGCCGGGGCCGAGAGCACGTGCACGCCGCTGTCCCAGGCACCCCCTTCGCCGCAGTGCACGGCGGACCACTTGCCCGCGGGGCTGATCCCGAGCTGGCGATAGGGCCTGCCGCGCTGAGCCGCGAAGAAGAGCTCCCAGTCGTCGCCGGACCATATGTCCGCCGCGCTCTTCAGCGCTGTCGCGTCCACGCCGCCTTCCTCCAGCTCGACGTACAGGTACTCGCCGTCGTGGACCAGCCGCGCGGTGACCGGCCGCTCGTTCGTGTACCCCTCGAGGGCATACCACCGGCCCAGCGCCAGCGCCTTCGACCAGTCCACCTTCTCGGGGTCGCCACCGGCAGCGGGTGCGCGAGGCACACGCGCGCTCGGCGGCGCTTCGGTCTTCATCCTGGCCCGCTCGGGCTCCATGGCCTGCTTGTCCGCCCAGGCCTTGCGCCCGGCGAGCATATAGTCCCACACGCCCTGCTCGAACAGCGCCACACGCTCTCGCTCCACCTGGGTGCGCGCGGCTTCCTTCGCCTGGCGCATGAGCTCGCCCAGCTCGGCCATCCGCTCCTCCGTCCCCAGGTATCCCCACGCCATCTCCTCGGTCTGGTGGAAATGGCGGTTCTCCTTCTGTACCTCCTCGGGGTAGTACTTCGGCGTCGAGTAGATCACCTCGATGCGCAGGTACAGGCGCTTCATCGGCTCGCCCGCGGCGCCGTAGTAGCGCGTGAAGAGCTCGTCGAGCAGCTCGTCCACATCCACCGCCGGGTCGTCGAACATCCTGAGGGTCACGTAAGTGTCCACCTGCTCGCCCAGCCCGTTGAGGAAGGCCCCGCGGATCCCGTCGCGGTGGAACATCCTGATCTGCCGCGCGGCCGTGTGGGCGAAGAAGCCTGGGAAGCAGTGGAACTTACCGTTGGTCGCGACCTCCTCCGGGAAGCAGTAGTAGAGCCACAGGTACAGCGGCCGCCTGCCTCCCTCGCGGCTGACCCACTCGCGGTAGAACGACATATCGTTGCGTTCCATGGCCGGCGCCCACCAGTTCCGCACGTGCAGGCACATCTGCACGGACATGTTGGGCTCGGGCTTCACACGCTCCGGGTAGTAGGCATAGCGAGCGTAGGCCAGGCAGCTCAGGTACTTGCCGGGATGGGACCGGCCGAGCGCCCGGGCGACCTTGTTCGCGAAGCCGTAGACGTAGTCGCTGGTGTAGCCGTTGGAGAACTGCGGGTTGTCGGCCTGGTCGGGGTTGAGCTCGGCCTGGCAGGCGGCGCACTTGCAGTAGGAGCTGTTGTCCATGGGCACGTAACCGAAGTAGTCGCCCGCGGCCTGCGCGCCGGGCTTCGTGCCCTTGCCGTCGAAGTAGTCGCGGGCGTCCTGGATCACCTGGCGGGCCAAGCCCTGGTTCGTATAGCACATTTGCGGCGGCCTGCCCTCATAGCCCTGCGCGAAGTACTCGGGCCGCTTCCCCTCGAAGACGTCGGGCCGGTCAGGGTTCGGCTCCCAGAACCGGTCGTAGTAGCCGTACAGCGAGTGGTTGCAGGCGTAGGGCTGGCCACCGACCTTCAAGCGCGCGAAGAAAAGCTGCACCTCGGCCGCGCTGGCGTTGTTCCACAGCGTCTTCACGATCCCGAAGCCGAAGGGCGGCCAGGGCTGTCGGTACGCGAAGGCCGGTGCGCGCCGGACGTCCCGGGGCTTGATCTCCAGCGTGCGCGACCGGGGATGGACCATCTCCAGCTCCGTCGGCCCGTACCAGCGTACTCCGCAGAAGCGCTCCAGGAAGTCGTGGGCCGCGTAGGATGTCCCCTGATCGTCGAACATGGGGGGAGGGCTGACGGGGCGCGTGATGCCGCTGTAATCCTTCGGCACGCCCTCGCCCTCGTCAAAGTGCAGCAGCAGCATCGTGTCGGCGTCGGTCACGAAGGGCTCGGGGGCGCCCTCACTGGGCGCCCTGCGCACCTTCGAGATCCGCACCTCGTCTATCCAGCCCCGCAGGGGATTACCCACCGGCGCTCCGGGCCCCCGCGGCGCCATGCCCCCGACCTCCAGCGACGACTGGCGGCACGTGGTCCTCACGTAGTCGCTGGTGCCCTGGCTCGCGCCGTCCACGAACAGCTCCATCTTGCCTGCCGCCGCGCTGTAGGTCCCCAGGATGTGGTGCCAGCCCTCTGCCAGCTCCCCCGACGTCACCCCGTGCCCGGCCTGTCCGTCGTAGGTCACGTAGGCGATCCGGTTGGTCTCCTGCACGCGGCGCACGATGTGGTAGGTCCACGGGTCGGAGCCATCGAGCCGCAGGACGGTGGCCTCCTTGGGCTGAGGCGTGGGCTCCAGCCGCACCCAGGCCTCCAGGCTGCCCTCGTCGTCGTTGACGCCGCACCCGCCCACGCCCACGGCCTGCGCGCTGTCGAAGCCCAGACCCCCCGCGAACCTGCCCTCCGTCCAGGCCGGTTCGCCGTGACAGACGATGTTCGAGGCGGCCTGGGGCGCAGCGTCGCGGCCCAGCAGGACCAGCGTGTCGGGTAGGAAGCGGATGAGGTACTCCTGCGGCTTGAGGTCCGCGCCGCGCAGCCCGAGCCGGCCGCTCGCCTCAGTGTCCCCCACGAGGATGCGCGGGCCGGTCAAGGACGCCTCGTCGGGCACGATCGGCAGCTTCGCGCCCGTGATCCGCTCGATGTGGTACTGCAGCTCCCAGGCGGCGAAGGCCGCCGACTGCACGGGCTGCTTGGCGACCACGATCGTCGCCGCGGGCCGGCCCTCTCGCGCCAGGGGAAAGGGCGCGGGAGCGGCTGAGAGCTGCCCCCCGAGCCCCACCGCCACTAGGATCGCTACCACTACGGCGCTTTGCACTGAGGTCATCGTCCTTCCTCCCGAGGGCACAGCGCCGTCGGCGCCGTGCCCTGGCTGATGGGCCGCCCCCACCGGCGCTCCGCCGCAGGCGCGACGCGCCCCCGCGGACTACCGGCAGATCTCCTCAAGCAGTTCGCCGATGAACCGGACGAGATTCATGTCGCCGTTGGGCGGCACCTGGTCGGCGCACCCCAGGATGAACTTCCCGCTCTCCCAGTGGTGCTCGACTATAGCCTCGACCTGCCGCCGGATCTTCTCGGCCCCAAAGGGGGGCGCCAGCATCGCGCCCGGGATCCCGCCGAAGAGGATCAGGTCCGGCCCGGCCAGCCCTCGCAGCTCCTCGACCGCCACGTCGCCCACGGGCTTGGGCGTGATCGACTCGACGAAGTCCAGCCCCGTCTTGGCCAGCAGCGGGAGGATGGGCCGCACCGTGCCGTCGAGGTGAGTGCCGATCTTCTTGCCCGCCGCGTGCATCTGCTCGACCCGCCACACGTAGTAGTCGAACTGGTACCGCTCGAACAGCCGCGTCACCACCTCGCCGCTGAGGTTGTCCCCCAGCTCGACGAAGGGCGTGTCGCAGCCGAGGATCGCCTCGTAGGCCCCGTCGGCCGCCCGTCCCAGGGCCTCGAGCGTCTTCTCCAGCTCCTCGGGCGCGTCCACGGACAGGTAGGCCAGGTTCGTCGCGCCCGTCCACTGTGCCAGCATCTGCGACACCGGCGAGCGCGGCGGCAACACCGTCGGGTGGCCCTGCCCTCCGGCGATGCGCTTCAGGTACTCGTAGCGCTCATAGGTGGGGCTGGTCTGGGTCGCGTCGGCGATGTAGCGCACCACGCGCAGGTCCTCCACCGTCGCCACCGGCCACCGCGTCGGAGCGCTGCTGGCCGTGGCCGGCAGAAACCGCGTCTCTCCCGAGATCTCCCCGACGGGGGTGCGCCAGTGCGTGATGGTGGTATGGTCGCGCGTCTCCTGGCTGACCGTCACGCCCTCGCAGGTGGTGGTCCACACCGCTGCGTACCCGAGGTAATAGCCCACGTGGTGGTCGGTGTGGAGCTTCACGAATCCCTCGTCGCCCTCGTACTCCGCCGGCAGTGCCCCGGCCAGTTTCTGAGCGCTGTGCCAGTAGGTCAGGTCGGCAAACCACGGCATCACGTCGGCCGGCTCTCCGGCCAGTACAGCCAGGAGTCTCTCGCGGAAGCTCATGTGTCTCCCACCCGGGTCGGCTCAGCGGTGCGTGGTCACGCGGCCCCAGGCCCCCAGGGCGGCGCGAGCACAGTCTACCTCCATGGCGCGCGGGCAGTCCAAGGGCCCCCGGCGCGACCTCCGGCCGCGCGCTTCCGGGGCGCCCGCGATGCGATACAATACCACCGCAGCTTCGGGGGGGACGCGAGGGCGGCACCAATCCGCGCCAGCGGGTACCAGGAGACCGAGACCATGGCGAAGGTTCTCATCACGGGCGCGGCTGGTTACCTCGGCGCCTTCGTCGTCGAGCGACTGCGCTCCCGCTACGAGCTCACTCTCACCGACCGCGTGCAACCGCGCGAGGACCTCGCGGGGCTGCGCTTTCTCCAGGGCGACATCACCGACTACGCCCACGTCGAGCGCGCCTGCGAGGGGCAGGACGCCGTCGTGCATCTCGTTGCCCTCGTGCGCGAGCGCCACGACAAGCCGCCCTCGCTCTTCTCCGACGTGATGGTCAAGGGGACGTGGCACGTGGCGGAAGCCTGCGTACGGCAGGGAGTCGGGCGCCTCGTCAACATCTCAAGCGTGATAGCCTGTGGCGGCATGCCCTGGGGGTCCGGGCCCTACCGCGTCACCGACCCGTCCCGGTTCGCTCAGGGCGACCTGTTCTACTGCCTGGCCAAGCATCTCGGCGAGCAGATCGGGTATGCCTACCACCAGGCCCACGGCCTCAGCGTCATCCACCTCCGCCCGGGCGTCATCGCGGGCGACGGAGCCAACGTCGGTCCCCAGCGACCCGCCGCGCCCGAGGGGCCCTGGTTCGTCTACGTTGATCCCCGCGACGTCGCCCAGGCCGTCGAGCTCGCCCTGCAGGCCGAGGGCCTGAGCTACGGCTGCTACAACATCGTCGCGGGGCGCGAGGACTCGCTCTTCGACTGGTCCGACGCGGCCCGCGACCTCGGCTATCGGCCCGAGTTCAACTGGCCCGAGATACCCTAGGGCTGCCGGCCATCGCTGGCGCCCGAAGGCCTGGCACGCGGGCGGGCACCGCCGGCATGCCCTCCAGTTGCTCGCGGCCCTACTCCTCGCTCATGCCCTTGGGCAGCTGGCGCGTGTCATTCCTGGCGCGACCCGTCCGACCCCGGCCGGTCAGAGCGGCTTGTTGCTGATTGCTATGCGCTTCACGCGGATCTGGGCGCCCGTGATGCTCTCGTGCACCGGGCCTACCGGGTCGAAGCGCAGGTGCGTCACCGTGCCCTCCCAGCCGTACCTGCCCCCGAGCTCCCCCGTATAGCGGTGCATCTCGCCATCCGGGCGGATCGGCACGTACAGGCTGCGTGACTCCGCCAGCTCCGGCGCCCCCTCCGTCGCGAAGTACACCTCGAACTGCTTACCTCGGTCCGCGCTCATCTCGACCGTCACGATCGAGAAGCGGCCTGCGTCCAGGCTCTCGATAGGGAGGACCAGGCGCGGGTCCGGCCCGGTGGCTTCCAGAACCAGCACGCCGTCCTCGACCCGCGGCTCGGCCAGGTCCCATCGCTGCAGCTCCCGCCACTTCGCCGCGTCCTCCCGCGCGAAGTCCCAGTCGGCGGCCATCTCGAGCGCGGTCGCCTCGTACCGCAGTTGCCGCACGCTCTTGTAGGCCGGCCTGCCCACACTGCCCAGCTCCCATGTGGCAGGCTGGGCCCTGGCCCCCGATACGATCGGCCTCGCCTGCCCGTCCTGCCCAAGCCGCGCCTTGATCAGCAGGAACCCGCGCTCCGGCAGGTAGCTCCAGCCCTCGTCCGGTTCGTCCAGCGCCTCTCGCCGGGCGACCTCCCGTCCGCCTTGGGATACGCCCCGCGGCTCCGCGATCCCTGCGACCAGGCAGTGGACCGTCTCGCCCGGCGCGTAGTCCAGGCTCACGCTGAGATCCTCGCCGCGCAGCTCCGCCTCGACCCGCGCCCCGCTGCTCACGCGCAGGTCGCCCTGCTGCGTCCGCAGCACCGCCGTCTGCACGTCGGGGTCATACCCCCGGAGCGTATGCAGGTTCAGCAGTATCCACCAGGGGCTCAGGACGAAGCTCGTGCAGCGCAGGTTGCTGGGCAGGTCCCAGTTGTCCGTGTAGCCACCCTTGGCGTCGGCCGAATCGTCCTTCTCCTGCTGCCACATGCCCGAGCGCATCACGCTGGTCCCCAGCTCCGCCCACGGCCGGCTCTGGTCGTACTCCGCCAGCTTCAGCAGCGCCCACGAATACTCCATCCCGTTCCACTGCACGGGACGGCCCAGCCAGGAGCAGGTGTAGTAGCTCCCGCCGAAGATGGCGATGGATCCGCCCTTCATCACCGGCCTGTCCGGCGCGCCCCACGCGTACACGAAGGGCAGCCCCGTCTCGGCCCAGTAGACCGCGCGCTCCAGGTACTTGCGGTCACCCGTGATCCGGTAGGCCTCCAGGCAGGGCATGATGGCGAGATAGGAGGCATAGATGTCCGGGCTGTGCACCGGGCACTCCCAGGTCTGGCCCGCCCGCGGCACCGTGAACTGCTCCATGAACGCCAGCGCCCTCAGGCCCGCCGCCAGCGCCTCCTCGTTGCCCGTGATCCTGGCGTACTTCAGCAGCCTATAGGCGCTACCCGCGCAGAGCCCCACCTCGCGCTGGCCCTCGGGACCCAGGCTCTTGGTCGCTTCCCTGGGCTTGAAGCCGCCCCAGGACCCGTCCTCACGCTGCGCCTCGATCAGGCCCTTGATCCCGTGCTCCTGCCCCAGCGTGGCCTCTCTCACCGAGCCCCATCGGAAGGCCAGGTCCGGGTCGAGATACCACTGCCCGTTGCCTTCGCGCGCGGCGTCCAGGGCCGTCCGCACCTGCTCGCGGGTTGCCGCCCCGGCCTGCGCATCCTTCCGCAGAACGCTGTCGGTCCACAGCGCCAGGGCGAAGCGCGAGAAGTAGCCGTTCGACGCCGGCAGGGCTTGCCCGCCCGAGCGGCTCAGCGGGAAGCAGTAGATCCACGAGGCCTCGGCGGGACTCCATAGGCGCTCCAGGTAGGTCTCGTCCGCCAGCGCCATCTCCTCCTCGTCGCTCACCGGGGCCTCCTGGGCCTTGAAGTCCGCGAACAGCTCGAAGTAGCGCCACACGGTCTTGAGGCAAGTGGTCCGGCTCCCCGTGACCAGCGCGCTCCGCAGCGCCAGCTCCTTCCCGGCGGCGAGCTCATAGGGCTTGTAGGCCGTCGTCTTGTTCTCCTCTACCCAGCCGGGCATTCCCGGCACGAACAGGCCCATCAGGTGGTCGTCGGTCTCGTTGATCCAGTTGGGCGAGCAGAACTGGGCCAGCGGGCAGATGCTCTCCCCATCCCACTTCTGCAGTGGGTCCCAGGCCAGCCCCACCACGCGCCCCTCCTGCTCCACGCACACCAGGGGCACCGTGACCCTGTAGGGATGAGGCACGTAGCGCATGTTCAGCGGCGGCGCGAGGTCCAGCGTGCTCGACGAGACCTCGTCGCCCACCAGCCACTCCAGGCCCGGGAACATCGCCTCATGCTTCTTGCCCGCGAAGCTTCCGTCGCCCGCGTGGATCATGGGACCCGCGAAGCGCAGTACCTTCCGGTCGCGATCGCAAGACAGCCGCGCGGTGAGCCAGGCGTCCTGGGCGCCCCCTTCCAGCGAGGCCACCAGCTCGTAGGCCCATGCGGCGCCGTCCGCGTCCCGCGTGCTGCCGCTCAGACGCGCCTCGGCGCGCCCCTTCTCCTCGCGGGCCTCGACGGCTCTCGGCGCCAGGACCAAGCGCTCCTGCTCTCCTGTCGTGCGCCGCAGGACCACCTCGCCGAGGGGGTAGGCGCTGCCCATGCGCTGCCAGCCGCCGTCCCAGATGTCCACTAGGGCGTGCAGATACTCCGCGTCGCTCCTGACGAAGCTCACACGCACGCGTTCGTTCTGGAGCACCACGTGGCCGCCGTCGAGCTTGGCAACCGACGCGGCGCCGGGCTGCGACGCGGGGAGCTCGGGGTCAGCCGCTGTCACCAGAAGGGAGCTCGTCTTCTCCATCGGCCCCAGGCCCTCGGCAGTCGCCTGCCAGCGCACCGCGTGGTCGCCGGAGCGTTGCGCTCGGACCCGCCACTGGGAGGTTCGCTCCTCGCCGAGCGCCAGATCGCGGGCCTCCGGTTGTGCCTCCCCGGCCACGAGCTCGACGCCCGCCGGTAGGTCAAGCCGGCCCGCCAGCCGTGGCGCGGCCCGGTTCACGGCCCGTACCGTGGCTTCGATGCTGCCTTCCTGCCCAACACTCAGCCGCGCGGGCTGCAGCCTCAGGGCGCCCTGCCAGCTCGGCCCGTAGATCTGGACGGCGTCTATCTCGACGGTCGTGCCTGGCGGCACGTCCGAGGGCTCGGGGTCCAGGCGAAGCTGCAGCACCTTGCCCTTCCAGTCGGGGCTGCCCAGCTCCACGTCGTAGGTGTGCCACTCGCCGTCCGCGATGATCGGGAACTGCGAGAGCTTGGGCGGCTCGGCCCACCCCGGGGACAGGTCGGTGCGCCAATACAGGCCCACCGCCGAGATGCTGTCCTCCGGCGCGCGCAGCCTCAGCCGCAGGTAGGCAAACCGCGAGGCGTCAATCTCGACCTCCGGGCTGGTCATCCACGGGTCTCGGTCCACCACGACCAGCCGCAGGACCCCTCCCTCGGGCTCGAGGGTCATGACTCGGCCCTGCCATCCCTCCGCGTCCTCTTCGAACTCCCAGCGCGCGGCGTAGGTCACATCCTCAGCGGCGCGGCACGGCAGGGCCGCGGCAACTAGCACGGCAAAGGCGAGCACTCTGGCCATCGCGGGCTCCCTCCTCGACGGCGGTGGACTGGGCCTTCGTCGCCGCCGGCACGGTGCCTTCCAGGCCCCGGGCCTCTACTCGTAGGGCACGCGCTCCGTCTGCCCGGACAGCGAGGATCGCTCGGCTGCCTCGAAGATCCCGATCACCCGACGCCCGAACTCCCCCGACACCGGCACCGGCCCGTCGCGCAGCAGGTGATCCGCGACGTCCTGCCAGTAGCTGTTCCAGTCCGACTCGAGGTAAGGCACCTGCGTCTCGCGCCGGCCCCCTTCGTCCACGGCGACCAGCGTAAGGTTCCCGCCCGGCGGCCCGCTAATCCGCTCCTGGTAGCCGACATTGCCTCCCGCGCCCGTGTCCAGGATGCCGCCCCGGGTCCCCAGGATGCGCCACAGCGGCTTGCCCACTGCGGCGATGGTGGACCATGTCACATCCGCCACCGTGCCGTTCTCGAAGCGGATCACCGCCCGCGTCTGGTCCTCGTTGCTCATGCCGTGCCAGACGAGCTTGTGGAAGAAGCCGTTGACGCCCGCGATGCGCTCGGGTACCAGCTCCAGCACCCAGTCCACGGCGTGCGGGCCCCAGAAGTAGAACCCCCCGCCCGACTTGTCCTTCTCCCGATACCACCCGTTCTGTGGCTCGTAGTACCCGCCCGCCGACAGCTCGATGTGGAACACGTCCCCGATGGCCCCACTGCTGACGATCTCCTTGATGCGGCGGAAGTTGCCGTCGTGACGGCGGTTGTGGTGGACGGCCAGCATCCGGCCCGCCCGCCGTCCGGCCTCCACCATCGCCGTGGCCTCTGCCACGCTCAGGCACATGGCCTTCTCGACGACCACGTGCTTGCCCGCCGCGAAAGCCTCCAGCGTCAGTGGGCAGTGCGTGAAGTGCGGCGTGACGATGGAGACGAGCTGCACGTCCTCATCGGCCCACAGCTCCGACGGGTCGTTGCAGGTGCGGATGCCTGGGAAGGCCTCGCGGGCCGCGGCCGTGCGCTCGGGGTCCAGATCGCACACGGCCACGAGCCGCAGCTCCGGCGTGGCCTGGATCCAGGCGCAATGGGCCCAGCCGAAGTTGTGCAGAGGGCCATAGCCGATGACGGCGCAGCCGATGGGTGCCTGCATGGCGCGATCCCGCCTCCCTGGCGGTGCTCTAGATTCCCTGCGGACCGGGTCCTTCGCAGGGCGTGGCCTGAGGCGGGCTAGCGGGCGGGCTCCCCCGTCGGCGCCGGGCCCGCGCGCCCAGCCCCACACCCACCGCCACCAGCAGGTAGGCGGCGCCCGCCATCACTATCGTTACCGCCCCGGACGGCATGTCGGCCCCGTAGCTGGCCGCCAGGCCCAGCGTCGTGAAGGCGGCGCTGAGCACCGCGGCGATGACCATCACCTGCTTGAGCGAGCGCGAGAAGTGCCCCGCGATGGCGACCGGCAGGCTCAGCAGCGCGACGACCATCACCAGGCCCACGACTGTCACCAGCAGCACGACCGTGAGCGCGGTCAGGCCCAGCAGCAGCAGGTAGTAGAACTCGACCGGCACCCCGCGCAGACGGGCGAATTCCTCGTCGAAGCACACGGCCACGAGTTGCTTGTAGCACAGCAGCGACGCAACAAGCACGAGGGCGTCCAGCCCGGCCACGAGCCACAGCTCGGTGGCGCTGACCATCAGGATGTTGCCGAAGAGGTAGCTCATCAGGTTCTCGCTGTAGCCGGGCGTGCGCCAGATGAACAGGATGCCCGTGGCCATGCCCACGGCCCACAGAGCGCTGATCACCGTATCCTCCCGCTGCCGGCTGCGCAGGGTGACCCAGCCGATGATACCGGCGGCCAGCAGCGCGGCCACCACGGCGCCCTGCAGGGGATGCAGCCACTCCCAGCCGTAGACCACCTGCAGGTACCTGGCCGCCCCCATCCCGCCCAGCACCGAGTGGGCAATGCCCCCGGCAAGGTACGTGATGCGGCGGGCCGCCACATAGCTCCCCACCACGCCACAGGCGATGCTCGCGAGCAGCCCCGCTGCGAGCGCGTACTGAAGGAAGGCGTGTTGGCCCACGGCGCCGAGGAACTCCATTACTCCCGCTCCTCCGGGTACGTCTGGTCGTGCCGCACCATCTTCACCTCGCCCCCGTACAGGCCCTCCAGGAGGACGCTGGTCACGTCCCGGATGTCCACGGTGGCGTGGCGCACGACGTTGCAGCTAACGCAGATCACGCTCTTGAGCGACCCGGACACGAAGGCCAGGTCGTGGGTCACCACCACGATCGTCATTGTCCGGTTCAGTTCGCCCAGGAGCCGGTAGAGCTCGCCCTCGGCTGCCGCGTCCACGTTCGCCGTCGGCTCGTCCAGCATCAGCAGATCGGGATGGGTCGTCAGCGCGCGGGCCACCAGCGTCCTCTGTCGCTCGCCGCCGGACAGATCAGCGAACGATCGCCCGCCCAGGTCCGCGAGGCCGACCTGCGCCAGGGCTTCCTCGGCGGCGCGCCGGTCGGCTCGGCTGTACGGGCCCAGCCCCGGCCCGCACCCCAGCCTCCCCATCAGCACCACGTCCTCCACAGTGACCGGGAACTGGCGGTCGTAGTGGAAGACCTGGGGCACATACCCACAGCGTCGCCGTGCCTTCTGCGGCCGCTCCCCGAACACGCGCACCTCGCCCCCTGTCGGCTCCAGCAGGCCCAGGATCAGCTTCAGCAGCGTGGTCTTGCCGCCACCGTTGGGCCCCACGATGCCCACGAACTCCCCTTCCTGAACCGTCAGGTTGACGTCTCGCAGCACCAGTGGGCCGTCATAGGCAAAGGACAGATCGTGTACCGCGATCGCCGACACCTTGCTCACTCGCTGCCACCTCCCGCGGGCGGCCCCATCAGACTCGCCCGCACCTTCTCCGCCATCTCCCGCAGGTTGCCGGTGTAGTCTCGGGCCAAGGGGTCGAGGCGCACGACCTCACAGCCGATCTCGTCGGCGATCGCCTCGGCCGTGGCCGTCGAGGACTCGGGCTGAACGAAGACCGCACGGACGCGGGCCTGCCGGATCCGCTCGATGGTCTGCGCAAGCTGACGCGCCGACGGCTCCTTGCCCTCCACTTCCAGGGCCACTTGCTTGAGCCCGTAGGCGTCGGCGAAGTAGCCATAGGCCGGGTGGAACACCACCATCTCCCGCCCTTGCACCGGCGCGAGCCTGGCCGCGATCTCGCTGTGGACCCGGTCCAGGTCACCCTCCAGCGCCGCCAGGTTGCGGTCGTAGACCGCCCGGTGCGAAGGGTCCAGCCGCGCGAGGGCGTCGCGCATGGTGCGCGCCTGGGTCTTGGCCAAGCGCGGGTCCAGCCAGAAGTGAGGGTCCGGGGCGCCCTGGGCCTCGCCGGCGTCACCGTGGGCCTCCACCGCGCCGTGGCTGGGGGCCTCGATGGCCCGCAGCCGTATGCCCTGCCGCGTATCCACAACGTTCAGCCCCGGCATGGACCTCCCGATCTTCCTCAGCAGCGCCTTCTCGAAGGGCACGCCGATGCTGAAATACACGTCCGCCCTCTCCAGGGCCGCCATCTGACTCGGCGTGGCCTCGTAGGTATGGGGCGACTGGCCCGGCGCCACCAGCACCTGCACCGACACCAGGCCGCCGCCGACGCGCTCCACGAGGTACGCCTGCGGGGGAATGCTGACTACCGCGGCCAGCGTCGCCTGGGTGCCCCCGGGCCCCGGCGGCGCAGTACCCTTGCTTCCGCTCTGTCGCGCACACGACCCCAGAGCGGCAAGCGCCACGGCAGCCAGGAGCAGGTGATTCGGGCGCATAGGACAATCACCAGGCCCGACCATGCCGACACGGCCGGACCCGGGGGTACTGCAGGTCACGGGTAGTTTACCGCGAGTCGGCCTGTTGCCTCAAACGCCCCTTCCGCGGCCCCGGGGAGCGTGGGGAAGGCCCCCAGATGCACCCGCGGCGCGCCGTGCCACGGCCGCCCGCCGGACTCGCCTTCGCCGGCGGGCGACCGCGGCCATGCCGGGCCGAAGAGACCCGGCGCGACCCACGTGGTCCGCTCCTGTCTACCCCCAGCCGTAGACCGACGGCACGATCCGGCTAGGGTTGAACATGCCGGGCAGCGGGGGCTCGACCGTGCTGTCCCACTTGTACCACTTGGCGTGCCCGTCCGCGAAGCCGTAGTTGGACCCGCCGTTGTGCCTCTCCTTGGCGATGTGGTCTACCAGCCAGTTATGCCCGTCGCCCGCCACATACGTGTCGAGGTCGTCCCAGTTGCCGCCGGCCGCTGGCCAGGGGTGGAAGCCTTCGTAGCCGCAGCCCTTCTCGCGCTCGGCCACCATGATCGTCTCAGCGGGGCGGTCGAAGCACGCCAGTGCCATCCCGTGGGCGAAGAGCCCGCTCAGCGTGTAGTCCGTGTCCGGGTTGCTCGCGTCGCCCTTCAGAGATGGGCACTTGAACACCTGCCCGTTCTTCACGTAGGGCTGCAGGGGGTAGTACCACCGGTACACCGCATCGCAGGTTACGAACTGCTCGTCGTAGTCGTCCAGGTACATCATCATCGCCAGGCTGATCTGCTTGACGTTGCTCAGACAGCTCGCCTGGCGGGCCTTCTCCCTCGCCCGGGCGAAGACCGGAAACAGGATAGCTGCCAGGATCGCGATGATCGCGATCACGACCAGCAGCTCGATAAGCGTGAATCCCCGTCCCGAGGGACGGTCCCGAAGATGGAGCATGACGCTCCCTCCTTTACCGAGGCAGTGGTTGGGGTCTCAGCCGGCGGACGGGCGGCAACGCCGCCCCATCCGCCTCCGGCGCAAGCCACTACCCCAGCGGAGGGGCTCGGGTGCGGACCTTCAGAGGAGCTGGTCGCCGATCGTGGACCGGCCGTGCGGGCGGGAGCAGCCGCAGCGCCGCAAGGGCCGTGAGTAGCACGCCCACGGGCAGTAGGAAGCCGCCGCCGCTGAGCACGACCGGATCCAGGGGACAGGTGTGCAGATCATGGCCGGGCGAGCCCGTGTGGGCGAAGGGGAAGAGGAAGGCTGCTACTGCGGCCGCGAAAGCCACTACGGTGAGGCCGCTTACGGCCACACACGACCCCGCCCGACCCGAGGAACAGCGTACTCGGAACAAGCGCACGTCGGGTAGCATGATGTAACGCGAGTTCCTGCCTCGCCACTGTCCTACAACGCATCGCCGCGGCGCCCGGTTCCTCCAGGGCGACCCTCGGCGTCCCCCGGCGGCGTCACGGGACGATGGCGTCGTGCTCGCGCAGCAGGGCGCGAAGCTCCTCCATGGGCACGTCCATCGGCGTCGCGTCCGCCCGGGCCGCCAGCGCCGCGGCGGCGCCTGCCGCCTGCCCCATGGCCATCGCCGGGGCCTGCACGCGCAGGGCCGAATTCGCCAGCCGGTCGCTGCTCACGCTCCGCCCCGCCACCATCAGGTTCCGGCTGCCCCTGGGCACCAGCGCGCCCAGCGGCACCGTCGGCACCACACCCTCCGCCAGCGGTTCCGGCGTGCAGCCCTCCTCCGTGTGCAGGTCAATGGGGTAGAAGGCGTAGCAGACGGCGTCCTCGAACACCCGCCCGCCCGTGTAATCCTCGACCGTGATGACTACCTCTCCCTCGATCCGGTAGGTCTCGCGCGCCGCGGTCTCGGGCTGCATCCGGAGCACGCGGGCCTGCTCGCACCCGGGAAGCGTCCTGATGAAGCGGAGCAGCCGCAGGAGCGATCGCCGGCCCGCGATATTGGCTGCGGTGTGGCTCACGGACGTGGAGGAGTCCGCGCCGAAGATGTGGTTCTGGTTGCGTCCGCCGCCGCCCAGGAACCCCACGAACCGCCCGCCCACGGCCGCGAAGTCGCCCTTCTGCAGCACCCCGTCGCGCAGGGCCTGCTCGTAGCGCTCCTGGATCAGGTCCGCGTCCAACTCCGAAGCCTTGTAGCCGCCCAGGACGAAGGTGAGCGTGCCGGGCTGAATCCCGTCCTCCCGCAGGCGCGCGAAGCCCAGCATCCCCACCACGTCGGCGCCTCCGGTGCAGTCCACAAGCTGCCTGCAGCGGATCGTCCGCCGCACACCCCTGCCGGCGGCCTCGATCTCCCAGCCTGTAGTCGTCGCGCGGCCCGCGACGGGGAATTCGTAGTAGCAGACCTCCACGCCGGCGTCGAGACAGGCCTCCTCCGCCAGGGCCGCATACAGGTACTCGTTGAGCCACACCTGGTGGCCCCAGTGCCTGACGGGTGGCTTCGAGAAGTCGGGCATGGTGCCCCCGTCCAGCTCCACCGTGCGCTCCACCAGCTCCCAGCCGATCCCGCGGATGATCTGCCTTCCCCAGGCGTGGAACAGGCCGGGCACGGGCACGCCCCCCGTGGTCATCGTCCCGCCGAGCTGGCTGCCCGCCTCGATCAGGAGAGTCCGCGCTCCCGCCCGTGCCGCCTGGATAGCCGCGATCGGCCCGGCCGTCCCGCCGCCCACCACCAGCACGTCTACATCGTTGCTCATCGCTTCGTGCTCAGACATCCGGCAAGCTCACCTCTTCCGCTGCCTAGTGGGGTCGCGATCCGGCCCTGCTCACCCCGCCACCATCTCCCGCGCGGCCAGGGCTATGTCCCGTATCTGCGGTATGCAGGCATCCTCCAGTGGCGGGCTGTAAGGCATGGGCAGATTCGCTCCGCCCAGCACCCGCGGCGCCGCGGTCAGGTCGCCGAAGCCCTCGGCCACGACCTGCCGCACGATCTCCGCCCCCACGCCCCCTCGCACCGGCGCCTCGTGCACCACCAGGAGCCTGCCCGTCTTGCGCACCGAGCCCAGGATCGTCGCCAGGTCGAGCGGCACCAGACTCCTCGGGTCCACGACCTCCAGGCTGATCGAGTCGCTCAGCGCCTCAGCCGCCGCCAGGACCTTGGGCACGGCGTAGGACCAGGCCACCACCGTCAGGTCACTGCCCTCGCGCTTCACGTCCGCCTCTCCCAGCGGCACGAGCCACTCCCCGTCGGGTACCTCCTGCGTCTGCGCGTGCAGCAGCCGGTGCTGGATGTACACGACGGGCTCATCGTCCCGGATGCTGGACTTCAGCAGCCCCTTGGCGTCGTAGGGGGTTGAGGGCATGACCACCTTCAGCCCGGGCGTGTGCACGAACCACGCCTCCAGGCTCTGACTGTGGTGGGCGCCCTCGCGCGTCCCGCAACCTGCGGGCGTCTTGATCACCAGCGGCAGAGTCACCTTGCCGCCCGACATCAGACGAAGCTTCGCCGCCTGGTTGCAGATCTGGTCCATCGCGACAGTCACGAAGTCGCAGTACATGATCTCGACCACGGGCCGCAGCCCCGCCGTCGCCGCGCCCACTGCCAGCCCCGTGAAGCCCGACTCCGATATGGGCGTCTGCCACACGCGCCGCGCCCGGAACTCGGCGAACAGGTCCTCGGCTTCGCGCACGCTGCCGATGTCTTCGCCGATGAGGAACACGTTCTCGTCGCGCTGCATCTCCTCGTGCAGGGCCTCGCCGACAGCCGCCGCGTAGCTCAGCTCACGCATCTCGGGCCTCCCGCGGCCCGCTCGGCAGGCCGACTAGCTCGGGGGATGGCAGGGGGCTGGCCTTCGCGTACTCGATGGCCTCCTGTATCTCGCCCCGCACCTCATCGCGCAGGGCCGCAAGCTGCGCCTCATCCATGACCCTCTCGGCCAGCACGCGCCGCTCGTGCAGGGCCACCG
The DNA here is from genome assembly GCA_964608495.1 of uncultured Armatimonadia bacterium. Classification (GTDB taxonomy): domain Bacteria; phylum Armatimonadota; class Zipacnadia; order Zipacnadales; family FEN-943; genus JAKORR01. The sequence goes on along the minus strand of CAZSOQ010000007.1, from coordinate 325 downwards.
GGTCCCGCTGCCGCCAGCGCTCGCAGGCTTCCGGCTCCTCGTGCTGTCGGGACACGCCACAGTGCCCCTGGAAGCGGAACGTCTTGGCCTCTATCAGCGACGGTCCCTTGCCCGCCCGAGCCCTCTCCGCGGCCTGGCGCGCCACCTCGTAGACCGCCACCACGTCCTGGCCGTCCACGATCTCCCCGGGCATGCCGTACCCGGCCGCCCGCGGCGCGATGTCCTCGGTGGGGAAGGCGATCCGCGCCGACGTCGAGGCCGCCCACTGGTTGTTCTCGCATACGAACAGCACCGGCAGCTTCCAGATGGCGGCGAGGTTCAGGGA
>CAZSOQ010000006.1:11535-42974 GCA_964608495.1 uncultured Armatimonadia bacterium | reverse complement strand
TGGAGGCCTACCCGGAGCTCCCGCGTGAGGGGCGGGGGAAGGTGATCGAGGCCTGCCGACGCGAGCTCGAGGCCGTGGGGGGCTCGGCGGCCGAGCGGGTCGCCCTGAGGGGGCCGGTGAGCCAGTTGGCCGGCATAGGGCCGCGGCGCGCCTTCGAGCTTGCCGGCGTGGGGATTCTGAGTGTCGAGGACCTGCTGCTGTATCTTCCCTCTCGCTACACGGACGTCAGGGATCACGTGCCGGTGGCGCGCCTGGCCGAGGGCGAGCAAGCGGTGGTCCGCGTGCGGGTGAGCCGGGAGCCGCGGTACTTCCCCGGCAGGCGCGCCAGTCGGGTGGAAGCCCCAGCGGAGGATGGGACGGGGCGGCTGGTACTGCGCTGGTTCAACCAGCCCTACCGCGCCGAGCAGATCCGCGTGGGGGACCGGCTGGTGGTGCTGGGCCGGCCCAGTGGGGAGCAGGGGCGGGTGATCTTCACCGTGGCCCGCACCCTGGAGCGCGAGAGGGAAGCGGACGGGGAAGAGGGGACGCCGGGGCCCGGGGGCCTGCTGGCCGAGTACCGCGCACCCCAGGGTGTACCCGTGGGGGTGATGCGACAGGCCGTGGCGCAGGCGCTGGCGGCGTGTGGAGAGGAGCTGGGGCCGGTGGCCCCGGTGGCGGCGACGGAGGCCTGTGGTCTGCTGGCGAGGCCGGAGAGCCTGCGGGCGATCCATCTGCCCGCGTCGGCCGAGGAGGCGGAGCTGGGCAGGCGCAGCCTGGTCTTCGAGCGGCTTGTCGTGCTGCAGACGAGGCTGCTGCAACACCGCGCGCGGGCTCGCGAAGGAAAGGTGGGGACCCGGGTGCCGGCGGCGGGCCTGGCGGACAGGGCAGAGGAGCTCGCGGGTTTCCGGCTGACGGACGCTCAGAGGCGCGTGATGGGCGAACTGGCGGCGGATCTTGAGGACGAGCGGCCCGCCTATCGCCTGGTGCACGGGGATGTGGGATCAGGGAAGACGGTGGTGGCGGCGGCGGCGCTGGTGGCGGCGGCGGACGCGAGGCGGCAGGGCGCGCTGATGGCGCCCACGGAGATGCTGGCCGAGCAGCACGCCCTGCGGCTGGCGGGGATGCTGGAGCCGGCGGGGGTCCGGGTGCATCTGCTGACGGGCAGCCTGGGGGCCACGGCCCGGCGCGAGGTAGCCGAGGCGGCGAGACGAGGCGACCGGGCGGTCTTCGTGGGCACTCACGCGCTGATCCAGCAGGGGGTGGAGTTCCGCGATCTGGCGGTGGTGGTGGTGGACGAGCAGCACCGGTTCGGGGTGGCCGAACGCGCGGCCCTGGCGGCCAAGGGGTACTCGCCGAACTTCCTGGCCCTGTCGGCGACGCCCCTGCCGCGGACGTTGGCGCTGGCGCTGTATGCGGACTTCGACATCTCGGTGGTGGACGAGCTGCCGCCAGGGCGGCGACCGGTGGACACTCGCCTGCTGAGCGCCGAGGAGCGGGATCGGGCCTACGGGGCCCTGCGGCGGCGAGCGGAGGAGGGGCACCAGGGATTCGTGGTCTGCCCGCTCATCGAGCCGTCGGAGGCCGTGGAGGCCGAGGCGGCCGAGGAGGTGTTCGAGGCGCTGCGGGCCGGTCCCTTGGCGGGCCTGCGGCTGGGGCTGGTGCACGGGCGGATGGCCACGCCCGAGCGCCAGGAGGTGATGGGGCGGTTCTACGAGGGGGACGTGGACGTGCTGGTGAGCACGACGGTGATCGAGGTGGGCCTTGACGTGCCCAAGGCTTCGGTGATATTGGTTGAGAGTGCAGAGAGATTTGGGTTGGCGCAGCTTCACCAACTCCGGGGGCGGGTGACGCGCAGTCGTCACCGGCCTCTTTGCATGTTGCTGATAGGCAGCCCGTCGCCGCAGTGCAGCGAGAGGCTACGGATATTGGCCGAGCACAGCGATGGGTTCCGCATCGCCGAGGCGGACCTGAGGATGCGGGGCGCCGGGGAACTGGCGGGGCTGAGGCAGCACGGGATGGGGGACTGGATCATCGGAGACGTGCTGGCAGAGCCGGATCTGCTGGTGGCGGCGCAGCGTCAGACGCGGGCGATAGTGAGCGGGGACCCGGAGCTGGCCCGGCCGGAGCACTCGAGGCTGCGGGAAGCTGTGGAGTGGCTGGGGGAGCTGGAGAAAGGCCGGTGGGCTTTGTGAGAAGGCGGATGCGGGTCGTGGGTGGGACGGCGGGATCGGTGCCGCTGATCGGGCCGCCCGCCGGGGTGCGGCCGACGAGCGAGAGGGTGCGGGAGGCGCTGTTCGGATCCCTCGGGGAATCCGTGGAAGGCAGGCCTTTCGTGGACCTGTACGCAGGCAGCGGCGCCATGGGGATCGAGGCCCTGAGCAGGGGTGCGAGCCGCTGTCTGTTTGTCGAGCGGCGAGTGGCCTGCGTGAAGGTGATCCAGGCGAACTTGGCGAAGACGGGCCCGGCAGACCGTGCCCAGGTGTGGCAATCGGACGTGAGGCGCTGTGTGGCCAGGGCGGCGGCGTGGCTGCGAGGGGAGGCGGGGACGGTGTTCGCCGATCCGCCCTACGGCGATGGGGCGGTGTCTGACGTCCTGAGCGCGCTGCTGGGCAGGGGTCTGGCGGACGGCACGGTCGTCGTGCTGGAGCACAGTTGTCGCGAGGAGTATGCAGCCCTGGCGGAGCCGTGCTGGCGCCGCGAGGTGGGCGAGACCTGCCTGAGCCGCTGGGAGGCGTAGCAGATGCCGTCTCGGTCCTCTTCACGGGCGGTGTACCCGGGCACCTTCGACCCCTTTACCAACGGGCATCTGGACATCGCCGAGCGCGCGGCGGCGATCTTCGAGGAGCTGCTGGTCGCTGTATCGGCGGACAGCGGCAAGCAGCCGATGTTCTCACTGGACGAGCGCGTCGAGATGGCGCGAGAGGCCTGTGGACACCTGGCGAACGTGCAGGTGGCGCCCTTCGATGGGCTGATCGTGGACTTCGCGAGGTCGAGGGGCGCGAGAGCGCTGGTGAAGGGGCTGCGGACGGCGACGGACTTCGAGCGGGAGATGCAGATGGCGATGATGAACCGCAGTCTGGCGCCGGGCCTGGACACGCTTCTGTTGCTGGCGGACAGCAGGTATGCTTTCCTGTCGTCCGGTCTAGTGAGGGAAGTCTGCGGGCTCGGTGGCGACGTGTCGGCCTACGTGCCAGAGAGTGTACTGCCGCGACTGGTGGGGCGACTACAGCCTGGGAGGGATAGGCCGTGAGCGAGTACGCGAGCGCGGACTATGGTGAGCCCGAGGAGCCACGCCACCCGATCGAGGAGATAATCGAGGAGATTGAGGACGTGGCGGACCAAGGGCAGAGATGGTACTGCCGCATCGTGCCGAGCTTGTGGGGCAGAACGGTGATTGACCACGCGGAGCTGCTGAACCTGACGGCGAAGCTGCGCCAGCGGCTACCTCAGGAGATGAACGAGGCGATAACGATCGCGCGGCAGCGAGAGGACATAATCCAGCAGGCTGAGGAGCAGCGGGAGCGGATTATCCAGGCGGCGCGGGAACAGGCGCAGATCATCGTGAGCAACGACGAGCTGGTGAGGCAGGCCCAGGAGAAGGCCGATCAGGTGCTGAAGGCTGCGCGGACGGAGGGTGAGGCGATACGGGCGGAGGCGGAGGCGTGGTCGCGGGCGGTGGTGGAAAGGCTGGAGGGGCATGTGAGGAGAGTGCTCTCCACGCTGGATCGCGCCAGGAAATCTCTTGGCGGGGGGCAGGAAGGCGCTGTCTCCGAACGGGCACCGGCCGAGGAACAGCCAGACTGAGCAGTAAGGAGAAAGGACTTTGCTGGTACTAGTCATCAACTGCGGCAGCTCATCACTGAAGTACGAGCTCTTTGACGCGACGGAGGAGACCTCACTGGCCAGTGGCCTGGCCGACCGAGTGGGGATCGGCGGGGGCGGTGACGCCAAGCTCACCTACCGCCCGTCGAGCGGTGATGCCATCGAGCGCAGCGTGCCCATCCCCGACCATCGCGTGGCGGTGGCGCTGGTGATCGAGGCTCTGACCGACCCCGAGCACGGCGTCATCGAGAGCCTGTCCGACATCGGGGCCATCGGCCATCGGGTGGTCCACGGCGGGGAGCAGTTCACGGAGTCGGTGTGGATCACGCCCGAGGTGATCCAGGCGGTTGAGAAGTTCTCGGAGCTCGCGCCCCTGCACAACCCCGCCAACCTCATCGGTATCCGCGCCTGCCAGGAGCTCTTCCCCGGGGTCCCCAACGTCGCGGTCTTCGACACGGCCTTCCATCAGACGATGCCTCAGCACTCCTACCTGTACGGGATACCCTACGAGGTGTACGAGGACCTGGGGGTGCGGCGGTACGGCTTCCACGGGACGTCGCACCGGTACGTCGCCGAGCTAGGGGGAAAGATGCTGCTGGAGCGGGGAGTGGCGGCGGAGGAGCAGAAGATCGTGACCTGCCACCTGGGCAACGGCTGCAGCATGGCCGCCGTGAAGGGCGGGCGCAGCGTGGACACGACCCTGGGGTTCACTCCTCTGGAGGGCCTGCTGATGGGGACGCGCTGCGGCGATCTGGACCCCGCGCTGGTGCCCTTCCTGATGGACCGTCTGGGCCTGGACCTGAGAGAGATAGACGTTTTTCTCAACAAGAAATCGGGGCTTCTGGGCGTGTCGGGCGTGGGCAGTGACATGAGGGACGTGCGGGCGGCGGCGGAGAAGGGCAACAAGCGGGCGCAGGCGGCGCTGGACCTGTTCTGCTACCGGGTGCGCAAGTACATCGGGGCGTACGCGGCGGCGATGGGCGGGATCCACGCCGTGGTATTCACCGCCGGGATCGGGGAGAACGACCCTGTGGTCCGCGCCCGGTGCGTGGAGGGTCTGGAGTTCCTGGGGCTGGCGATAGACGAGGGGAGGAATGCCGATCCCGCCATCTGTGGGGCCGTGGCCGACATCAGCGCCCCCGGCGCCTCCGCCTGGGTGTTCGTGATCCCCACCGATGAGGAGCTCCTGATCGCGCGGGACACCGCGGCACTGTTGCTCCCCGCGGCCCGGCGCGGCTAGGCTCAGGGCGGAGACGACGCGGTGGCGCCGCATCGCCCGTCCTGGGGAAGGGACGTCCCGGCCTGCGCGACGAGGCGGAAATCAGCCTCGGGGTCCAGTTGCAGGACGGTATCCAGCCACGCTATGGGAGCCGTGCACCGCGGCCGGTAGTGCCGGAAGTGAACCACCCGAAAGCCCCTTGCGCGCAGGCCGTTGAGGATCGCCTCGGAGTCGCACCCCTGCTCAGAGTGGTAGTCGGTGAGCGGGCGCGCCCTGGCCCTGGGCAGGCGCCGCAACAGGCGGGGGACGTGCTTGCGGAACTCGTGAGGAAGTCGGAGAAGATGGTCCACCTGGCGCAGGAGCTTCGTGCCGAGGCCCCCGCGCCGGCGGCGCAGTTCGGGTTCGTGCGTTATGTAGAGTACGCCGCCGGGCTTGAGGCGGTCGGCGGCCGCCTCGACGACCGCGAGGTAGTCGGTGACGTGGTGCAGCAAGGCTGAGAAGGCGATGAGGTCGAATCGGGCTTTGGTTCCCGCCAGGAACTCCTCGGCCCCCATGCACACGGGCCACAGCCGTCCCGGGCTGCGAGCGGCGCGCCGCCGGCAGATGCGGAGCATGTCCTCGGAGAGGTCCAGGGCGACCACGTCCCAGCCACGCGCGGCCAGACGCAGGGCGATGCGTCCGGTGCCCGCGCCGCAGTCCAGACACAGGGGCTTGTCCACTGAGGCCAGGAGGCGGGCGATGAGCGCCAAGTCCCTCCCCAGGAGGTACTTCTCGAAGAGGTTGTGCATGCCGGGGTTGTTGAGGTCGTAGAGCGGGGCGGCGTCGCGATGGTACTCGAGGTTGTCGCGGCGGACAGCGGCCTCCAGGTCCTCGCGGGTGCGGGCGTCCTTCGGTGGGTCACGGTCCCTGTCAGCCATGGGGCGGGCGTATCCCCTTCGCGGCCCCGGGCCCGGCAGGCCCGGGCGTCCGGCGGAGAGGCACCAGGCGCCGCGGCGCGCGGGCTAGCTTGCGGGCGCCACCCGCAACTGCGGGCGACCGCGGCCTTCCTGCGCCAGCTCCTGGGCCTCCTCCAGGTCGACCTGCAGGACCATGGAGACGCCGGGCGTCTGCATGGTCACGCCGTAGAGGCGATCGGCGGCCGTGATGGTTTGCGGGTTGTGGGTGACAACGACAAACTGGGACCGCTGGGCGAAGTCCCTGAGCAGCTCGATGAAGCGGTCGGTGCTCGCGGCGTCGAGGGCCGCGTCTATCTCGTCCAGAACGCAGAAGGGGCTGGGGCGGACGGTTAGGAGGGCGAAGATGAAGGCCAGCGCCGTCAGGGCCTTCTCGCCCCCGGACAGGAGGATCATGTTCTGGAGCCGCTTGCCGGGCGGGCGGACGACGATGTCCACTCCCCCCTCCAGCGGGTCCTCGGGGTTGGTGAGCTCGAGGCGGGTGTCCCCGCCGCCGAAGAGCCGGGTGAAGGTCCCTGCGAAGGCCTCACCGACCTCCTGGAAGGCCCGGAGGAACTCCTCCTTGGCGGCTTCGTCCAGTTCGGCAATAAGCTCGAGCAGCTCGTCCCGGGCCCTCGAGACGTCCTCGAGCTGGGACTGCAGGTAGTCGTGGCGGGAGCGCAGCCGTTCGAGCTCCTCGGGCGCGCCTAGATTGACCGGGCCCAACGCCCGCATCTGCTCCTTGATCTCCTCGGCCTCGCGCTCGGCCACGGTGCGCTTGAAGTCGTCGTCCGTCAGGCTCTCGGCGGCGTCGGGGGTGGTTGAGTACTGGTCGTGGAGGCGTTCGGCCAGGGCGGCCAGGTGCATCTCCTCGCGGGCCAAGGCCAGCTCCGCCTGGTGCACCTTCGCCGCCGCGCCCTCGATCCGGTCCCGGGCGCGCTGCAGGCCCTGCTCGATCTGCTGCTGGCCCTGAGCCGACTGCCGAAGGTGCTCGCGCTGCCTGTCGGCGGCGCTCTGGGCGACAGCGAGGCGCTGCTCCAGGGGCTCGACCTCGGGCAGGGCCGCGAGGGCCTCGTCGGTCTGCGACAGGCGGACGGCCAGGTCGCTCACGCGGCTCTCGGCCACGGCAAGCTGTTCCTCGACGGCGAGGAGCTCGGCGGCGCCGCGCTCGTGCTCCTGTCGGCTGGCCTGGAGCCGCTGCCCTAGCTGGGCGACGCGGATCTGGGCCGCCACGGCCCTCTCGCGCGCCTGTGCCACCTGCAGGCCGAGGTCGTCACCGGTCCTCTCGGCCGGCTCCTGGCGCAGGCGCTCGAGCTCGGCGCGCAGGCCCTCGGCGGTCTCGGTTGCCACAGCCCTCTGCTCGACGGCCTTGCCCAGGCGCGAGCGCAGAAGGTCCAGGTCGGCGGAGAGGTCGGCGATGGCCTGCTCCGCGGCCTCGATGCTGCTCGTGATGGTACCTAGCTGGCTTCCGGCCTCCCGCAGCTCCAGGTCCCTCTCGCCAAGCTCGGCGCGGGCCCGATCGAGGGCCTCGGCCGCCGCGCCGGCCTCGTCCTGGAGCCGCGTTTCAACCGTCACCAGGCGCGCCTCGGCCTGCTGGATGAGCTCCCGGCGCTCGACCGCCCGGCGACGGTCGCGCGCCTGGGCCAGGGCCGGACTCTGCTTCTCCGTCGGGCCGCCCACGACGATCTCGCCGCCGCGGACCATCTCGCCCTCCGTGGTGACGGCCCTGGCCCCCTGCCAGCGAGAGCCGAGCGAGAGGGCCGTCTGCAGGTCCGCGACGATGAGCACGTCGCCGAGCAGGTGACGAAGGAGGGACGCAAGCTGCGCGGGGGTCAGGATGCTCTCGGCCGCGGCCGGGGCCCGCACGAGGTCGGTGGCGCGGCGCCCTGCCTCGCCGTGGTCGGGAAGGCGCGGCGCGTCGGCCGGCTGGAGCTCGTCCAGGATCAGCAGGCCCAGGCGCCCCAGCTTCCGCTGGGAGACCAGGCGGGCCGCCGCAAGGGCGGCCTGCCGGTTGCGGACGACGATCCACTGGGCCTTCTCGCCAAGGGCCGTGGCCACGGCGGCCTCCAGGCCCGCGGGTACCTCCATCAGCGCGGCAACGGGTCCGAGAACGCCCGGCAGTTGCCCGACGGCCGCGGCCTGCATGACGGCGGCCGAAGCCTCGGACAGCGTGGCGTGGCTGCGGGCGAGTTGGTCCAGCGTATGCAGGACGGCGTCCACGGCCGCCAGGTTCTCACGCAGGAGGCGCAGCTTGCCGCGGTGCTCCTCGAGCCATCGGCGGCTAAGCCGGTGGGCGCGATCGCAGGTCTCCACTCGCTCCTCGATCTCGACCCGGGCCTGGCGGGCGCGGGCCAGGTGGCCCTGGAGCTGCTCGCGGCGGCCCACCAGGTCGGCGTGGCGGTGCTGCATCTGGTCGAGCTGGGCCTCGACGCGCGCGATGCGCTCGCCCAGCTCGGTCTCGAGGCCCTGCAGACCGAGGGCTTCCTGCTCGGCGCGGGAGATGCGCGCCGTCAGCGAGGAGATGAGGCGGTCGCGCTGCTGGCGCTCGGCTGTGGCGAGGCGGGTGCGCTCCTCGAGATCGGCGCAGGAGGCGTCGGCGACGGAGAGCTCGTCGCGGGCCTTCTCGAGCTCGTCGGCCGTGGCCGCCAGCTCGCCATCGAGCGCGCGCGTGCGCTGCTCGATGGCCTCCTTGCGGGCGAGGGCGTCGCGCCGGGTCTGCTCGTAGGCCTCAAGCTGCTGGGCCACCGACGTGCGCTGATGGTGGGCAAGGTCGCGCCTGCGCCGCACGTCGTCGGCCTGGCGACTGAGCTCGAGCGCGGTGTCGCGCAGCTCCTCGGCGCGCGCCTGGGCGGTCTCGACGTCGCGGCGGGACTGGGCAAGGTCAGCCTCGAGGGCGCGCAGCCGCTCGCGCGACTCGGATAGCTCCTGCTGGGCCACGACGCGGTCGTTCTCGAGGCGCCCGCGTCGGCGCCGGCGGGTGATGTACTCGGAGGCCAGGAGCCGCAGCTCGAGGGCCCGCAGGCGCTCGTGGAGCTCGTTGTACCGCCGGGCGCGCACGGCCGCCTCCTCGAGGGGCTTGAGATGGCCGGCAAGCTCGGTGATGATGTCTCGCAGGCGGCGAAGCTCGCGCCGGGTGTTTTCGAGGCGACGCTCGGCCTCGTCGCGGCGCACGCGATACTTGCGCACGCCCGCGGCTTCCTCGAGGAGCTCGCGCCTGTCCTCGGGACGCAAGGACAGGATAGCGTCAATCTGGCCCTGGCCGATCACCGAGTAGGCCTCGGGCCCCAGGCCGGTGTCCAGCAGCAGGTCGCGCAGGGCGCGCAGCCGCGTGGGGGTGCGATTGAGCAGGTACTCGCTCTGGCCGCTGCGGAAGAGGCGGCGGGTGATGGCGACCTCGATGTAGTCCGTCGGCAAGGAGCCGTCGCTGTTGTCGAGGGTGACGGTCACATCGGCCATGCCGAGGGGCCTGCGCTCCTCGGTGCCGGCGAAGATGACCTCCTGGAGGCTGGAGGTGCGTAGCGTGCGGGGGGATTGCTCGCCCAGAGCCCACAGCAGAGCGTCAACGACATTGCTCTTGCCCACGCCGTTGGGGCCGACTATGGCGGTGATGCCGCTATCGAACTGGAGGGTGGTGGGCTCAGCGAAGGTCTTGAAGCCGCGCAGATAGAGCTGCTTTAGGTACACTGCCTGCCTCCCGGATTTGCTGCGGCTCCTGTGATCGGCCGGTGGTCTGTCCCCTGGTACGTCTGCTGCGCAGACGACGCCTATTGTACACCGAGCGGGGCTATCGGACCAGGATGTCGGGGCGTCCCATCAGGTAGCGCCCGTACTCGACCTCGACGATGGGCCACCCGCCCGAGGCACTGATGATCTCCTGGCCCTCACCCAGGGCGATGATCGTGTCCTCGGACTTGGTGCCGGTGATGGAGGGGTTCCAGGCGAAGGCCTGGCCCTCGAGCACGGTCTCGGGCGAGGCCAACCCGCCCCGGTAGTCGCGCGGGGCGTAGCCCGTTGCGCCGCCCTGGTGGTGCAGGGTCCACTCGTCGGGGTAGCCGGTATCGCGGTAGGTCTCGACGGCGCGGGTGAAGATGTCCCTGACTGCCGCGCCGGGCACCGTCTCGCGGATCAGGCAGGCGTCCACGCGGCACACCGCCTCGTGGCGGCGGCGCAGCTCCGCGTCGGGCGCGCCGAAGTGCACCATCCGCGTGGCCGACACGCCCAGTCCCCAGCGCCGCGCGCCGATGACCAGCATGGCATGCCGCTCGAGCTTCCTGTCGGTGGGGATCGGGTGGCGGTAGCCGAAGCAGCGCCCATCGGTCGCGATCAGCAGCACGGCCGGTGTGATCCCGTGGGACAGAAGCTTACCCCCCAGCAGGGCGGCGATCTCGTGCTCGGTCATCCCGGGCCGGATCTCGGTCGCGGTCGCGGCCAGGGCCGCGGCGGTCTGCTTGCCCACCCAACGGTATCGCTCGACCTCAGGCTCGAGCAACTGCCAACGCAGGCGGGCAAGGGCCGACGCCTGGCTCGAAGAGCCGGCGGGCCAGGCGCCGTCGGAGGCGACCTTGCCGTCGCCCACCACGGCGCGGGCCATCGCCTCCCGGTCCTCGTCGTGCCACATCTGCTCGTGGACCTGGATGGGCAGGTCGGCGATCTCCTCGTCCCGCTGGCGCCCGGCCTCGATGTTGTTCGTCATCAGGTAGACGGCGTCGGCCGTCACGAGCAGGTAGGCCACACCGCCCTCGCTGGCCATCGCCACGTGATTGTCGCCGCCGCAGGTGAGCCAGGCGTAGTTGGCCTGGGTGGTCAGCGCCACGCCGTCGTACCCCTTCTCAGCCATGAACCCGCGGACGCGAGTGAGCTTTGCCTCGAATTCCCCACGGCGATCCATGTCTGGGGATCATCTCCGTCCCTCACTGGGTGCAAGACCGCAGGTCCCGGCGCCGGCATGCCACAGAGGGGCGTGAGCCGACACGCCTGCACAGAACGCACGCATGTTACCCAGGAAGGCCCGTGACCCGCAAGCGGGAGGCACCCTCGTGTCGCTGCCGGAGGGCCGGGGCCTGCGCGATGGACTCGGTGGGCTAGCCCTGCGGCTTGCCGAGCACCTGGTAGACGGTGGCGTTAATCTCTCGCGCCGCCTCGACCAGCTCCCAGTGGGGGCGGTCGGCCACGGACACGAAGCCGATGTTGTAGTTCTCGCCGTCGGAGCGGCCGGTGAGCGCCTGGTCCGCGTACTGGAACCAGTGGCAGCCCACGAAGGCGGGCAGGTTCCAGACGCGTTGGACGTAGGTCTGGTAGGCGCGGCCGCGGGCCTCTTGGGTCGCGACGGGCCGCAGGCCGCCGTGGAACATGCCGCGGTCGAGCGCGCCGAAGTGGAACTCGCCGATAAGGCAGGGCTTGCCAAGCTCGGCGGTGAAGGCCCAGCCCTTCTCGTCCGGGCCCTCGCTGTAGATGTTGAAGCTGACCACGTCGCAGTAGCGCGCGGCCACGTCCACGACCTCCTGGGGTCTGGGCGCGAAGCGGCAGCCGAGGTAGAGCTGGCTAGGCGCGTGGTCGCGCAGGGCGGCGCTGATCACCTGGAAGTAGCGCTCGGCGAAGCGGGTGAGCAGCTCCGACAGGTCGGCCACGCAGGCTTGGGTGAGCCCGGCGGAAAGCTCCACGCCCTGCTGGTCGAGCGCCTCCCAGGACGCCACCTCAGCCCCCCAGGCCTCGTTGAGCCTGGCGATGTCGCCGTGCTTGTCGCGCAGGAGGCGAAGGAACTCGGTGCGCGCCGGAAGAGGCCGGTCGTGGGCCAGCACGCCGATGGGCAGGGCGTAGTACGCCCTGGGGTCCGAGGACCAATGGCCCCAGGACAGCTCGTTGTCAACGAAGTACCCCAGGCACCAGGGGTCCTCGCGCCATTCCGTCGTGTTGCTGGCGATGGCCGCCTCGGCGACGCGGGCGAAATCCTCGTGGAAGACGTCAATCATCGTCTTCCATCCCGACTGGAAGTAGGGCGCCTCGCGGCTCCCGTAGTGGATAGCGACGGTGTAGGGCACTCGGCGCAGCCGGAAGGCGTCGGCCTGCGACCAGTTGCCGATGGTGTTGAAGCCCCAGGCCCGGTAGCGCTGGAGGGTGACGTCGAGCCAGGCATTGAGCCAGCCTTCCCCGTGCTTGCGCCGCAGGTTCATCCCGTAGAAGTTGGCCCAGCGCTTGTCACCCGGCTTCGAGAAGGCGGCCAGGGGGTCGTCGGCATCGGGCAGCCAGGAGAACAGGCGCTCCCGGCCCTGCACCGGCGTGCCAGAGTTGTCGCGCAGGCAGTCAATGCCCAGTGAGAAGAACAGGTGGCCCGAGGGCGCGACCAGCCACCAGCGGCCCTGCCCGGCCTGCCCCTGGGGCGGGGCGGCGGTCTCCTTGCCGTCCAGGACATAGGCTGTCCGGAAGAAGCCCGTGGCCCGCAGCGTAGGGCCGGTGGCCCAGCCGCCGTACTCATCGCGGTCGCCCGGGGGCTGATGGGCCTGGAGCCAGGCCCGCTCTTCGTCGCGCTGGGCGGCGAAATCTGCATCGTCATGCACCTTGCCGGGCCACTCGGCGCGGGTGAACTGCCCGTAGCGGTCCACGATCCCGTTCAGGTCGGGCTTGGGCAGCAGGACGATGTTGTCGAAGACCAGCGTGTGCTCGGCGTCGGGCCGGGGGAGGAAGATCTGGAAGGCGACGATGTTGGCCGCGTTCAGGGAGCCGCCTGCGACGGACATCGTGATCGCCCCCGGCAGGGACGCCGGCGGCCCGGCGCGCATGCCCTCGGGGACGGCGCTTGGCAGAGGCATGACCAGCGTTGACTTCCCGGGCGGCGCCTCCGCGGACCCCTGGCGGCAGTGCCGGCTGCCGTCGGCGCTGGGGTCGTCGTCCACGCGGATACAGACCCTGATGGGATTGGCCTCGGGGTTGAGGACGTCCACCGCCAGGCCGCCGAAGGCGCTCCAGTCGGCACTGTCGAAGGCCTGGCCCAGGCTGAAGAAGATGTTGGGCCAGTCCACCTTGGCGAAGTGCACGCGCAGGGCCTTGCGGCCGTCGGTGACGCCCTCATCGGTGAGTGCGACGTCCGTGTTGTGGAGTGTGATCTTCGCCACGTCGGCCTCGGTCTCGAAGGAGGCGACGAGCTTCTGGGCCGCCGCCCCGCTCACCAGCACCAAGCAGAGAGTCGCGGTCGCCAGCGGGAGGAACATCATCGCTTCTCATACCTCCCCGTCAGCGGTACTGTCAGGCGCGGCGATCAATAGGCCGGAGCGGCCCTGCGGACCGGCACCCGAGAAAGACCTTCGTCGTGCGAAGAGGGGCTTCCTCCAGGAGAGACGACGTCGCGCGGGGAGCGCCGCCAGTCCAGGGCGGACCGGCCGCCGACGGCCTGACCGCGAGGTGACCTGCAAGGCAGCAGGCCCAAGGTGGACCATCTAGGACTTCGTGCTCCGGAGAACCTGCCCCTTCAGGCCCCAGAACTCGGGGCGCGTCGAGCACACGATCTGCTTCGGCGACTCGGTGGCAGCGGAGGTACGCATGATGACGAGATGGGCCACCTTCAGGCCTGGGTAGAGAGCGATGGCCGCCCCGCCCAAGTTCTGCAGCTCAAGGGTCAGGCAACCGTGGTAGTTCGGGTGCACGAAGCTCGCCATCTCGACTACCAGCCCAACACGCCCCCACCTCGACCGTCCCAGCACGTAGGCACACAGGTCGGGCGGCAGTGCATGTACTCCAGGGTAACGCCCAGCATAGACTCACCGGGCTGTATGTACGCGGGACTCCCAGCCGGCTGCCACATCAGCTCCATCCCCGCCGCCTGCGGGATCGTCTCGTCGCACGCGCTTACCGCCTGCAGTCGTTCGACCGTTTCCCCGAGGGGCTCTGGGAAGGGCATCTGCTCGGCGTCCAGGGTCGGCAGGCGAGTCTTCACCGACTGCAGAAAGTAGTGCCCAAGTCGCAGGTCTATGGACGCCTCGCCCTCGGAAAGCTGGTCTGGGTGCAAAGGTGCGACGAACAGCCGATCCGGGTCCTGGGATCGCAGTTCGTGGAGCAAGTCGGAGCCGCTCAGGACGCCCGCTGGCCGCTCGCCGTGCATTCCTGGGCTACCTCCAGTGCCTTCGCAACAAGGCATCCCAGCCTGCGTGTCCCGACCACGCTGCTGCTGTACTCATCGCCGCCCCCGAAGGGTGCCAGGAACTTGTCCTGGTAGGGCTTGTGCAGAAGCACCAGCCATCCAGCTATCCAGGCATTGGCTGCGACGTCAGTCAGCGTCTTCGCCTCGCCGCACAGCGGAGGTGTGTGAGTGAGCAGTCTCTGAAGCGCCGGCCAGTTGTGGATCGCGGGACGCCCGTCGCCAAAGACACGCGCAGGAGTACACCCGCCGCCGAACGCCTTGGCCACGCCGTCGCAGATCCCCTCTATTGCCGAGGCAAACCCCAGGGGTGCCTTAGCATGTTCACGGCACTTCCGGATCTCCTCAAGGATCTCCGTTGGCGCGCGGGCCTCGTCGGTCCAGCCGAAGCGCTCCATCGCTCTGCAGCACGCATAAATCCGCGACTGCGTCGAGGGGTGTGTGTCCGACGGAGGTTGGTTAGGCACGGCATAGGACACGAACCAGAGGTATGCCGGTCCCGCCATGTGAACCGCGATGACGTCTGCGATGAACTCGAGAGTCCATCTTGCGGCTCTCCCGAGGCCCTGGTCGGTGACCTCGAGCGCCAGGTCAGAGGGCAGTGCCTCGGCGAGCTTCGGGTTCCGCCGCGGGACCAGGTGGCCCAGTTCGTGGAGCAAGGCGACTTGCAGGAGGCCGTCCTCCTCTTCGCCAGCGGGGCAACCCAGGACCACCAGGCCTCGGAGGTCGCTGGCGAGTATGGCCGTCTCGCGGTCGCGTGTGACTGTCGCGCTGGCCTCGATCTCCTGGGCAATCCGCTCGGCGATGTTCATCGCGACCGACCAGTTCCGCGAGTAGGGCTCATAGACGAGAAGGAACTGCGGCAAGGTGTGCGCCGGCAGGTACTGCTCCGCGAAGCCACGGACGACGTCTGCCAGGTAATGAGGTACCAGCAGCGGATGGGAGCACCGCACGAGGTCAGCCATCGGCCACACCTGATGGAGCTGGGCCTCTATCTCCTCGAGATCCTGATCGCTGTCCTCCGCCTCGATGTCGCGCTTGAGGGACAGAGCGAACTCCGCGAGACCCCTCCACAGCGCCTGCGCGCCTGAGGTCAGCTCGGCCGCAGGCACCAGACGCATGAGGTACTCACTTAGACGAGCTACCCTGAGCCTGACGCGTGACCGTACCATTGAGCGGTCTCGGCTCCAGGGGTAAGGTCCCGCGGCGGTCGCGGAGCGAAGCAATACGCCAGACAAGCCGCGCGCAGGTTGCCCAGGTGCTGCAAGGGGCCCTCGAGGTCTCCCGGGCTTGGCGGTGACTGTCCGTTGGATTCGCCAGCCTTCCTGCACGCCTCTGCCACTGCAGCCAGTACCTCCGCCACGTTCCGGATCTCGCCCTGGTCGAGTGCCTCCTGGATGGCCTCTATGCTCGTAAGGTGTGAGACCGCATCAGGGGAAAACTGTCGCCCGGCGATAGCTTCTGCTGCGCGCGCCAGCTCCTCGAACTGCTTTTGAGCCTGTTGCAGCGCGCTGAGCTGTTGATCGCTGAGCTGGCCGCCGTCACACGCCACCTGCATAGCCCTTGCGGCTCTGCCGGCTGTCCTGCCAAGAAGGGCTATCGAGAGACCATGCTCTATCTCGCGCCCGGATACCGGCATGGACAGGGACCCCCCTTGTGCTGCGTTGGGCGGGCGTGGCCCGACGAGCCCCGGCCCTGCGTCGCCGTTCCTGCCCGCAGGCAAAGGCCTACGGCCCTCGCTACCGCACACGGTATACCAACGAGAATACTATAGCACGTGCCATGGCACGTGTCATGACACATATCATGCTGCATATCACATTACCCAATGCCGAGCACACCCGCATGCACCGCGCATCTGTTGCTGCTCCGCTGGAACCAATCTAGTAGGAGCCTGCCCGATGCCCCCAAGGCTCCCGTCCCGCTACGGCCTGCTGGCGCGCACGTAGGAAGCGCCGCGCGAACGTCTGGGGTAGTGGCTTCAGGGGTAGTAGGCCGATGTCGTGGGGGGCGAGGTCGAGATGCACCACGGTCGCGCCGCCGCGCACTTCGTAGGCGTACCGCTGTCCCTCGAGCAGGTTGAGCAGCTCGCCGCGGCCCAAGGTCAAGGCGACCGGCACCGTGACCTCCGCCTTCAGGGCGTTGCTCGTCTCGTTGGTGTAGAGCAGATGGCGGTTGCCGGCGCTGTCCACCATCAGGCGGCGCACCAGGCCCGACGCCTCGCAGGCTGCCTCTGGGACAAGGCCGAGCCGCGCGAGGGCCGCCTGCAGGACGGTCCGGTCGGCGCCGGGCAGGTCGGGCGAGGTGAGGCTCAGCTCGCCGCGCACGCCGCCGCGGAAGCCCGTGTCCAGGACCCGTAGGGCGATCACGTTGCGCCCGCCGGGCTTCAGGTGGGCCGAGACGTCCTCCTCGACGCCGTCCTCCCATGACCTCGTCTCGGCCACGAGGCGGCCGTTGACGTACACCCAGCCCCGATCGTCGAGCGTGTCGGCCGTGAGCAGCAGGCGCCGCCCGGGCAGGTCCGCCGGCAGCTCGAAGCTCAAGCGATACCAGCCATAGCCGTCCACGTCGGGGAAGCCGCGGTCTTCCCAGGCGCCGGGCACGGCCACCTCCGTCCAGCCCGAGTCGTCGCAATCGGGCGACTCCCACTGCTCGGCAACGCCGGGGTCGCCGGCGCCCGGCGGCTGCTCGGTGGCGGCCCAGCCCCTCTGCGGCCAGCTCAGCCCGAGCCTGAACCGCCACTTGGTGCGCAGGTCCACGACCGGCCGCGCCTGGCCGAAGGACAGGCCCACGGGCTTGCGGATGAGGGCGGCACGGCCCTTGCCGAACTCGCGGAAGGTGGTCGCGCCGTCGCCGTCGGGGTCGCCGAGCACGTCGGCCAGGGCGGGCTTGCCGGCGTTGAGCGGGCGCAGATGCTGGTCGTAGACGGCCGGGGCCGTCACGGCCAGGAGCTTCCCTCCCCCGCGCACCCACTCCCGCAGCTTGGGCACTACCTCGGCCTCGACGTAGGGCGCCGGGGGCAGAATCACGGCGTCCACCTCGCCCAGCGCGCCGCCAACGTCCCGGAAGCTGAAGTTGCGGAGCTGATAGCCGCTGTCGCTGAGGGTGTTGTAGAGCTGGGTGTACTTGGCGGGGATTTCCTCGGTGTCCGCGGCGTCTATCAGGCTCGCCTGCGGGTAGTAGTAGCCGATCCGTGCCACGGGCCGCAGGCTGGACAGCAGATCACCCAGCGCCAGCCGCTCCTGGTTGGCCATGACCGACCAGATCACGTCGTCGGGCACCGTGCCGTCCCAGTTGACGGCGCCGTACTCCTCACTGCCAGACCAGCTCCAGTACTGCACGCCGAACAGCCCGAACTGCAGCCCGCTCCACGCGAAGCCCCGCTGGCGGGCGTCGGGCCATCGGACCCACCGGTGTCGGCGCTGGCGCGGACGGCTCTGCAGCCCCGTCTCGGCGGAGATGACCGGACTGCCCTTGGCGGCGAACCACAGCTCGGAGGCGAGCCGGTAGGTCTCCCAGTCGCCGTCGGTATACAGGTCGCACAGGGCCACGCCGCGCTGGGGCGCCGCCCCGGTCCACGGGTCGGGGCCCATGCCGGCTCGCACGCCGCCGGTGCTCAGGATCGGCACCACGTACTTAGCGCCGGTGCGCTTGACCCGGGAGTTGCGCTGGATGATGTCGGCCTCCCAGCCCAGCTCGCCGGCGATGGCCTCGGCCTTGAACGTCGCCAGGTCGTACCAGGCGGCGGGCTCCTGATCGCGGCGGTTGGGGCTCTGCACGTCGTCGAAGCCGGCATAGTCGGTGCCCCAGACCTCGTTGAGCCGGGCGATGTCGCCATACTTCACGGCGAGCCACTTGCGCATCGCCTCCAGCATGAGCGGCGATGTGACCTGCCCGCCCGGGAGGTAGGAGGGCTCGTTGCGCACGCTCCAGCACAGGATCCGCTCGGCCCGCTCGAAGCGCTTCGAGGCAGCGTCCAGCCAGCGGCCGTAGGCCTGCAGGGCTTCCGGCTCGCGGCCGAGGGTCTTCGGGTCCACCAGCTCGTGCAGCCCGAAGCCCTCGTACTTCTCGCTCCACCACTTCGGTGGGTTGAAGCCTACCAGCGGCAGCGACCACATCCCGGTCTCGTTCACGGCATCAACCATCTCGTCCACGCGCTTCCAGTCGTACTCGCCGGGCGCGGTCTCGACGTCCGGGTCGAGGCCGCCGGCCCAGGGCAGCCAGTCGTGGCTCACGGTCATCCCCAGGTCGGCCATCTCCCGGCACGCGTGGCCCGCGATGGTCACGTAGGGCACGATGGGGCCAGGCTTGACGTCGGCCACGAGCCGGCGGTCCGGGGCCTGCCTGGCCAGATCGGCGGCCTTCGTCCACAGGTCCGCCGCCCAGGCCAGTCGCTCGAGCGCCCGCTCGTGACGGCCCACGTTCCAGTCCCAGCGCGCCGCCGTCAGCACGGGCTGCAGGCGCCGCAGCAGGGCCCGCGACGGCGTGGTTTCGCCCTGGGCCCGCGTCAGGGCCGCAAGGCGGTCGAGCCGGGCCTTGTCGGTCGAGGCGATCAGGGCGCCGAGGTCCAGGGATTCGAG
The DNA here is from genome assembly GCA_964608495.1 of uncultured Armatimonadia bacterium. Lineage (GTDB taxonomy): Bacteria > Armatimonadota > Zipacnadia > Zipacnadales > FEN-943 > JAKORR01. Next base: position 24,314 of record CAZSOQ010000006.1, on the reverse strand, counting down.
AGCGGCGCGCGCCTGCACGGCCTCGGCGAGAGACCTCGGCGGGCCGGGGAAGCCGTCCAGGGCGGCCGTCACGCCGAGGGCTGCGGCCGCCCGGCGGAGCGAGTCCACGATTCGGGCCTGGTCCGCGACCCAGCGCTGCCCGGCATCCCCGCTGAGGACCACCGGGTCCCTGCCGAAGCTGTCCTGCGCGGCCTGGAAGGCCTGGGCCCCGCCGTCAGTGCGGGCCACGGTGAGGCCGGTGACGTTGGGCGCATCGGCCCAGACGAGGATGGGCTGTCGCCAGCCGAAGTGGATGTGGGCGGCGTAGTAGCGATGGCGGCCGACGAGCATGGCCCCCGGGTCGTAGTCCTGGGCCGTGCGGCGGACCAGGACGAGGCCGCCGTCGCTCAGGTCCATGCCGACGTGAACGCCGCGCCCGGCCGGCGGGAACCACACCTGATCGAAGCCGCCGCCCTCGTCGTTATGGTAGCCGAGGGCGTCCTGCCAGCGCAGGGCCTGGACCTGGTCCAGCATGGGGGTGAACCACTGGAAGGCCCAGGCGCCGGCGCCGCCCCAGTGAGGGGCGCGGATCGCGGCGCTCGACAGGCCGGGCTCGGGGGCGAGCCGCGCCACCATGCGCAGGAAGCCGGGGTAGCACTCGACCCGCCGCGTGAGCAGACCGTTGGTCGCCAGCGGAGCGCGCGAGGCCCACACCGCGCGCACGGGGCCCGCGCTCACCCACGCCGTCTCCTCGTCGTCCCAGGCCTTCATCGAGAAGAACACCGGGCCATCGCGCGTGCCCAGGCGATACTGGGCGTCGTTGTTGACGGTCCTGCCGTCCTGGGCCTTCGTGCTCCAGACGACGGCGTAGTCGCGCCCCGTGATGGCGCCCTGCTCAGTCGCCACGGCGGGCTCGTCCTGGCGCACGTACCGCGCCCTGGCGGTGTTGAACCGCACCTCCACCGGCGTGGCGGACGTCGGCGGCAGGTCCAGGGTGAAGCAGAACTCGTCATCGGGGGTCGGGTCGCCCGACAGGTCCGTGTCATCGAACTGGGACGGGAGCGGCACGCCCTGCGCGGTGAAGGCCGTCAGGGACGTCAGGTTGGCGTCGGGCGGCAGGCCCAGGTCCGCGACCCGGCAGACGACAGGCCAGGCGGGCCGAGGCAAGCTGGAAGTGTTGACGACGGTCAGGGGCACCTTGCGGTCGAGCTTCGTGGGGTCCAGGGGTGTCGGCGGCTCCGGGGGCGCGGCGGTTTCCACGGGGCGGGTGAGCGCGGTGACCCTCACGTCGTCCAGCTTCAGGGCCACGCGGTAGGCCACGAAGGCGATGCCCCCGCTGGGGTTGTTCAGCCCGCGGACGGTGCCCTGGTAGACGTCGTCTATCTCGACCTCTGCGTCGCGGCCCTTGACGATGATGCGGAAGCTGTACCAGCGGCCCGTCTCGAAGGGGTGCTCGCGCACGGTGAAGCCCGTCTCGGTGACGGGCGGCATCTCGTAGCGCAGGCCCTGGGGGCGCAGGAAGATGTGGCAGCGCCTGTCGTCGCCCCGGCGCAGGTGGAAGCCGTTGTGGCCGCCCTCGAGCACCTCGGTGCGCATCAGGCGGAACTCGACCACGTAGTCCCGCCAGGTATCGTCGCCGAGTTCGAGGCTGCCGCCGGCGTTGGGGTCGGGCCTCGCCAGGGCGCCCTCGCGGACCTCCCAGCCCTTGAGCGCGGCGGGATCGTCCCATCGGGACAGGTCGCCCGAGAAGTCGTCCTCGAACAGCACCTGCCCGCCAGCCACGGCCGGGACCAGGCACGAGACCCCAAGGAGGAAGGCGACGTTCCTGAGCACGCGGGATACCCCCCGGTAGGACGAGAGCAGAATCCCTTGCGACGGACGGCATTCCGTCGCGCGGACCTGTTCCCGCGCGCCGGTCGGGGGCCTTCCTGCCTCGGCAGCGACGGCGGGGCGCCCACGGGCCGGTCGGGGGACGAGGGGGGATCGGCCCGGAGTGTACGCGGGCAGTGCCGGACCGGGCCGGCCCTACCAGGTGAGGTCCGGGAAGTCGGCCGCGATGGCCTCGATGGCGCGTTCGATGGTGCCCAGCTTGTCCTCAGCCTGGATCGTCAGCGACCAGCGCACGAAGCCCTCGCCGTAGTCGCCGTAGGCCGAGCCGGCGATGGTCAACACCCCGGCCTTCTCGAGCAGCGCCCGGGAGAACTCCAGGCTGGTGTAGCCCTTCGGCACGGGGGCCCAGACGTAGAAGGCTGCCTTGGGCGGTTCCAGGGGCCAGCCGAGAGACTGCAGCCCGGACACGAGAGCATCGCGGCGCTCCTGATAGCGGGAGCGCAGGTCGCCGACCCAACTGTCGTAGTGATCGAGGGCGGCGATGCCGGCGCGCTGTATCGCCATGAAGGTACCCGAATCCACGTTGCTCTTCACGGTTGACAGGGCGTCAACGATCTCCTTGCCGCCCATGGCCCAGCCTACGCGCCAGCCCGTCATGTTGAAGGTCTTCGAGAAGCTGTGGAACTCGATGCAGACGTCTCTGGCACCGTCTACCTCCAGGATGCTCGGCGGCTCAAAGCCGTCGTAGGCCACCTCGCAGTAGGCGGCGTCATGGCAGAGGATCAGGTCCCACTGGTGGGCGAACTCCACCGCCTCGGCCAGGAACTCCCTGTCGGCCACCGCGCCGGTCGGGTTGTTCGGGTAGTTGAGGAACAGCAGCTTGGCCCGCCTGCGCACGCCGAGGGGGATCGCCTGGAGGTCCGGCACGAAGCCGCGGTCCGGGTCAAGGGGCATGGGCACCGGTGAGCCGCCACACCACATGGTCTGGACCTTGTACACGCTGTAGGCGGGGTCGGGCACCAGGACCATGTCGCCGGGGTCAATGTAGGCCCAGACGATGTGGGCCAGAGCTTCCTTGGAGCCGATGCAGGACTGAATCTCGCCGTCGGGGCTCACCTCGACGCCGAAGCGCCTGGCCGCGAAGCGCGCGATGGCTTCTTTGTACTCCTGGATGCCGTAGCCGGACTCGTCGTACTGGTGAGTGGCGGGGTCCTGGGCGGCTCGGGCGAGGGCCTCGATGACGAAGCCCGGGGTGGGCATGTCGGGATCGCCGATACCGAAGTCCAGGATCTCTCGTCCCTCGGCCACCAGCCTGGCCTTGAGCATCGCCACCTCCCGGAAGGGGTAGGGGGGTATGCGCTGCAATCGCTGAGCACGTGGCAGACTCAAGATGCTGCCTCCTCTTCTCCGCCGCACGAGCCGCGATACCGGGCGGTTGTCGCGCGAAGATTGGCGGATAGCTTAGCGGCAAGGGGTGGGGTAAGGCAAGGCCGAAGGCCGCGCGCCTGCCCCCGGGCGTCCGTCCGTCGCTCCAGGGGCGCCGAGCTTGCCCGCCGGCCGGGGGACCCCGCTTCGGCGGGCACCGACGAGACCGGAATCCCTTGGGCTGTCTCGTGCGAAGGCAAGAGGTCTTGGGCTTTCGTGGCGAATTGTCCTGGCAGGCGGCGGGCCGGTCAGACAGCACAGGAAGGGCACCGAATTGGCGGGGGCAAGGGCAGGGCGACCGGCCGGCCACCCAAGCGAGGGGATGAAGCATGTGGACCAGCCCGCGCAGCGTGCTGATGGTCCTTGCGTGCCTGTGCGTGGCAGCCCAAGGGAGCTGCCAGGACGAGGCGGCCGTCGCTCTGCCTCCCGGCGTGAGGGCCGTGTGGGACGTCGCCAGGGCCTACCGCGAGACAACGCCCACGCGCGAGCGCATCTGTATCAACGGCCTGTGGCGCTGGCAACCGGTGGGCGGACGGACCGGGCAGGTCCCCACAGGCGGGTGGGGGTACCTGAAGGTGCCGGGCCTCTGGCCGGGCACGCAGTACTGGATGCACCGCGAGTCCCAGACCGTCTACCGGCATCCGAGCTGGGAGGACCTCAATCTCGCGACCGTGGACATGGCCTGGTACGAGCGCGAGATCACCATCCCCGAAGGCTGGGCGGGGCGCCGTATCGCCGTCGAGGCGGAGTACGTCAACTCCTACGCCGCCGTGTATGTGGATGGCAAGAGCCTGGGCGAGGTGAACTTCCCGGGCGGCGAGGTTGAGATCACGGCAGCCTGTCGGCCGGGCGGGAAGCACCTGCTCTCACTGTATGTGGTGGCGCTGCCGCTGAACGAGGAGATTGTGTCCTACGCGGCTGCCGACGGGGCGAGCCGGGCGAAGGGCCGAGTGCTCAGGCGGGGCCTCTGCGGGGACGTGTACATGGCGAGCACGCCCGGCGGCGCCCGGATCACCGGCCTCAAGATCGCCACGTCCGTGCGCGCGTGGCAGATCACCTTCGACGCAGCGGTCGAGGGCCTCGCGCCCGACCGGGCCTATCGCCTTAGGGCTCGGGTGACAGACGGCGGGCAGGAGGTCGAGCAATTCGAGAGCCGGCCCTTCAGCGCCGGTGACGTGCAGGCCGGGCGGCTTGCCTCGACTCACGAGTGGCATCCCGCAAAGCTGTGGGACCTGCACACGCCCGGGAGCCAGTATGACGTGCAGGTGTCGCTGGTGGACGAGGGCGGGAGGGTGCTGGACGAGTACCAGAGCGTGCGCTTCGGGTTCCGCGAGTTGTGGATCGAGGGCAGGGACTTCATGCTGAACGGCACGCGGGTCTTCCTGTTCGCGGTGCCTCTGGACAACGCGCAGATCAGCACGGTCGCCGCCTCCTACGCGGGGGCGAAGGAGAGCCTGCTACGGCTGAAGTCGCTGGGCATAAACCTGCTGTATACGCACAACTACGACTGCCTGCCGGGCTCGCACCTGGGGTTCACGGAGGTCCTGCGCGCCGCGGACGATGTGGGGGTGTTGGTCTCGTTTTCGCAGCCGCACGTGAAGGACTACGACTGGAAGGCGCCCGACGCCGACACGAGCAACGGCTACGCGCGACACGCGGAGTACTACGTGCGGCAGGCTCAGAACCACCCGTCGGTCGCGATGTACGCGATGAATCACAACATGACGGGATACTCGCAGGACATGAACCCGGACCGGATAGACGGTCTGTACAACCCCTGGCCGGACCCGAGCGGCAGGTCGGAGGAGCGGACGGACGGGAGCGCGGTGCTGGCCCGCCGAGGCCAGGCGATTGTCGAGCGCCTGGACCCCACGCGGGCGGTGTACCACCACTCGTCGGGCAACCTCGGGCCAATGCACACGATCAACTGCTACCTCAACTTCGTGCCGATCCAGGAGCGCTCGGACTGGTTCGAGCACTGGGCCACGCAGGGAGTCAAGCCCGTCTTCCTGTGCGAGTACGGCGTGCCGCTGCGCATGAGCTGGACGCTGTTCCGCGGCTGGTACGAGGGGAGGCGGTACTTCACGAACGGCAAGCTGAAGTACCAGTTTTGTCCCGCGGAGTGGGGCGCGCAGTTCCTGGGAGACAGCGCGTATCAGCTCAGCGAGGGGGAAGCGGCGGACCTGCGCTTCGAGGCCGAGCAGTGGCGGAAGGGAGCGACGTGGTACCGGTGGGACTACCCCTTCCAGGTGGTCAACACACCGGCGCTGGGCGTGCCGAACATAGACGACGTGCAGGCGCTGTACATCACGGACAACTGGCGGGCCTTCCGCACCTGGGGAGTGTCGGCCTTCAACATCTGGACGCTGAGCAACCGGTGGAAGCTGCGCGATGGGGTCAGTGACGCCCGGGTGGAGCTCCCGGTGGACTGGGACAACCTCCAGCAGCCGGGCTTCAGCCCCGACTTCATCGAGGAGCGGTATGAGCGCTTCGATACGGCGTACGAGGTGGCGGACTGGATCCCCACCAAGTCGGCGGAGGCCCTGATCCGCAACAACCAGCCGCTTCTGGCCTACATCGCCGGGAAGCCTGCTCGCTTCACCAGCAGGGACCACACCTTCCACCCCGGCGAGACGGTCGAGAAGCAGATCATCGTCATCAACAACTCGCGCGAGAGGGTGACCTGCGACTGCGCCTGGCGGCTGGGGCTGCCGGCGGCGGTCACGGGCCGCGAGCAGGTGAGCATCGAGACCGGGCAGCAGGCATGGGTGCCGCTGCGGCTGGCGCTGCCGGGCGCGCTGGCGCCCGGAGCGTACGAGCTGAGCATGACCGCGACCTTCGGCTCAGGCGAGAGCCAGAGCGATACCTTCGTCCTTCACGTGCTGCCGCGCCTCGAGCCCCCGCGGGTGACGGCGAGGATCGCTCTGTTCGACCCGGTGGGCGAGACGGCGGCTCTGCTGCGGGGCCTGGGCGTGTCCTGCGAGACGGTCGGCGCGGACGCGGACCTGCGCCCCTACAAGCTTCTGGTGGTGGGCAAGGCGGCTCTCACGGTCGCCGGTCCCGGGCCGGACCTCAGCCGCGTGCGGGACGGCCTGAGGGTGCTGGTGTTCGAGCAGCAGGCGGAGGTGCTGGAGAAGCGGCTCGGGTTCCGCGTGCAGGAGTATGGCCTGCGGCGCCTCTTCGAGCGCGTGCCCGGCCATCCGCTCCTTGCCGGTCTGGACAGGAAGCATCTCCGCGACTGGCGCGGCGAAGCGACGATTCTGCCCTCGCGGTGCGACCCCGGTCAGGACCCGAACACCGTCCCGTCGGTGAGGTGGTGCGGGGTCACGGTGACGAGGCCGTGGCGCTGCGGATGCCAGGGGAACGTGGCCTCGGTGCTCATCGAGAAGCCGGCTGCCGGGGACTTCCTGCCGGTCCTCGACGGGGGCTTCGGGCTGCAATACAGCCCGCTAATGGTGTTCAGTGAGGGCAAGGGCATGGTCGTCTTCTGCCAGGCGGACGTGACCGGCCGGACGGAGGAGGAACCGGCCGCGAGGCGCCTGGTCGTGAACCTGCTCGGGTACGCCGCGGGCTACTCGCCGCCCCCGCGGCGCAGCGTGCTGTACGTGGGTGAGCCGGCGGGACGGGCGCATCTGGAGCGCGCCGGACTGGCGCCGGGTGCCTACAACGGCGGCGGACTCACCGCCGAGCAGGTCCTGGTCGTGGGGCCCGGGGGCGGCGTGGGCGTGGCCCGGCACAGGGACGCCCTGGCGCAGTGGCTGAAGTCGGGCGGGCACCTGCTGGCGGTCGGGCTGGACGAGCAGGAAGCCAACGGCTTCCTGCCCTTCGCCACCAGCACCCGGAAGGGCGAGCACATCTCGGCGTACTTCGGGCCGCCGGGCCTCGGGTCGCCGCTGGCCGGGATGTGCCCGGCCGATGTGCTCAACCGCGATCCGCGCGAGCTGCCCCTGGTGACAGGCGGCGCCCAGCCGGTTGGGAACGGCGTGCTGGCCGTCGCCGGGGACGACAACGTCGTGTTCTGCCAGATGGCTCCGTGGCGGTTCGGCTACGAGGAGTCCTTCCACCTGAAGATGACCTTCCGGCGGGCGAGCTTCCTGCTGACGCGGGTTTTGGCGAACCTGGGAGTGAGCGCGCCGACGCCGCTGCTGTGGAGGTTCTCAACGCCGGTCGCTCTGCCCGATGCCGATGCGTCGGTGGTCAGGAACGGGGACTTCAGCGCCGACGCGGACGGCAAAGGGGCAGCGGATGCCTGGCAGCTCAGCGGATCGGGGCAATACGACGGTGCGCGCGAGCGGGCGGGAGACGGGTGGTGCCAGCGCATGGCGCTTCTCGACCTCGGCGAAGGGGACAAGGGAAGCGTGATGCTGGCGCAGCAGGATGTGCCCGTGAGGGAAGGGCAGTGGTACCGCGTCTCGCTGAGGGCGCGGGCGGAAGGGCTGCGGGGGGCGCGCCTGAATCTTACGCTCATGAATACCGCGGACTGGCGGCCCTTCTTCGAGTACCAGCCCTTCGCGCCGGACGAGCAGTGGCGGGAGTCTGCCTTCGAGGTGGTCTCGAAGGGCACGGCGGACTCGAAGACGCGCTTCCAGATCTGGTACAGCAGCGTAGGGACAGTGTGGCTGGCCGACGTGCGGATGGTGCCGATTGACCCGCCTCAGCAGGGGCGATGGCAGAGCGGCCTGTACCTTGACCAGCCCGAGGAGATGGACGATCCCTACCGCTTCTTCCGCTGGTAGGCTTCCGCGGGCCGGGGGACCGGCGAAGCCTCCCGGCGAAAGACAGAGCCGAGAGCGGGCGAGCACTGAGCCCCGGACAAGGAGACACGGCATGAGCACCATCAGCGCGACCCCAAGCCACAGCCGCGGCCGGGCAGTAGCGGCCGCCCTTGCCCTGGCGCTTCTACTGGCCGGGCAGATCGGCCGGGCGGCAACCCACTACGTGTCGCCGGCCGGCGATGATGCGCACACCGGCCTCGGGCCGGAGCCCGGCCAGGCCCTGCAGACCATCCAGGCCGGCGTGGACAAGCTCCAGCCCGGGGACACGCTGCTCCTCCGGGCGGGGGTGTACCGCGAGACCGTGATCTTCCCACGCAGCGGCGAGCCGGGAAGGCCGATCACGGTCAAGGCCTACGAGGGCGAGAAAGCTGTTGTCACCGGCTGCGAGCCGATCGCCGGCTGGACGAGGGACGAGGGGGACGTCTGGAGGGCTGCCATGCCGTGGACGCTCGGGCTGGGCCGGAACCAGGTCTTCGCCGACGACGAGGTGATGATCGAGGCGCGGTTCCCGAACGAGCCGGCGCCGGGGCTCGAGATGTATGTGTCCGATCTGTCGCCTCTGTGGCCGACCTTCGGTGAGTTCTCCATCCCCGACCCCACCAAGGAGCCCGGGCGGATCGTCAGCAAGCTGCTGGAGGGCCAGCCGGAGGACTACTGGAAGGGCGCGTGCTACTACGGTGTCCACTACCAGGGCTGGAGTGCTCAGACCGGCATCATCGAGAGCTCGAAGTCCGGCGAGATCACGGTCGGCGACCGCACCCGCACCTGGTGGTTTTCCGGCCCCTACAGCGGCTACCAACCCGAAGAGGGGCGCGGCATGATCGTCGGGCACAGGAACGCCCTGGACCGACCCGGCGAGTGGGTCTGGGAGGACAACACGCTCTACCTCATCCCGAGAGCGGGAGGCGAACCGGGCAAGGTGGAGGCCAAGAAACGCCAGCTCGCCTTCGACTCCAGCGGGCGCGAGCACATCCATATCTCCGGCCTGACGATCCGGGCCGCCTCACTGTGCCTTGATGGATCGGCCCACTGCGTGGTTGACGGGTGTGACCTGGCATACATCTCACACTTCACGCGGTTCTACAGCATCGGGCAGATCGAGGACGGGCGCGACACGATCAGGTCCGGCGAGACCGGGATCTTCGTCGGGGGGCATGACAACTCGTTCCTGAACTGCAGCATCCGCTTCAGCGCCGGGGCCGGGTTTTACCTGCGCGGTTACCACCACACGATCCACAACTGCCTGGTTGATGAGATTGACTACACCAGCCACTACCTGAACGCGATCACCGACGCCGTGTCGGATTTCCCCGAGTACGAGAACTTCCTCGTCGGCGGGCATGTGATCAGCTACAACACCATGCGCAACGCCGGGAGGCACTTCTTCAACTTCTACGGCAACGGCACGAGCACGGCCTCGCGCGACCGCGCACCCATGGACTATGCGGCCACGCTCTTCGCCCACAACCACCTGTACAACGGGATGCTCCAGACGAGGGATGCGGGCTTCCTCACCGGCTACTACTCCAGCGGTGGCACCCTCGATGGGCTGAATTCACAGGTCGTCCACAACGTCATGCACGACTGCTACGACATCTTCGGCATGCGCATCAACGTGCTGGGCATCGTGTACCTGGACGCCGGCACCTGCGACGTGGACCTGCACCACAACCTGCTGTGGGCGGCGCCGGGCTCGCACCAGCGCGGGCTGTGGTTCAACACCATGTGCGTGGACATCAACGAGCACGACAATGTGTTCCACCCGGAGTTCACGCGCACGAGCGCAGAGCTCACCCCGGAGGATTTCCCGGAAGGCAAGCCCTTCAGGTTCGGGCACGACTTCGAGGACCCGCCACCGCTGCCGGAATGGCCGCAGATCGAGCGGCGCCGGCTGGAAGCGGCGAGCTGCGCCGCTCACTCGGCCGGGGTAGCGAAGTCCGCCGGCGACCTGAGTGGGCTGAGCGACGGCGACTGGTTCTCCTTCGAGGACGTGGACTTCAGCGAGGGATGGCAGTCCGTGGTCCTGCGCCTTGCCAGCGACGTGAGGGAGATGAACAGCGATCGGTCGGCCCGGGCAAGGCCACGGCACCAGAAGGCGACCGACCCGCTGGTGCTGGAGGCGACGCAGAACGACGGCATGCACGAGAGCGTGCGGAAGCAGTGGACCTTCGTGTTCAACACGGCGGACGGGTCCTGGCTGCGCTTCAACCGGGTGCCGCTGGGCGAGGGATACCGGCGCTTCCGGGTGGTCTACGGCAGTGACACGGCCGCGCCGCGGTGGGTCGAGGTGCATCTTGACAGCGCCGACGGCCCCCTGGCCGGCCGGATCCCACTGCCGCAGACCGACAGGCCCCGAGGGGGACGCATCCAGATCTACGATGAGGCCATGGACGAGGTCTCAGGCGAGGCGACCGGCACCCGCGATGTCTTCGTCGTCTTCCGCTCGGAGGACGGCAAGCCGGTGGGGGAGTTCGAGTACTTCCGCTTCGAGCAGTACCAGGGCCAGATCGCCCTGCAGCCGAAGGAGGTGAAGCTGGAGCTGCGCCTCGACGGCAGGGACGGCGAGAAGATCGGCGAGCTCTACCCGCGCTTCACGGGGGGCCCGGCGGACCCCCGCGACCTGGTGGCCAAGCTCGAACCCGCGACCGGCACGCACCCCCTCTTCGTCGTTGTGCGGTCAGCCCTCGCCGGCCCCATCGGGACCGTCTACTGGCTCAGCCTGGAAAAGGCGAGACAGCCGCAGGACCTGTCCGGCCTGGGACTGCCTCCGCGGACTCGTGACGGCAAGATGGTCCTGCCTGAACCGACCAACCGTCCCTGCGCCAAACCGGCGGACAAGTACCCCGCGAGGGCGACGGGCGCCGACGACCGCCCGCGGCCACTGTTCGCCGCGGGTAGGCTCCGCACAGCCCCGAAGATAGACGGCGGGCTCGACGAGGAGCTGACCGGAGAGAGCGCGCGGCGCATGGTCCTGGCGGAGTCCTATGACGGGTCGCCGTCGGCTGCGGCGCCGAGCACGGCCTGGGTGGGGTACGACGACGAGGCGCTCTACATCGCGGCGACGCACCCGGTGAAGGACGTCGGGAAGCTGAGGTACGCGAGCCACCAGTGGGGCACCACGGACGCGATGGAGGTCGCGATCCAGGACGGTTTCGCCGCCAAGCTCGGGCCGATCCTGAACCTGTACGGCTGGCCGGACGGACACTTCGTCAGCACCGATCAGGCCGGTGCGCCCGCGGACGTGGTCACGAGGCTCGGTAAGGCGGTGACGTACCAGGCGGTCGTGGGCGCGGATGCGTGGACGTGCGAATGGCGCGTGCCCTTTGCCGCGTGCGGCTTCACGCCACAGACGGCGCCGGTGCTGTCCTTCAACCTCGGGGTGCGTAAGACGGCGGAGGATGCGTGGGTGATCTGGCGGGGCACGGGCGGGGCGACGTACGTGGTGAGCAGGGCCGGCGTCCTGGTCTTCCCCGCCGAGTTGATGGCGTCAGAGGCGGTGCCCAGAGACAAGCTGGAGGTATGGCTGGACGCCTCGGATGAGACGACGGTGGAGAAGGACGAGGCCGGGAAGGTGGCGGTCTGGCGGGACAAGAGTGGCAAGGGGAGAGACGCGCGCCAGGATTCGCCCGGCTTCCGGCCGCTGTACGTCGCGGACGGGCTGAACGGCAGGCCCGCTCTGCGGTTCAGCGAGGACGCCCGCACGAGAATGGAGCTGCCGGACCTCGCCGACGAGAAGATCCCGGCCACGATCTTCGCGGTGGTCAGCAACCCCGAGCCCGGCGCGGAAGTGAACCACGACCCGCGGATCTTCACGGCCAGCGACGGCAAGGAGTATGACTACGTGACGGGCCTGGCGTGCAGTATCCCGGGTATGGAGACGGGAGGCCCGCGGCAGGTCGTGGCCAGCTTCGTGGACCGCTGGGCCAAGCACGTGCGGGTTGGGTGCTTCTCGCCGAACTACCAGACGTTCCTGAAGGGCTGCATCTCAGAGATCCTCGTGTACAGCCGGGCGATGACGCGGGACGAGACGGACCGGGTGAGAGCGTACCTGATGAGCAAGTGGGACCTGCAGTAGGCGCCGGGTGGGCCGGCCCTTCAGGTGGGGCAAGGCCGGGGCCCCGGGCACGGAAAAAGATTCGGCTCCCCTGTTGCATTGGGGGAGCTCTTCGGGTATACTACAGACGGTAGTACTACAGCAAGGAGTTCAGCGGCGAAGGTACTGCCAACCATCAGTCTCAAGAAAGCAGGAGGTGGCGGCCATGAGACGCAACCAAGTGATAGTCGGAATCGGGATACTCTGCGCCGCCGCGTTGCTGGCAAGCGTGGCGTGGGGCGGGGAGCGTGGGCGAGGGCAAAGCAAGCGGCCCGCGGCCGCGTCCCGGGCAAGCCAGCCTGACCGGGCGGCGAGCCAGGCCCGCGAGGCCGCGCCTACACCGCGGGTGCAGACCCCGAGAACGCAGAGTCAGAGGACTGTAACCTCCACCCGGCCGGTGCAGTCCGGCAGGACGACTCGCGCGCCGTGGTCGGGGACCTTGACCGCGGGCTCGGGGAGGTCAACTTCCGCAAGGTCGGCGCGGTCGTCCACGCCGATCTACGCTCCGTGGCCAGGGATCATGTACCAGGTCCCGGGGAAGGCTACGCCCAGCCGGGGTACTCAGTCCGGAAGACCCACCTACACGCCCTCGACGGGCAGCCGTGGCAGCAGCGCACCGGCAGTGACGCGCGATCGGCCCACGCAGGCCGGCAGGCCGGAGTACCTGCCCTCGACGG